>NZ_JBYSXN010000001.1:1647969-2003249 GCF_058782275.1 Sphingomonas sp. FW306-05-A
GCTTGAGAAGCGTGAGGCGCGGCTCCTAAGCGACACCCCCTACCCTGTCAACAACCGTTTCTGCATCATCCGCAGAAGTCGCGAAACTTGCCGGCCCGCGCTGCGTCAACGTGCCGTGCTCGAACAGGAATCCGGCGATGTCGGGCTTGCCTGCCGCACGGATCACGGTCTGCAGGATAATCAGCAGCGGCACCGCCAGCAGCGTCCCCGCGGTGCCCCAGACCCACGACCAGAAGCTGATCGAGACGAGGATCAGGATCGGGTTGATCGTCAGGCGATGCCCGACGATCAACGGGGTCAGCGCGTTCGCCTCGACCAGATGAAACCCGATCATGATGAACGCGGGCAGCAACGCTACCCAGATGTCCTGGAACGTCATCAACCCGCCGAGCGCGAGCAGCCCCGCCGCCGCGATCGGGCCGAAATAGGGCACGTAATTGAGCAACGCGACGATCCCGCCCCACATCAGCGGATAGGGCATCCCCATGACGTACAATACGCCCGCAATCGCGACACCGAGCGCAAGATTGATGATCGTGATCGTGCCGAGATAGGCGGACGTATCGTCGACGACGTTCTGGATCACGCGCGCGGTCGCCATCGCGCCGCCGAAGCTCGACCGGCTGGTGATCGTGCGCTTGCGCAGCCGCGTCCACCCGGCGAGGAAGAAGAACACCACCAGCACCCCGAAGAACACCTGGATGATGACTTGCGGGGCCGAGGTGGCCGCCAGCTCTAGGATCGAGCTGGGCGGTGTCACCGCGGTCGTCTGCGGCGATTTGACGGGGCCGGACGCGGCAAGGTGCTGCACCGTCCGGTTGAGATATTTCTCGAGGCTCGAATACAGGTCGATCAGCGGCGCGATGTTCATCTGGATCCGGTCGATCCGTTCGGGCAACCGCCGGAAGAATTCGGTCGCCGGCACGATGATCGCCGCCAGCGCGACGTTTGCCGCGACGAGGAACAGCAGCACACACACCAACGCCGCCAACGCCGACGGAACGCGCCGACGCTCGAGCCATTCGAGGATCGGGACGAGCGCGACCGCGATCACCAGCGCCGCGGTCGTCGGCAGGAAGAACTCCGCCCCCGCCTTGAGCGCGAACGGCGTCGCCATTGCGAGCCCCACGCCGGCGGTCAGCGTAAGCGCCGCCAGCAACCGGTCACGGCGGAGCGCAATCCGCGCCTCGTCGTCCGGCTCGCCACCGGATGGTGCCAGCCCGAAGGCGCCTGTAGGGATGTCGTCTCGTTCGGCCATGACCGTGACCGTAGCGCCATTCCGTCGATGCGCAATCAACGGTATCGGCAAGATCGAGGCGATTCTTTGCCGCGTGCAAATCGCCCTGCCTGCGCCGCCGCATAGGCCTGTCTGATCCGGTTCGCACCTTGGAACCTATTGAGCCGGGAAGGCTTTGTTCTCCATATCACCCCATACCTATCTGAAGACCAATGCCCGCAAAACCTGACAGATCCCAATCCCGCGCAACACGGTTGCACCGTGAGGCAATGAACTGCGTGACCTTTGCCGTAAGCGAACGCGATGCGAACCATGCCGCCGAACTGATCGACGAAGCGATTAAATTGAAGCGCCGATCCGAGGAACTTGCGGACGGCGTGGGTGCGAAAGCTGGCTGAATCCTCATCGCGCGTTGACGATCCGACATCTTTTCCCGACGACTTTACCGCAAATTAATGCCTCGACGGTGGCACTGTGTGGCCGCAGCGGCTATCGCCCGACTCGGTAATCCCTGACGCGGGGACAACCACACCGAGTTTAGGGAGTTCATAATGACCGCGCCGTCGATTGCCGTCCTGTTGCCATGTTATAACGAAGAAGCTGCGATCGCGCAGACCGTCGCGGGATTTCGTGCCGCTTTGCCCGACGCCCGGATCTACGTTTACGACAACAACAGCAAGGACCGTACGGTCGAGGTCGCCAAGGCTGCAGGCGCGATCGTGCGCAGCGAACGGATCCAGGGCAAGGGCGCGGTGGTGCGTCGGATGTTTGCCGATATCGACGCCGACATCTACATCATGGCAGATGGCGATGCGACCTATGACGCGGCCTCCGCGCCTGCGCTGATCGCGCGACTGGTCGACGAACAGCTCGACATGATCGTCGGTTCGCGCATCAGCGAAGTCCAGGAATCCTACCGTCGCGGCCATCGCTTCGGCAACGCGTTGCTGACCGGGATGCTGGCGAAGCTGTTCGGCCGGTCCTTCACCGACATCCTCTCAGGCTACCGCGTCTTCTCGCGCCGATTCACCAAGAGCTTCCCGTCGCTCTCGGCGGGGTTCGAAATCGAGACCGAGATCAGCGTCCACGCGCTCGAGCTCAAGATGCCGGTCGCCGAGATTGAGACGCCCTATTATGCGCGCCCCGAGGGTTCGACCTCGAAGCTGTCGACCTATCGCGACGGCTGGCGGATCCTGCGCACGATCCTCGCGCTGTACCGGATCGAGCGCCCCGTGCTGTTCTTCGGCGCGATCGGCGCAGTGTTCCTGCTGATCGCAGCGATCCTGTCGGTGCCGCTGCTGGTCACCTATATGCAAACCGGCCTGGTCCCGCGCTTCCCGACCTTCATCCTCATCTCGGGTTTGGTTATCCTGGGGGCGCTCAACGGCTTTACCGGGCTGATCCTAGACACCGTGGTGCGCGGACGCCTCGAAGTGCGGCGGCTGGCGTATCTGGCGTATCCGGCGCCGGGCAAGCGGGACTGAGGTTTCGCGAGAGCTCGCGCTGGTTGGACAGCGTGAGCCCTTGGCAAGAACATTCCTGCGAGAGCGCCGCATAGCCCGGCAGTTCCGCCGCGGCGCTTGCACCTTCGACTGAATTCCAGCCTTCGCCAGAGTTTTGCGCGAGCCCGTTGGCTGACCCGTCATTTGCTGTTTTCCCGCGAAAGCGAGAACCCAGAGCCAAGCAATACAACAGCTTACAGTTCTTGCGACTCCTGGACTCCCGCCTTCGCGGGAGAACAGCTAGATCCGCAGAGGTCATGCCTTCGCCGGGAAAGCGCCGTTGGTCCCGACCGCCTGATCCCCGATGAGACTAGCGCTCAGCGCCGTCCGGTAGCAGCAGCGACGTCTACGGTGGCCGACGCGCGGTTCGGCAAGACGGCCATGACGCACCGCCGTACCAGCTCGACGCCGAGGAAAAGCGTGATCGCGTAGATCAGATAGTGATAGCGCAGCACCGGCTGGACCATCGCATAGGGCAGCGCGGTCATCAGCACGAGCGCCGCAGGATAGAAGTACCGGCCCCGCCACAGCAGCGCACTGGCCAACGCGCCGATCAACCCAAGTCCCGCGAACACCCATGTCAGCGTGAGCTTCAGCTTCATCGCGGCATTGATTTTGCTGTAGATGTTCCACTGCCATTCCGGCGGGAAATAGAATTGCACGACGTGCCGCAACGAGAGCGCGGCAAACTCGACCGGATGCGCACGGATCCACTGCTTGGCTTCGACGCCCAGTGCGTCGGCATAGGCTCGCTCCCCGCCCATCGCCTGCATCCGGTCGAATGCTGCCTGGCTTTCCTGCGGATGGATCTCCTGCAACCTGTTCCAGAACACCTCGCGCTGGTCTCCGGTGCCGACCGCGGCGGGATGATTGGCCAGCGCCAGTTCGAGCCCCATGTTGCTGCGCAACGGGATGAACCGGCCGAACGCCTCGTAATTGCGCACCGTCCACGGTGTAAGGACCGCCAGCAGGATCACCGCCGCGCTCACGAAATAGGGAAGCCAGGTGCGGATCGGGCAATGCCGGAGCAACCAGATGCCCAGCATCGCAAAACAGGCAAGGCCCGTTGCGGGATTAAGGAAGAACAAGACGCACGCAATGAAGCACGTGATCATCCAGGTCTTCAGTCGCCGATCGGACGCCAGATCCGCATCGAGCACACGCAACAGCACCCAGGCGCTCAGCAGACACGCGAGCGCACCCTCCCAGATGCGGAAGGTCGTCGTCTCGAGTTCCGGGAAGATCGCCGCTACGCAATAGATCGCCAGTGCGCCAAGACGCCACAACGGCGGCGTACCCAGCCTGCCGAGGCACAGGAACAGCAGATAGCCCGTCGCCAGCACCGTCCCGATGGAAAACGCCGCAAGGATCGATTCGGCGATGGGCGATTGCAGGCCGAAGATGCGGTAGATGTGCCCCGCGATGAACGGCAGGATCGGCGTGAAGTGCGTGGTCAGGCCACTGCCCTTGGCAAACACGTCCGCAATCGTGCCGTCCCGCGCCACCGACGCCGCGACATTGAACGCCTCGCCGCTGGCCGAGCGAAACTCGTGCCGCGATACCAGCCACCCCACGCGCTCGATCGCACCGATGACGAGCAGCCCCACGGCCAGTCCGTTTATGTTGCGATCCCGCAAGCCTGCGACCAAGGACATAGCACAAATTCCCGTGTTCTTACTTCGACTACGCCCGACGTGAATCGGACGAAGATGCCATCCCGGATACGCAGGAAGCATCTTGGGGCTCTGTTCTTATCCTCGCCGAGTGCGGTGTAGCCGTCTTCTGTTCTGCTTAGCCGGGCCGATCCACAGACCGAACCGGTCCGCACGAATGCGGCCGACACGACATCGCTGCTAGAATATTAACCATGTGCAGCGCAATACCAAATCAGATCAACTATTCTGACGATTACCGCTCATCCCTCTAGGATTGCGAAGTTTTCAAGTGCGGGATCGGTCAGCATAAGCCCGCTTACCAATTTGCTCAGTCGCGAATGATGAGCAAAGGTACATTCGCGGCTTACCGTTCTCCAAACAGGTCGTTCTGCGCCTTTTCCAGTTCTTCGGCATAGCGGCGACGGACGTGTGACTCCGACAGGATCCCGATCACGTGCCGCGCGCCGTCGATCACCGCCAGTTCGTCCGCGCCGCTTGCATCGAAGCGTTTCATCACGCTGGCGATGTCGAGTTCCGTCGACAAGGCCACGTCGCCGTTGATCGCGATCGATCCCACCGGGGCTTCCGGGTCCAGCCCGTCGGCATAGGCCGCCGGGGTCTGCACGATCCCGGCATAGCGCTGTTCCGCATCCACCAGCACTACCCGGCTCGTCGCCCCGAGCGGAAAGCGCTGACGGAATGCGGCAATGCTGAGCGTGCTCTCGGTCGCACGGGTCTCCCGCCGCATCATCGTGCCGACCGTGAGCGTGCGGATCCACCCGATGTCGCGTGCGCTCTTGATCGTTTCGCCACGCAGATGAAGCCGCCAGGTCGAGAAGGAATAGCCGAACGTCTCGCGCACGATCGTCGAGGACACCAAGGCGGCGGCAAGCACCGCGCCGGTCAGCGCAAAATCCTGCGTCGCCTCCAGCACGAGCATCGCCATCGTCATCGGCCCGCCGACGACCGCCACCGCAAGCGCCGCCATGCCGACCATCGCGGCGTTGTGCGGATCGACCACCGGGTATCCCGCAAGCCATTCCAGCACCCCCGCGAACAGATGCCCGATCAGCGTGCCGAGAAACAGCGAAGCGAAAAACAGGCCCCCGCGAAACCCGAAACCGAGCGAGACGATCGAGGCCGAAGCCTTGGCCAGGAACACCAACGCGACAAACCCGAGCGACGCGCCGACCGCGATATCCATGTGAAGCGCACCATGCCCCGAGGACAGAACTTGCGGCGACCAAAAGGCAATCGGCATCAACACCAGCCCCCCCAGGATCGGCCGCATCCAGTCGGGCACCGGCGTCGCCCGTACGCCCTGCTCGACGATCGCCACCAGCCGCATCAGCGCGATGCCGATCAGCGCACACGCCCCGCCCAGCCCGGCGAACAACAGGTAATGGTGCGTCTCGGCCGGTATGCTCGCGAACGAATCGATGACATAGGGCTGCGCGCCGAACAGTTGCGAGACGAAGACTGCGGAAATGGCCGCCGCCGCGATCGGCGCGATGGCCGAGGGGGTATAGGCCCCGATCACGATTTCGAACGCGTAGAAGGCCCCCGCGAGCGGTGCCCCGAACGCCGCGGCGATCGACGCGCCCGCGCCTGCACCGACCAGATTGCGCAAATCGCTCCGGCGCAATTGCAGCGACGCGCCCGCAACCGAGGCGATCACGCTGCCCATTTGCGCATAAGCGGCTTCCAGCCCGACCGAGGCGCCAAAGCCGTTCGAGATCAGCGTCTGCCCCGATACGACAAGGCTGTCGGAAACCGACATCCGCCCGCCGTGCAACGCATTGGCCTCGACCGCGTCGACCATCCGCCGCCGCTTGCTACGAACACCCCAAGAGAAGATCGACAGTACCGCGCCGCCGACCGGCACCATCGCAAGCTGCGCCCAGGTCAGCGAATCGGTCGCGCTGAGCCGCTGTCCGGTCGGCAAGGCGAACATCCAGTGTTGCAACGTGCGTGCGATCGCACCGAGCACCACCGTCCCCAGCCCTGCCGCCGCGCCGATCGCGACGGCAAGCACGATCAGCGCGAATTCGCTTGCGCGGATGCCCCGGCGCATGTGCGCAAGAGGGAGAATGAGACGCGACCGCCAGGACATGCCGCGCGGTACTGCGCGACCGCGCGTCCGGCTAGCCCCGCCGCGGCATCACGCCGCCACGTCTATCCGATCCGCGAACAAGGCCTTGAGGTCCTTCTTGAGGATCTTGCCATTGGCGTTGCGCGGGAGCGTCTCCGGCACGAAGCGGATCGCGACGGGGGTCTTGAAGATCGCCAGCCGGGCCTTGACCCATTGCTGCAGCTCCGCCTCGGTCGCGGTCTTGCCAGGCGCCAGGTGGACGACCGCGACGGGTTCCTCCCCCAAGGTGCGATGCGGCACGCCGATCAGCGCGCAGTCGGTCACCGCCGGGTGCGCGTAGAGGACGTTCTCGACCTCGGACGAATAGATGTTCTCCCCGCCGCGGATGATCATGTCCTTCGCGCGGTCGACGATATAGACGAACCCCTCCTCGTCCACCCGCGCGAGGTCTCCGGTGCGGACCCAGCCGTCGACGAACGTCTCGGCGGTCGCCTCGGGCTTGTTCCAATAGCCCTTCACGATCATCGCCCCGCGCGCCCACAATTCGCCGACCTCGCCGATGGGAAGTTCCTGCTCGCCCGCTTCGTCCATGATGCGGAGATCCGCGACCGCGACCGGCGGCCCCGCGCTGGTCGGGCGGTTGAGATAATCCTCCCCCGCATGGCTGGTGACGGTCGCCATCGTCTCGGTCATCCCCCAGCCATTGCCGGGCAGCGCGCCGAACTCGGTATAGATCCGCTTGACCAGCTCGGGCGCGGACGGCGCGCCGCCATAAGCGATCGCTTCGAGCGACGAGAGATCGTAGCGCGCGCGATCGGGGTGTTCGAGGATCTGCCACGCGATCGTCGGCACGCCCCCGGTCATATGGACGCGCTCGGTCTCGATCAGCTGCATCGCGCGCACGGTGTCCCATTTGCGCATGAAGACGAGCGTGTTCCCCGCCGCGATCGACCCCATCATCGTCGCCGAGCAGGCGGTGACGTGGAACAGCGGAATCACCATCAGCAGCGTCTTGGGCGTCGGCTCGGGCGGCGTCTCACCGCGCCGCAAGCTCGCACGCGCGGACGAATAGGCCGCCGACAGGATGTTGGTCGTCAAATTGCGATGCGACCCCAAAGCCCCCTTGGGCGCGCCGGTCGTGCCGCTGGTGTAGAAGATCGTCGCGGGATCGTCGGGCGCGACCGCCACCTCCGGCCACGCTGGCTCCGGGAGCGCGGCATAATCATGCGGCGTGCCGATCAGATCCTCCAGTCGCTCGGCATTCCCGCCAAGCGGCGTCGACGCGCGCGCGACGACGATCGTCTCCAGCGCCGGGAAATCGACGCCATGCTCCACCAGCCGCCGATAGCGCTCGTCATCGACGAACAGCATCCGGCATCCCGAATCGGTGATCCCGTACGCCAGCTCCCCTGCGGTCCACCACGCGTTGAGCGGCACCACGATCGCGCCCACGCTCGCTGCCGCAAAGAAGATCACCGGCCATTCCGGCAAATTCCGCATCGCCAGCCCGATCCGGTCGCCCTTCGCCACGCCGCGCGCCAGCAACGCCTGCGCCAGCGCCGCCACGGCGCGCGCATTGGCATCATAGGTGACGCGCTCGTCCTCATAAACCGTGAACACCCGCTCCCCATGCGCCCGCGACGCCGCCGCCAGCCAGCCGAGCGACGGCGGCGCATGCTTCCACACGCGAGTCGGCACACCCTCGACGTCGAGCGTCTCCATCTCGAACTTCGTCCCCGCAGCGGTCAGCGCGGCGGCGGCATCGGCGAGCGTCATCCGGGGCCAGGCCGGGTCGAGCGCGACAAGCGGTTGCATATCCAAGACGACTCTCTCCTGACGTCGCACATTCCCGAAGTTGAAGGTCGGGTTTGCCGCGTGATCCTGTTTCGCACAGGTTAGTGTTGATTTGCGCGCCACTCAAGGCAATAGGGTGGCACGCGTTTCGAATGGGGGGTATGGAAGCCGAGATGAACATCGCGTCACCCGTATCCGGCCGATTCGACACCCGCCGTCTGGCGGCGATCGATGCTTTCCTGCAGGAACGCTACCTCGACACCGGCAAGCTTCCGCATGCGCAGATCCTGATCGCGCAAGCCGGCGAGATCGCACATTTTTCCTCGCTCGGCCCGGCCCGCGAGGGAGAAGCAGCACAGATCGACGAACGCTCGCTGTTCCGCATCGCGAGCATGACCAAGCCGGTCACTTCGGTCGCGTTCATGATGCTCGTGGAGGAGGGCCGGGTCGCGCTCGACACGCCAGTCCACCACGTCCTCCCCGAGTTCAAGGGGGTCGGCGTCTATGCCGGTGGCGGTGGCGGCGTGCCGTTCCAGACCCGCCCGACCGCCGAGCCAATGCGCATGATCGACCTGCTGCGCCACACCGCGGGCCTCACCTACGGCTTCCAGAACCGCACCAACATCGACGCCGCGCACCGCGAGCTCCGGCTCGAAAGCTGGCACGGCAATCACGACCTCGACGGCTTCATCGCCGCGCTCGCCAAGCTGCCGCTCGAATTCTCGCCGGGCGACGCGTGGAATTACTCGGTCGCGACCGACGTCCTCGGCGCGGTCGTCCAGCGCGTGTCGGGCGTGCCGCTCGAGACCTTCGTCCGCGACCGCATCTTCGCGCCGCTCGGGATGGACGACACTTTCTTCCACGTCCCCGAGGACAAGATCGACCGGCTGACCGACTGCTACACCTTCGTGCCGGACAAGGGCCGCATCCTCTACGACCGTGGCGCCGCCAGCGCGTGGAGCCGCGCGCCCAAACTCGTGTCCGGCGGCGGGGGGCTCGTATCGACCGCGCTCGACTATCACCGCTTCTGCACGATGCTGCTCAACGGCGGCGAACTCGAGGGCGCGCGCATCCTCGGGCGCAAGACGATCGACCTGATGACGCTCAACCATCTGCCCGGCGGGTCCGACCTATCGAAAATGTCCAAATCGCTGTTCAGCGAGGCGGCGAATGCGGGGACGGGCTTCGGCCTCGGCTTCGCGGTCAATATCGACGTTGCGCGCTCGATGATCCCCGGCTCTGTCGGCGAATATTATTGGGGCGGGATGTTCTCGACCGCCTTCTTCATCGATCCGGTCGAGCAACTGCACATGGTGTTCATGACGCAAGTCTCGCCGTCCAGCCTGTACCCAATCCGCCGCGAGCTAAAGACGTTGATCTACAGCGCGTTAACTTAAATCTTTCGCTTCCCCGGCGAAGGCCGGGGCCCAGGAGCGCCACCTGAGTTGGTGGGCGCTGCGCCAAGTTACAAAAACCTCCGCGACTGGGCCCCGGCCTTCGCCGGGGAAGAACAGGAGAAGACGATGACCGGCCCGATCACCACCCAGCTCCACGACGACGTCCTCGTCATCATCTCGAACAACCCGCCGGTCAACGCGCTCGGTGCTGCCGTCCGCCAGGGCCTCGAAGCCGGGATCAAGGAAGGCCTTGCCAACCCGCAGGTCAAGGCGATGGTGATCCGCTGCGACGGCCGCACCTTCTTCGCGGGCGCGGACATCACCGAATTCGGCAAACCGATGCAGGAGCCCGGCCTCCCGACGGTGGTCGACATGATCGAGGCCTCGGACAAGCCCGTCGTCGCCGCGATCCACGGCACCGCGCTCGGCGGCGGGTGCGAGGTGACGCTCGGCTGCCATTATCGCATCGCTGTCCCGAGCGCCAAGATCGGCACCCCCGAGGTCAAACTCGGCCTCCTCCCCGGCGCCGGTGGAACGCAACGCCTGCCGCGGATCGCGGGCGTCAAACTCGCGCTCGAACTCACCGCCAAGGGCGACCCGATCCCCGCCAAGCTCGCGCTTGCCGCCGGGCTGATCGACAGACTTGCCAACGAAGACAGCCTCGAGGCCGACGCGATTGCCTTCGCGCGCGAAGTCGCCGACGCAAAGCCCCTGCCCCGGGCGCGCGACAAGGTGGCGCAGGCCGATCCCGAAGCCGTCACCCAGTTCAAGAAGGACAACGCCAAGCGCTTCCGCGGTTTCGAGGCTCCCGCCGCCAACATCGCCTGCGTCGAGAAAGCGACCGACGGCTCCAGCTTCGACGAGGGCATCGCGTTCGAACGCCAGGAATTCATGAAGCTGATGATGGGGGTGCAATCCGCAGCCCAGCGCCACATCTTCTTCGCCGAACGGCAGGCCGCCAAGATCGACGGGATCGACCCGAAGATCCCGCTCCGCGAGATCAAGCGCGTCGGCGTGATCGGCGCGGGCACGATGGGCGGCGGCATCTCGATGAACTTCCTGTCGGCGGGCATCCCCGTGACGATCGTCGAAATGGCGCAGGAAGCGCTCGATCGCGGGGCCGGCACGATTCGCAAGAATTACGAAGCCTCCGCCGCCAAGGGCCGCCTCAAGCCCGAACAGGTTGAAGCCGCGATGGGCGCGCTCACCCCGACGCTCGATTTCGACGCGCTCGCGGACTGCGATCTCATCATCGAGGCGGTGTATGAGGACATGGGCGTGAAGAAAGACATCTTCGCGCGGCTCGACACGATCGCCAAGCCGGGTGCGATCCTTGCCTCCAACACCTCCTATCTCGACGTGGACGAGATCGCCGCCGCCACCAACCGCCCGGGCGACGTGCTCGGCATGCACTTCTTCTCGCCTGCCAACGTCATGAAACTGCTCGAAGTCGTCCGCGGCGCGCAGACCGATGACGATGTGCTCGCGACCGTGATGGCGCTGTCGAAGACGATCCGGAAGGTCGCGGTGGTCGCTGGCGTGTGCGACGGGTTCATCGGCAACCGGATGCTCAAGCCCCGCCAGGTCGAGGCGATGAAGCTGCTGATGGAAGGCGCCACGCCCGAGCAGATCGACAAGGTCCATGTCGCATTCGGCATGCCGATGGGGCCGTTCCAGATGAGTGACCTCGCCGGCGTCGACATCGGCTGGCACCGCGACCCCAACCGGATCGAGAACATCCGCGACGCACTCGCCGCCGAAGGCCGCTGGGGGCAGAAGACCGGCAAGGGCTTCTACGATTACGACGAGAAGCGGAACCCTACGCCTTCGGCCCGGGTCGCCGAGATCATCGAGGATTTCCGCTCGAAATCGAACCTGCAGAGGCGCGAGATCAGCGACCAGGAGATCGTCGAGAAGACGCTCTACACGATGGTAAACGAAGGCGCGCTGATCCTCGAGGAAAAGATGGCACAGCGCGCGAGCGATATCGATGTGGTGTGGATCTACGGCTACGGCTGGCCGGTCTATCGCGGCGGGCCGATGTTCTGGGCGGACACCGAGGGGCTGAAGACGATCGTCGCGGGGCTGGAGAAGCACGGGTTCGCGGTGGCGGAACTGCTGAAGAGCAAGGCGGAAAGCCGCGGCCGGTTCAATGGGTAATGCACTTTCTTCTCCCTCTCCCCGCTTGCGGGGAGAGGGCCGGGGAGAGGGGCAGTTCAGCAGAGCGACCTCTCTGTACTGCCCCTCTCCCGCGCGTCGGCTTCGCCTCGCTTGCCCTCTCCCCGCCTGCGGGGAGAGGGAGAAGTGAAAACCGCCCTCCAAACCGCTGCCGCCATCCGAGCCGGTGAAACCACCGCGCTCGAAGAATGCGAAGCCGCAATCGCCCGCATCGAATCCGGGGACACCGAGATCAACGCAGTCGTAGTCCGAGATTTCGACCGCGCCCGCGAAGCCGCCCGCGCCATCGACGCCAGCCCCAAGAACGACACCCGCCCGTTCCTCGGCGTCCCCATGACCGTCAAGGAAAGCTTCGACGTCGCCGGCCTCGTCACCTGCTGGGGCTTTGAAGAGCACGCCAACTTCGTGCCAACCGAAGACGCCGTCCAGGTCACCCGCCTCAAGCAAGCGGGCGCAATCATCCTTGGCAAGACCAACATCCCCGTCGCGCTCGCCGACCTGCAAACCAACAACCCGGTCTACGGGCGCACCCGCAACCCGCTCGACCAGACCCGAGTCCCCGGCGGCTCCTCCGGCGGCGCCGCAGCAGCGCTGGCCGCAGGCTTCGTGCCGATCGAGATCGGCTCCGACATAGGCGGATCGATCCGCCTCCCCGCGGCCTTCTGCGGCGTATGGGGCCACAAACCAACCTACAACGCGCTCCAATCTTTCGGTCATAACTTCCCGAGAACACAGAGTTGTGGTGTTGCGCTCAACGTCGTCGGCCCACTCGCCCGCGACCCGGACGATCTGGAGGCGCTGTTCGACGTCATGGGCGGCGACGCGCTCGCAAGACCCGCCCCGCGCGGCCCCGGCGACTGGCGGATCCTGCTCCTCTCGGAGCATCCGCTCGCCAAATCGCAAACCGTGATCCAGGCCGCGATCGCCGACGTCGGCAGCGCCTTCCGAGCAGCAGGCGCGCAGGTCGACGATGCCAGCGCACTCCTTCCCGATCTCGTCGCGCAGCACGGCGCCTATATCCACATGCTCGTCGTCGCGATGGCGCGCGGCGCGCCGATGGAAGGCGGGCAGCCGCTCGCGCTCCCCGACTGGTTCACGCTGGTCGACGCGCAGGCCAAGTGCCGTCGCGACTGGACGCGGCTGTTCACGCAATACGATGCGGTGATCGCGCCGATCTGGGGCACCACCGCCTACCCGCACGACGACACCCCGCTGATGACCCGCATCACCGCGATCGACGGGTTCGACACCCCCGCCGGTCTCCAGATGGCCTATCCCGGTCTCGCCACCTTCCCGATGTTGCCTGCGACCAGCGTGCGGATCGGGACCGACCCCGACGGCCTGCCGATCGGGGTGCAGGTGATTTCCGACTATAACCGCGATTTTACCGCGCTCGCTGTGGCGCGCGCGGCGTACGAACTGGTGAGGAGTTGACCCAATGACGCAGGATATCGACACATTCCGCCTCGAAACGCGCGCATGGCTGGAAGCCAATTGCCCGCCCGAAATGCGCCAGCCCGTCCGCTCGGAGAAGGACGCCTGCTGGGGCGGCCGCAACCCGGATTTCCAGCCCGGCCAGAAAGAATGGATGGACGCAATGGCCTCGCGCGGCTGGACCGTCCCCGACTGGCCCGCGGCCTATGGCGGCGGCGGCCTGTCGCCCGCCGAGACGAAGGTGCTGCGCGAAGAGATGGCCGCAATCAAGGCGCGTAACCCGCTCAACTCCTTCGGTATTTCCATGCTTGGACCGGCACTGCTCAAATATGGCACCGAGGAGCAGAAGCTCGATTACCTCCCCAAGATCGCGCGCGGAGAAATCCGCTGGTGCCAGGGGTATAGCGAACCCAACGCCGGTTCCGATCTCGCCTCGCTCGCCACCTCGGCGGAGGATACGGGCGACCATTATCTGATCAACGGGCAGAAGGTCTGGACCTCCTACGCCGAAAAGGCCGACTGGATCTTCTGCCTCGTCCGCACCTCGAAGGAGTCCAAGCAAGGCGGGATCAGCTTCGTGCTGTTCGACATGGCGAGCGAAGGCGTCTCGACCAAGCCGATCCTGTTGATCTCGGGGTATTCCCCGTTCTGCGAGACCTTCTTCGACAATGTGAAGGTCCCCAAGTCCCAGCGCATCCATGAGGAGAACAAGGGCTGGGACGTCGCCAAATATCTGTTGGGCCACGAACGCGAGATGATCTCCGGCATGGGGCTGGCAAGTACCGGCGGTAACCCGTTAATCGAGGGCGCTATTGCGACCGTTGGCCTCGACCATGAAGGCCGCCTCGCTGACCCGCTCCTGCGTGCAACGATCGCCATGTTCGAAGTCCGCGCGAAGGCATTCGGGGCGATGTCCGAACGCTTCATCGACGAACTCAAAGCCGGCCGCGCCCACCCCGCGCAGCCATCGATGATGAAATACTACGGCACCGAGCTGAACAAGAGCCGCCACGAACTCCAGATGGCGGCAGGCGGCTCCGACGCGCTCGAATGGGAGAGCGAAGCCTCGGGGGGCGGTCGCGAGGCGCGCGCGTGGCTGCGCACCAAGGCGAATTCGATCGAGGGCGGGACCAGCGAGGTCCAGCTCAACATCATCGCCAAACGCATCCTGGAATTGCCGGCATAATTCTCCCTCTCCCCGCTGGCGGGGAGAGGGCAAGCGAGCGAAGCGAAGCGCGGAAGAGGGGCAGTCCGCTAACAACATGGGCCGGCGCGAGAGACTGCCCCTCTCCCCGGCCCTCTCCCCGCAAGCGGGGAGAGGGAGAGTATAATGCCGCTGTATCTCAACGAAGACCAGACCGCCCTCCAGGACACGATCCGCGATTTCGTCGCGGAGCAGGCCCCAGTCAGCCACATGCGCGGCTTGCGCGACGCAGACGACGCAACCGGCTTCAGCCGCGACCTCTGGCGCAGCTTCGCCGAGATGGGCTTCACCGGCATCCTGATCGACGAAGCGGATGGCGGCCTCGGGCTTGGCCATGTCGAGGCGGGCGTCGTGCTCGAGGAGATCGGCCGCAACCTGTCGCCCTCGCCCTTCCTCACGACCGCCGTCGCGGCGGTCACGGCGCTCAAGGGCAGCGCGCACGCCGCACGCTGGTTCCCCGGCATCCTCAGCGGCGAAACCGTCGCCGCGCTCGCGATCGACGAGGGCGCGAAGCATCGCGACACCGTGACGCTGATCGCCGAACGATCGGGCAACGGCTTCAAGCTTTCGGGCAGGAAGCAGTTCGTCACGCATGGCCACGTCGCCGACCTGCTGATCGTTGCCGCACGCACCGCTGGCACCGCTTCCGATGCGGAGGGCGTAACGCTGTTCGCGATCCCCAAGGACGCGGCGAACCTGACCGCCACCCCCGAACGCCTCGCGGATGCCAGCATCGCGGCGCGGCTCGCGTTCGACGGCGTCGAGGTCGATGCCGACGCGGTGATCGGCGACGTCGACGGCGGGCGCACGCCACTCGACCGCCTGCTCCGCGCCGGGCGGACGGGCGCATCAGCCGAGTTGCTCGGCGTCGGTGGCGGCGCGATGGACATGACCGTCGGCTATCTCAAGGAGCGTAAGCAGTTCGGCACGCTGATCGGCAGCTTCCAGGCGCTCCAGCACCGCGCGGCGCATCTTTATTCGGAAATGGAAGTCGCGCGCGCAGCGGTACTCAAGGCGCAGCAATTGCTCGATGCGGGCAGGGCGCATGCGGACGAGGCGGTGTCGGTTGCCAAGGCGATGACCGCGCTCGCCACCACGCTGTCGGTGCAGGAAGGTGTCCAGATGCACGGCGGGATCGGGATGACCGACGAATATGACATCGGTTTCTACATGAAGCGTGCACGCGTGCTGGCCGAGATGTTCGGCGACGCGAATTTCCACGCGGACCGGATCGCGCGGGCAGCGGGATACTGAGCGCACCCCTTGCCAAAATGCGCTTCCCCGGCGAAGGCCGGGGCCCAGTCGTGAGCGGGTAGTGGCAGGCGCTGCGCGTCGATAACGCTGGCCTGCGCGACTGGGCCCCGGCCTTCGCCGGGGAAGCACGAGAGAGTGAAGCCCTGTAATGACCGACCCCCAACCCGACGCCGTCCAACTCGCGCAGGACCTGATCGACCTGCTCGACGTCGAGGAGATCGACACCGATCTCTATCGTGGCGCGCGCGGTAACGACGGCTTCGGCCGCGTGTTCGGCGGACAGGTAATCGCGCAGGCGCTCCAGGCAGCGCAGCGGTCGACGGACGCGCCCAAGGCCGCGCATTCGCTCCACGCCTATTTCATGCGCCCCGGCGCGGAGGATCACCCGATCCTTTATCGCGTGGTGCGCGACTTCGACGGCAAGAGCTTCTCGACCCGCCGGGTGATCGCGACCCAGCGCGGCGTGCCGATCCTCAACCTCGCCTGCTCGCTGCAAATCCCCGAGGGTGGGCTCGCGCATCAGGACGCGATGCCTGACGTCCCCCCGCCCGAGGACCTGACCAACGACCGCGACCTTAGGCTCGCGATGATCGACCGGATCCCCGAACGGTATCGTACGATGTTCCTCCGCCCGCGGATGGTCGAGATCCGCCCGGTCTCCCCGCGCAGCTGGCTCGATCCCGTGCCGCACGCGCCGTTCCAGAACAGCTGGTTTCGCGTCGTCGCACCGATCGGCGACGACCCGGCGATGCACCGCGCGATCCTCGCCTATGCGTCGGACATGTCGCTGCTCGGAACCGCGACGCTGCCGCACGGCGTCAACTGGATGATGAACAAGCTCCAGACCGCGAGCCTCGACCATTCGCTATGGCTCCACGAGGATTTCCGCGCGGACGAATGGCTGCTCTACGCCTGCGACAGCCCGTGGACCGGCCATGCGCGCGGGTTCAATCGCGGCAAGATCTTCGCGCGTGACGGGCGGCTGGTCGCCAGCGTCGCGCAGGAAGGGCTGATCCGACTTCGGGAATAGGTTTGGGGAATAAGTGGGGGGGTATTGGCGCGCGGAACACCGGACGGATCGGCAGGTTATCATCGGCGTACCGTTGTATGGAGTATCCGATGTCCGAAGCGCTCAAGCCCCCCGTCGCCTTCACCCCCAATGTCGAGACGACCACCGAAGACGAAAGCGAAACGTCGCAGGGCCTCAACAAGGCGCTGCACGACATTCTCGAGACAACCTCCGAAAACTACGGTCATGCCGTTCGGTCGGTCCATGCGAAAAGCCACGGGCTGGTCGAGGGTACGCTGTCGATCAACGATAATCTGCCGGCCGAACTCGCGCAGGGCGTCTTCGCCACGCCGGGCGAGCATCCTGTCGTGATGCGTTTCTCGACCAACCCGGGCGACATATTAGACGATTCGATCTCCGTGCCGCGCGGACTTGCGTTCAAGCTGCTCGACGTCGCGGGCGATCGTCTTCCGGGCTCGGAGAACGAGACGACGCAGGATTTCATTATGATCAACGGCCCCGCGTTCGCGACCCCCAACGCCAAGCCGTTCCTCGCCAACCTCAAGCTGCTCGCCAAGACCACCGACAAGGCGGAAGGCGCGAAGAAGGTCCTGTCCGCGGTCCTGCGCGGAACCGAAGCGGCGCTCGAGGCGATCGGCCTGCCCAGCCCCGCGCTGCAGACGCTTGGCGGCGCGCCCAACGTCCACCCGCTTGGCGAGACCTATTATAGCGCAACGCCGTTCCGGTTCGGCAGCTATATCGCCAAGTTCTCGCTCGCCCCGGTGTCTGGCAATCTGACCGCGCACACCAAGGAAAAGGTCGACACGCACAACCGCCCCGATGCGTTGCGCGAGGAAATCAACTCTGTGATGACGGCTGGCGACGCCATGTGGGAGCTTCGCGTGCAATTGTGCCGCGACCTCGAAACCATGCCGATCGAGAAAGCCGATGCGGTCTGGGACGAGGCGGAAAGCCCCTTCACGACGGTCGCAACGATCCGCGTAGCCGCGCAGCCAAGCTGGACCGCCGATCGCGCCAAGGCGATCGACGACGGGATGCGGTTCAGCGTGTGGACCGGGCTCGCGGCACACCAGCCGCTCGGCCAGATCAACCGGGTGCGCAAGTCGGCGTATCAGATGTCGTCGGACTTCCGCGCCGACTTCAACCGCTGCCCGATCCACGAACCCAAGGCGCTGCCCGCGCTCGACTGATCAGACCGCGGTCTTGCCATATTCCTGCTTGGTGACGGGGTGGCTGCTCGACAGCCCCCCGTCGACCGCGATCGCTTGGCCGTTGACATAGCTCGCCGCATCCGACGCGAGGAACGCCGCGACCTCGGCGAGTTCCTCGGGTTGGGCACCGCGACGTAGCGGGTTGAGCCGGCCGACCCTGTCGATCTTCCCCGCCTCGCGCGCATAATCGAACGTGGGTTTGGTCATGCCGGTTTCGGTAAGCCCCGGGCAGATCGCGTTCACCCGCACGTTCGATCCCGACAGTTGCTGCGCCGACACCATCGCAAGGTTGATGACCCCCGCCTTGGATGCCGAATACGCCGGCGACCCCGCCCCCGAACGAATGCCGGCGACGCTTGCCGTCAGCACGATCGCACCGCCGCCACGCTCCGCGATCTTGGGGGCGGCATGTTTGATCGCCAGGAACGGACCGATCAGGTTCACCCGCAACACCTCGGTAATCAGCGCCACGTCGGTATCGAACAGGTTCGCCATCCCGCCGGAGATGCCTGCGTTGGCGAACATGATGTCGAGCCCGCCGTAATACTCGCACGCGACCTGCACCGCGCGGACGACATCCGCTTCGTCGCCCGCATCGATCTGGATCGCGTGGGCGGCGCCGCCCGCCTGATCGATCAGCGCCGCGGTCTCATGCACCGTATCGCTTTGGTCGGCGACGAGCACCGATCCACCCTCGCGCGCGAACAGCAATGCGCTGGCGCGGCCGATGCCGGACCCTGCCCCCGTGACGATGATCGACTTGCCCGTGAAACGCTGTGTCATGTACTGGCCTCCCCTAAATCGTCACGCCACCGTCGAGCACGATCGTCTGCCCGGTCATGAAGCTGCTCGCCTGGCTGGCGAGGAAGACGACCGCGCCCGCGATCTCCTCCGGTTCGCCGATCCGCCGCAGCGGTACGGTCTTGTTCGCGGCTTCGATCCGCTCGGGATCCTTCCACAAGGCCCGCGCGAAGTCGGTCTTGATCAGCCCCGGCGCGATGCAATTGACGCGAACGTTATCGGGGCCGAATTCGTGCGCGAGATTGCGCGCAAGCTGCATGTCGGCGGCCTTGGAGATGCAATAAGCCCCGATCAGCGTCGACCCCCGCAAGCCACCGATCGACGACACGATGATGATCGATCCGGCGCGCCGTTCGCGCATTTCGGGGGCGACCATCGTGATCAGCCAATGGTTGGAGACGATGTTGTTGTCGAGGATCTTGCGGAACTGATCATCCGCGATGTCGGATTGCGGACCGTAATAGGGGTTGGAGGCGGCATTGCAGACGAGCACGTCGATCTGCCCGAACGCGGTGCGCGTCGCATCGACGAGACGCTGCAGACCCGCCTTGTCGGAGATGTTCGCCGCCACCGCGATCGCGGTGTCTTCACCGAAGCGCGCATTGATTTCCGCGGCCACGGCGTCGCATGCGTCCTGCTTGCGGCTGGAGATGACGACCTTCGCGCCATGCTCCGCAAGTTCGAAGGCGCTCGCCTTGCCGATCCCGCGCGAGGAGCCGGTCACGATGGCGACTTTTCCCGATAGATCGAATTGCGACATCTTCTTCTCCCTCTCCCCTTCGGGGAGAGGGCCGGGGAGAGGGGCTGTTACAAGCGCCGCGTCCCGATACTGCCCCTCTCCCCAGCCCTCTCCCCTGAGGGGAGAGGGAGTGCTTTAAGCCCCCGCCTTCACCGCGAATGCCCACGCAGCCTCGGCAAGCCGATACACCCCCGCCGCCGACTTCTCGGCCTGCGCGCTCGACGCCGTACCCTCGACGATCCGCTTCTTGATGCCCTGCACGATGCCGGTCAGCCGGAAGAGATTGTACGAGAAATACCAGTTGAGATCGGGCACCCCGTCCCGCCCGGTCGCGGCACAATAGCGCGCGACCATCTCCTCGATCGTCGGGATGCCGGTCGCCGGCCCGGTATGGCCAAGCACACCCGAACGCCCCTCGGGCGCGGTCACCCAACTCATCAGGAAATAGCTGAAGTCGGCAAGCGGATCGCCGAGCGTCGACAGCTCCCAGTCGAGCAACGCGATCACGCGTAGCTCGGTCTTGTGGAAGATCATGTTGTCGATGCGGTAATCGCCGTGGACGATCGACGTCCGCGTCTGCGGCGGCACGGTGCGGCCGAGATAGTCGATCAGCCGCTCGACCGAGTCCATCCGTTCGGTCTCGGACGCGCGATACTGCTTGGTCCAGCGCGCAACCTGCCGCTCGAAGTAATTGCCCGGGCGGCCATAATCGCCGAGCCCAGCGGCTTCAAGATCGGTCGTGTGCAGTGCCGCCAGCGTGTCGCACATCGCATTGTAGATGCCGGTGCGTTCGGCAGGCGCGAAATCGGGAAGCGTCCCGTCCCACAGGTTACGCCCATCCGCGAACCCCATCACGTAAAAGTCGGTCCCGATCACCGACGGATCGGTGCACAGCCCATAAGGCCGCGCCACCGGAAAGCCGGTCGGGTACAGTCCGGCGATCACGCGATGTTCGCGGTCGACCGCATGCGCAGAAGGAAGCAGATTGCCCAACGGCTTGCGCCGCAGGACATAGTCGCCCGAGGCAGCGGAAATCTTGAAGGTCGGGTTCGATTGCCCGCCCGAGAATTTGGCATAGGTCAGCGGGCCTTCGAACCCGGCGACGTTCGCCGTCATCCACGCGGTCAGCCGATCCTCATCGAGCCGGTCCTTGTCGGGAACCGCCATCGTCTGTGGGGCGAAGTCGGTCATGCGAATTCGATCACGGATCGCACCGTGTCCCCGCTGCGCAGCTTGCCCAGAGCGTCGTTGACGTCTTCCAGCCGGATCCGCTCGGCCACCATCGTATCCAGGTCGAGCTTGCCGTCGAGATACAGCCGGACGAGCCGCGGCATGTCGATCGGGAAGCGCGTCGACCCCAGCAGCGATCCTTGCAGTTTCTTGCCGGTCAGGAAGGTCGGGCCGGGAATTTTCACCTCATTGCCCGGCGCGATCATGCCGAGGATCGTCGCGGTCCCGCCGCGCCGCAGGATCGTCCAGGCGAGTTCAGCGGTGTTGGACCGCCCGACTGCCTCGATCGCATAATGCACCCCGCCCCCGGTCAGTGCCGCGACCTGCTTCGCCAGATCCGGCGCATTCGCATCGAAGCTGTGCGTCGCGCCGAGTTTCTCCGCCAACGCGCGCTTCTCGGCGACCGGGTCGATCGCGAGGATCATGCCCGCTCCCGCGATCTTCGCGGCGTTAATTGCAGCCAGCCCGATCCCACCGCACCCGATCACCGCGACGGTTTCGCCGGGCCGCAACTGGCTGTCATTGAAGATCGATCCCGCGCCGGTGATCACCGCGCAACCGAGCAGCGCGGCACGGTCAAGTGGCATCACCTTGTCGATCGCGACACAGGCGTTCTCGTGGACCAGCATCATCTCGGCAAAGGCCGACAGATTAAGGAAAGGCGCGAGCGGCGTTCCGTCCGCAAGGCTCAATCGCGGGTCCGCACCCTTGGGCCGCCGCGTCGACGGATCGACGCACAACGATGGCCGCCCCGTCACGCACATCTCGCACGCCCCACAGAACACCGTGAAGAAGGTGACGACGTGATCGCCAACTTTCAGATGCGCGACGTCCGATCCGACCGCCTCGACGATCCCGGCGGCTTCGTGGCCGGGAACCGTCGGCATCGGATGCGGGAAGGCGCCATCGACGAAGTGCAGGTCGGACCGGCACACCCCGCACGCGACGGTGCGGATCAGCACTTCGCGCGGCGCCGGGTCGGCGATCGCGACGTCATCGATCACCAGCTCAGTCTTGGGCGCGTAGAGGATGGCTGCTTTCACGTCTTCTCCCTCTCCCGCTTGCGGGAGTTTTGGGCCGGATCGTCCCCCGGACGATCCTGAAGCGTGCGGGGCACGCTTCACCCTAAACTGGCCGGGGAGAGGGCAGTCTCTCCACACCGGCCCATGTCTGTTGTGTTGGCGGACTGCCCCTCTCCCCTGCCCTCTCCCCGCAAGCGGGGAGAGGGAGTACCCTAGCGCCGCATCGCTTCCTTCGCCGTCACCGCTGCGGGCAGATCGGCGTATTTGCCGAACTCGTTGCGCGCGATTGCCCGGTTGTGGACTTCGTCCGGCCCATCGGCGAACCGCAACGTGCGCAGCGCCGCCCAATCATGCGCTAGGTGAAAGTCCCCCGACACCCCGCCGCCGCCATGCGCCTGGACCGCATCGTCGAGGATCTGGAGCGCCATGTTGGGGGCCTGCACCTTGATCATCGCGATCTCGAGCTGCGCGGACTTGTTGCCCGCCTTGTCCATCATGTCCGCAGCCTTCAGGCACAGCAGCCGGGTCATCTCGATGTCGATCCGCGCCTTCGCGATGCGCTGCTCCCACACCGACTGGTCGGCAATCCGCTTGCCGAACGCGATGCGGCTGAGCAGGCGCTTGGCCATTGCCTCGATGCCGGTCTCGGCAACGCCGATGGTGCGCATGCAGTGATGAATTCGGCCCGGCCCGAGGCGCCCCTGCGCGATCTCGAAGCCGCGGCCTTCGCCGAGCAGGATGTTCTCGGCCGGCACGCGGACATTTTCGAGCACCACTTCGCCGTGCCCGTGCGGCGCATGGTCATAGCCATAGACAGACAGCATCCGCTTGATCGTCACGCCGGGCGTATCCATCGGCACCAGGATCATGCTCTGCTGGCTGTGACGCGAGGCTTGCGGGTTGGTCTTGCCCATCGTGATCGCGACCTTGCAGCGCGGATCACCGACGCCGGACGACCACCATTTGGTTCCGTTGATGACATACTCGTCGCCGTCACGGACGATGCTGGTCTCGATGTTGGTCGCATCCGAAGAAGCAACGGCGGGTTCCGTCATCAGGAAGGCCGAGCGGATCTCGCCGTGCATCAGCGGCCGCAACCAGCGATCCTTCTGCTCACGCGTACCGTAGCGATGGAACACTTCCATGTTGCCCGTGTCCGGTGCCGAACAGTTGAAACACTCGCTCGCCCAGCCGACCTTGCCCATCTCCTCGGCGCATAACGCATATTCGAGATTGCTGAGTTGCGTGCCTTCGAATTCGAACGTGTCGTCGACGTGGTTCTGCCCGGAATGCGGGGGCATGAAGAAATTCCACAGACCAGCGGCCTTGGTCTTCTCCTTCATCTCCTCGATCACCTGAATGACCTTCCAGCGCTCGCCTTCATGCGCCTGCGCGTCATATTCGGACTGGCGCGGGCGGATCTGTTCGTCGATGAAGCTCTTCACGCGATCCCGGAAATAGGTTTCGCGTTCGGTGAAGCTGAAGTCCATCGCGTCTCTCCAAGGGTGGCCGTTTGCGGCCTTCACCGGCGTTGGGTATACCGTACCGGGTTTTCGGTAAAGCCGCTTCGAGCGGGAAATTGCGGCCCTATGCGGTCAGTCGAAAAAGGACTGTTTCTTCTAAAAGATGCTGGTAAGGTTTCCGGCATGGAGGAAACAGCTATCGAACAGACCGCCGAAGCGGCGGATCCCGGCACCAGCACCAAGCGATTCCGCGCCAAGCGCGATGCGATCCTGGCCGCTGCGGCGGAAGCGATCAACGAACAGAGCGCCAAGGGCATGACCTTCGCCGACGTCGCGCGCCGGGTCGGGCTCAATACAACGAGCGTCACTTACTATTTCAAGCGCAAGGAGGACCTTGCGGCAGCGTGTTTCGAACAGACGCTCGAACGGCTTCAGGCGATGCTCGACGAATCGCTCGCTGAAGCGACGCCCCGCGACCGCGTCGCACGCTATCTTGCGCTCAATTTCGAACGGTTGGCGGCGATCCAGCGTGGCGAGGAAACCGCGTTCGCGATCCTGTCCGATCTCCGCGCGATGGAGGAACCCGTGCTGGGCCGCCTGATGACGGGTTGGCGCGAAGTCTTCCGAAAGACTCGCAGCCTGTGGGGCACGGCCACAACACGCGCCCAGACCGACCTGTTCGGCGCACGCGCGCACGTCCTGCTGGAGAATACGTTCTGGTTGCCGATCTGGCTGGTGCGCTACGAACCCGATCAATTTGCCCGGGTCGAGGAACGCCTGATGGACGTGTTCGCGCACGGCATCGCCGCGCCCAAGGCGCGTTGGAACCCCGAGCTGATCGACCTCGCGCATGACGAACCCGAGCCCGGGCGTGAGGCCTTCCTGCTTGCGGCGACCCGGCTGATCAACGAGCTCGGCTATCGCGGCGCGTCGGTTCAGCGGATCGCGTCGCAATTGAACGTCACCAAGGGCAGTTTCTACCATCACCTCGACGCCAAGGACGATCTGGTGCTTGCCTGTTACAAGCGCAGCCTCGACACGATCGCCGACGCGCAGCATCTCGCCGACGAACGCGGCGGGTCGCAATGGGATCGGCTTTCGGGGACGATCGCGACACTGCTCGACGTCCAATTCTCGGAACGCGGGCCCTTGTTGCGCACGACTGCCTTGTCGGGGCTCCCGGCCGAGGGACGGCGCGAGATGGTCGATCGCTCCAACCGCATCGCGCGTCGCTATGCGGGGACGATCAGTGACGGCGTCGCCGAAGCATCGATCCGTGCGGTCGATCCGCTGATCGCGGCACAGGCACTGATGGCGTTGCAAAATGCCGCGTTCGACATGCGCAAATGGGCCGGCACTATGCCACGCGATCGGGCGATCGCTTATTATGCGTCCACCATCGTGTTCGGATTGTTCGATGATCGCGTGCTGAACACATAACCTACCGCCCATCCTACGCTTCCCCGGCGAAGGCCGGGGCCCAGTCGCGATGGACGTGCCAGGCGGGCGCAGCGTTCGACAACGATCGCTCCGCCCCTGGGCCCCGGCCTCCGCCGGGGAAGCGGACCAGACCGGGCAGCAAGTAAGACAGTCAACGGAGTATCTCATGGCCGACATGGCGCGTTTCGATTGGGCAGACCCCTTCTTCCTCGACGACCAGCTCGAGGACGACGAACGCATGATCCGCGACACCGCGCGCGCTTATGCGCAGGACAAGCTCGCCCCCCGGATCGTCGACGCATTCCAGAACGAAACGACCGATCCCGAGATCTTCCGCGAAATGGGTGCGCTCGGCCTGCTCGGCCCGACCGTGCCCGAGGAATATGGCGGCGTCGGCGCATCCTATGTCGCTTACGGCCTGGTCGCCCGCGAGGTGGAGCGGATCGACTCAGGCTACCGCTCGATGATGTCGGTCCAGTCGAGCCTCGTGATGTACCCGATCCTCGCTTATGGTTCGGAAGAACAGAAGCAGAAGTATTTGCCTAAGCTCGCGACGGGCGAATGGATCGGCTGCTTCGGTCTGACCGAACCCGATGCCGGGTCCGACCCCGGCGGCATGACGACGCGCGCGAAGAAGGTCGATGGCGGCTATCTGCTGTCGGGCGCGAAGACGTGGATTTCCAATTCGCCGATCGCCGACGTCTTCGTGATCTGGGCAAAGTCGGACGCGCATGGCGACGGCATCCGCGGCTTCATCGTCGAAAAGGGCGCGAAAGGCCTTTCCGCTCCGAAGATCGAGGGCAAGCTCAGCTTGCGCGCGTCGATCACCGGCATGATCCTGATGGACGAGATCGAGCTGAGCGAAGACGCGCTGCTGCCGAACGTGCAGGGCCTGAAGGGTCCGTTCGGCTGCCTCAACCGTGCGCGCTACGGGATCAGTTGGGGGTCGCTCGGCGCGGCGGAGTTCTGCTTCCATGCGGCGCGCCAATATGGGCTCGATCGCAACCAGTTCGGCACCCCTTTGGCGGGGCGGCAGCTGTTCCAGAAGAAGCTGGCCGACATGGAGACCGAGATCGCGCTCGGGCTGCAGGCGAGCCTGCGGGTCGGGCGGTTGATGGACCAGGGCCGGTTCGCGCCCGAGATGATCTCGATCGTCAAGCGCAACAACGTCGGCAAGGCGCTCGATATCGCGCGGATGGCGCGCGACATGCACGGCGGCAACGGCATCTCGGGCGAATATCAGGTGATGCGCCACATGATGAACCTGGAGACGGTCAACACCTATGAAGGTGCGCACGACGTCCACGCGCTGATCCTCGGACGCGCGATCACCGGCATCGCGGCCTTCTGATGCCCGCCGCCCCGCCCCTCGCCGGATTGCGTATCCTCGAGCTGGCGGGGATCGGGCCGGGGCCGTTCTGCGGGATGATGCTGGCGGACCACGGCGCGGAGGTGATTCGTGTCGAAAGGCCCTCCAGCGGCGGCCTGACCGACCCGTCGCGCGACCCTTTGTTGCGATCACGCCGGACGATCGTGCTCGATCTGAAACGGCCGGATGCGGTTGCAGCGGTGCGACGGCTGGCGGGCACGTGCGACGGGCTGATCGAAGGATACCGTCCGGGGGTGATGGAACGGCTCGGTCTCGGCCCGGATCTGTTGCTCGCGGACAATCCGCGGCTGGTCTACGGACGCATGACCGGCTGGGGGCAGACCGGCCCGCTAGCCGATGCGCCCGGGCACGACATCGACTATCTCGCGATCTCGGGCACGCTCCACGCGCTCGGCGAGGCGGGGCGCAAACCGACCGCGCCGATCAACCTCGCCGCGGACTTCGGCGGCGGCGGCATGATGCTCGCGTTCGGGATGCTCGCGGCGATCCTCCACGCGAAAGCGACCGGCGAGGGTCAGATCGTCGATGCCGCAATGACCGAAGGCGCCGCCGTGCTCTCCAGCATGGTCTGGGGTTTCCGCGCGATGGGGCTGTGGAACGATGCGCGCGGCACCAACCTGCTCGACGGTGGCGCGCCCTTTTACGACACCTACGAAACCGCCGACGGCAAATGGATCGCGGTCGGCGCGATCGAACCGCAATTCTATGCCGCATTGCGTCGCGTCATGGCGCTCGACGGGCCGGAATGGGACGGACAGTTCGCCGTGGCGCAGTGGCCACGACTGAAGATCGCGCTCGCCGAGCGGTTCCGGGAACGCTCGCGCGATGCCTGGATCGAAGCCTTCGCCGGACATGAAGCGTGTGTCGCCCCGGTGCTCGGTTTCGACGAAGCGGTCGCCGATCCGCACAACATCGCGCGGGGAACGTTCGTCACCAGCGGAAACGTCGTTCAACCCGCCCCCGCCCCGCGCTATTCCGCCAGCGCGACCGTTCCGCCCCGGATGGCCGGCGCGGCAGACAGCGCGACGATCCTCCAGGAAGCGGGGTTCAGCGCCACCGAGATCGCGGCGCTGCTGTGATTTGCGCGCTCCCGGCGATCATGCGATAATTCCAGAAAAGCACAGATAGGAGACGATCCATGGCCACCGCCGCAGTCCGTACCGTGCCGATGTCCGAGGCCGAATGGGAGGCGCGCCAGCAACTCGCCGCCTGCTACCGCGTGTTCGCGATGCTCGGCTGGTCGGAGATGATCTACAACCATATCACGCTCAAGATCCCGGGCGAGGAAGGCGCATTCCTGATCAACCCGTTCGGGTTGCACTTCAGTGAAGTCACCGCCTCCAGCCTCGTCAAGATCGACATCGACGGCAACAAGCTCGACGACAGCCCCTACCCCGTCAACCGCGCCGGGTTCGTCCAGCACGCACTGTTCCACCGGCACCTGCCCGACGCGCATTGCATCATGCACACCCACACCACCGCAGGCATGGCGGTCAGTTCGGTCGAGGGCGGGTTACGCCCGACGAACTTCTACGCATGCAATTTCGCAGGCCAGATCGCCTATCATGATTTCGAGGGCGTGACGGTACGCGACGAGGAAGGCACGCGGCTTTTAGAGCATCTGGGAAACAAGCGCGTCATGTTGCTGAAAAACCACGGCATATTGGTGATGGGCCGGACCTTGCCCGAGGCGTTCATCAAGCATTGGTCGCTGCAACGCGCGTGCGAAATCCAGGTGGCGACGGCGAGCATGGGGACCCCATTGGAGGTATCCCCCGAAGTCGTCGCGGTCCACCAGCGCGACCTGCACATGGCGCAGGTTCCGGGTGGCCCCGGGCAGGCGGACTTCGCCGCGATGGTACGACTGGTCGACAAGATCGACACCGGGTGGCGCGCCTGAAGAGGGACGCGCCCGGTAAGCGGCTTCGACTTCGCTCAGCCCGAACGGGGGGCGGGTGCAACGGTAAGCACCCACGCACCCGCAATTCGGTCCTCACCACCACCGTTCGTCCTGAGCGAAGTCGAAGGACCAGCGCCACCTTCGCACTGGCCCACCTCGCTCAGGTCAACGGCCAGCCAGTTACCGCGCCCGCCACGTCGCAGGCATCGTCCGCGCCGGGACGGTCACCGTCACCGTCTGGGTGATGTCCGCAGCGGAGGTCCCCAACATCACACGGTAAGCGCCACCGGCGATGCGCCACTGCTGCCCGGCTTCGTCCCACGTCGCCAGCACCCGCGGATCGACCGTCACCGACGCATTCTTTCTCGCACCGGGGGCCAGTGCCACCTTCGCGAACCCGCCAAGCCGCTTGGGCGCTTCCCATCCGCCCGCGACCGGCGAGACATAAATCTGCCCGATGGCAGCCCCCGCCCGCGCGCCGGTGTTGCGCATCTGGAAGCTTGCGGTGATCGTCCCGTTCGCTACGCCAGCCTTGAGCCCGCTGCCGGTGAATTGCGTATACGACAGACCATAACCGAACGGGAACAAAGGCTTGAGCGCCTTTGCGTCGAACCATTTGTAACCGACGGCGGCCCCTTCGCGGTACACAACGTCGCCACTGTGCGGCGCTGCCGGATCGGGCAACTGGTCCACCCCGCGCGGAAAGGTGACCGGCAAACGCCCCGACGGATTGACCTTGCCCGTCAGCACGTTGGCGATCGCCGCCCCACCGGCAGTCCCCGGATACCACGCCGCCAGCACCGCACCGACCTTGTCGAGCCACGGCATCGCAACCGGACCGCCGGTTTCGAGGACGACCACCGTGTTGCGGTTGGCCGCGCCGACCGCATCGATCAGCGCGTCCTGCTTCCCGTCGAGCGCCATCGGCACATCGAACGACTCCCCGGCCCATTGCGTCGCGAACACGAGCACGACATCACTGTCCCGCGCCAGCGCGGCAGCGGCGGCGGGGTCGTTGCCGTCGGCAAAGCGGACGTCCGCACCGGGGGCCTGCCGCTTGATCTCCTCCATCGGCGAGGACGGATAATACATCACCGGGCCCGGCCAGTAGACCGGGGTGATCCCGGGGACCGCATTGCCACCGACGGGATAGACCAAAGACGATCCGCCGCCCGCCAGCACGCCCTTGTCGGCGTGGCCGCCGATGATCGCGATCCGCTTGGCGCTGGCAGTCAGCGGCAGCAGGTTGCGCTCGTTCTTGAGCAGCACCGTTCCCGCCTCGGCCGCGGCGCGCGTGATCGCGGCATGGCCCGGTATGTCGATCGTCTGTTGCTGCAACGGATGCTCGAACAGCCCGTGCGCGAACATCCCGTACAGAATGCGCTCCGCCATCAGGTCGAGCTGCGCGGGTTTGACCGTCCCCTGATCGAGCGCCTCGGCCAGCGGTCGCCCGAAGAAGGGCTTGGTATCGAACGGAAAGCCCGAATCCTGGTCGAGCCCGGCGTTGGCGGCGGCGACCGTGCTGTGCGCCGCGCCCCAGTCGCTCATCACATAGCCCTTGAAGCCCCAGTCACGCCGCAGCACGTCGGTCAGCAACCAGCTGTTCTCGCACGCATAGGCGCCGTCGACGCGGTTGTAGGAGCACATGATCGAACCGGGCTTGGCGGCCTCGATCGCCAACTGGAACGCGAGCAGGTCGGACACGCGTGCGGCGCTATGGTCGATCACCGAGTTACCCGCGTTGCGATCGGTTTCCTGGTCGTTGAACGCGTAATGCTTGATCGTGGAAATGACATGGTTCGACTGGATGCCGATCACCTGCTGCGCGACGATCGTGCTCGCGAGGACCGGATCCTCGCCGCCATATTCGAAGTTCCGCCCGTTGCGCGGCTCGCGCATCAAGTTGACCCCGCCCGCGAGCATCACGTTAAACCCGGACCGCCGCGCCTCATCGCCGATCATCGCGCCGCCCGCATAGGCCGCGTCGCGATCCCAGCTTGCCGCGATCGCGATCCCCGATGGCAGGGCAGTCCGCTCCCGCTTGACCTTCGCCCCGCCCTGCGTGGCGACGCCGACGCCCGCGTCGGTCTGATATTGCGCTGGAATGCCGAGGCGCGGGATTGCCGGAACATAGCCAGCCGATCCCGCGAGGGCTTCCTTGGGCGCGGTGTAGCGCGAGATGGGAAAATCGGTGCCGAAGTAGCCGAACACCAACGTATGCTTCTCATCGCGCGTCATTGCGGCGACGAGCGCCTTGGCGCGTGCTTCGGGGGTCCGCTTCGTGTCGTTCCATGCGCCCTTCAGCGCAGGCTTGTCCCACGCCGGTAGTGCCGGCATCCCCGCATCGGGTGCGACCTTGGCGGGCGGAGGCGGCGCGGCGACCTGCGCCGATGCGGCCCCGGCGATCAGCAACAGCGGCGCAGCCGCGACACGGAACGTCATTCGTTTCTCTCCCTGGATCGCGGTTCGATTGGCCCCGAATCGCTGCCGTCATGCCGATGATGGGATATAGCCGTATCGGTACCGAACCGATCCGGCAAACGTCGTACTCTGCTGGCGATGTCAGGTTTCGGTCTCAGAATTCCAGGCGCCGTCTTCAGAATGTGACGAGCAGGTTGGTTTCGATGAAGCGCACGGTCGTATCGTCCTGCGCGATCGCATCGGGCGCGTTCCGCAGGAAGTCGCCCTTGAACAGCACGGCGAAGTTGCTTTCGAGACGAAGATGCTCCGGTATGACCCAATAGCGCAGGCGCCCCTCGACCTGTTGCCCGCCGAACCGACCCGATCGACCCGTACGGTCCAGGATGTTATAGAACCTGTCATAGCGCGATGCGAGCCAGACGCCGCGATAGTCCGCCAGAACCTCGGTGCGTTTGGTCGGCTTCGCTTCGAACCGGATGCCGGGTGCGCTGATGTTCTCCCGCGCCAGCGCCGAATAGGTGCCCGACGGACCGAAGTCATTGCGACGGCTGCCGAACAGCGTATCGAACCGATGCGACACGCCGCCCGTACCGTCCTGCCGCCCGTTCCCGCTCGCATAATCATAGAAAAGTCCGATGCGCGGCTTGAGCGGACCGCCAAAGCTGTACCCGGCCGCCGCATGGGCGAAGCCCGCCGTCACCCGCGCATTGGTCGCGTCGGCCATCGTCGAATCGCTTGCGCGACCGAACTGGTAAGCCCCTTCGAAATCGTAATCATACGCGCGTGGTTCCGGCTCCCGGGACAGCCGCACGTCAATCGTGTGGAGCCGCCGATCCGCTGTGGTGCGATCGACCGAATCGTGCTCTGCCAGTCGGTAATAGGCCGCTTCGATCTGGCCGCGACCGAACACCTGCTTCTGCCGGACATAGGCCCCGAAGAAGACCTCGTCGAACGTCTCGCGATCGAACCGGACCACATTGCGCCGAATGGCGTCCTCGCCGTCGGGCAGGCGTTCCTGCGGCAAGAGATAGAACACGCTGATGTCGGTATTGCGCCTCGGCTCGAGATCGACACGCAGGCCGGTAAACCCCGTGATCGTATTGCGATATTCGTCGGTCGCGACGAGCCGCCCGGACCCCAGATTGACCAGGAACCGACCGCCCTCGATCGCCACCTTGCCGACCGGGCCGGTGCCATGATCCAGTCGCAGCTTGAGATACGCCTGCGGGAGTTCGAGCGCGTTGATGTCGTCATTGTCGAGCTGACTGGTGCTGCCGATGCCATAGCCCCGGCTATCCACCAGTTCGCCCCCGATCGTCAGCGGCCCGGGGCCATATTCCACCGCAACCCCGGTCCGCACCAGCAACGCCTGCTCCGATCGTGCGAAGTCCGGGCGAGGCCGTCCCCCCACCGTCTCGTACCGGACGCGCATCGCCGCGGTAACGAGAAGACCGCTGTCGTCCTTTGCGGGGGCGGTATCCTCCTGCCCCGGTTTCTCGGTCGACGATGCCGGGGAAGCGGGCAACGACTGCGCACCCGCAAGCGCAGGCGCGCCGACGATGCTCGCCCAGGCACCGTATCGAACGGCACCGCGTAACAACCGAACCGGCGTCATTGCGTGTAATCCCTGCACCTGATTGCCACGCCCTGATTTGACGCGACACCACCCGTGGCTCGAAGCGCTTGATAGCCTTTGAAGTTCCCGTAAGACCGGCGGCTGTCATGACCCGCTTCACTGTCAACAATCAGCCCGTCCAATATGCGATGGACCCTGCCACCCCGCTGCTGTGGGCACTGCGCGAAGCGTCCAATCTCACCGGCACGAAATATGGCTGCGGCACGGGCGATTGTGGTGCCTGCACCGTCGACATCGATGGGGCTGCGGTGCGATCGTGCCAGCGCACGATCGGGGCGGTCGAGGGGAGCTACGTCACCACGATCGAAGGTCTGTCACGCGACCGCAGCCACCCGGTGCAGACCGCGTTCATCGCAAAGAACGTCGTACAGTGCGGCTTCTGCATTCCCGGCATCGTCATGGCGGCGTCGGTCCTGCTGCAGCACAATCGCACCCCGAGCGAGGACGACATCCGCCGCGAGATCACCAACCTGTGCCGCTGCGGCATCTACCCGCGACTGGTCGAGGCGATCATGCTCGCCGCAAGCATCCAGCGCGGCGACGAAACGGTCGATGCGCCCCCTGCCCCCGGCACCCTCCCCGCCGAAGCAGCGCGTAGCGTTCCCGCGCTGGTCGTGCGACGGTGAGGAAAGCTTTCGCAATGCTGTCATGACAATTCAGCCATGATGCAGCGTGCGCGAGGTACATCGTACATAACGGCCCGGTCTTCTGCCCTGCCGCGGTAAAGGACATCATCGATGCGCAAGTCTTTGCTCGCCGCCATCATTGCGGCAACGGCCCTGATCCCGGCGGCGGCGTTGGCGCAGGACGGCGGCGAACGCCGCGGTCGCGGCGAAGGACGCGGCGGCCAACCCGGACAACAGGCGCAACCGCAGGGCCAGTTCCAGCGCGAGGATCGGGGCCAGGGGTTCCGCGGCGAACGTGGACAGGACGGCGGCCAGCGCTGGCAGCAGCGCGCCAACGGGCAACCCCAGTTCCAGGGTCAGCCGCCCGCCCAGCCCCAGGTTCAACCGCAGCCCCAGCCGCAGGGACAGCCGCAGGCGCGGTTCGAACGGCCCGACCGGCCGAACCGCCCGGACGGCGACCGCGGCGGCTTCCAGCGTCCCGGCGGATGGGATCGCACGGCCCAACCCGGCCAGCGCCCCAACCAGGGCTTTGGTCAGCGCAGCGGGACCGAGGGCGACCGGCGGTTTGACGATCGCCGTTCTTTCGATCAGCGGGGCGACGATCGGCGGGGCAATGATTGGCGCGGAAACGATCGCCGGGATTTGAACGGCCGAGGCAACGACTGGCAGAACGGCAATGGCCGCGGGGGCGACATACGCAGCGCAAACCGGGGTTGGAACGGCGGCAATCGTGGCTGGAACGGTGGCAACGGTGCTTGGAATCGGGACTGGCGGCGCGACAATCGGTTCAATTACAGCACCTATCGGCGTCAAAATTACGGGGTTTACCGCCTGCCCCGCTATTATGCGCCAAGCGGCTGGGGCTATGGCTATCGCCGGTTCGGGATCGGTTTCCAGCTGAACTCGCTGTTGTTCCGGCAGGATTACTGGATCGACAACGCAGACTATTACCGCCTGCCGCCGGCCTACGGCCCATATCGCTGGGTCCGCTACTACAACGACGCACTGCTGGTCGACGTCCGCACCGGCAATGTCGTCGATACGGTCTACGACATCTTCTGGTAAACAGATCGGGGTCGCGCCAATCAGCGGCGCGGCCCCCTTGTCTTTTGCTGATCCGACAGCAAAGTTACGGGACATGGGCTTCTTTTCCAAAAAGTCGCCGGCGACGTCGCCGGTGCGTCGCACGTTCGGAGAGACGGTATCGCGCCGCCTCGACGCCAATCCGTCGGTCACGCGGTCGCAGGTCGACGGGGCACAGATCTATCGCCACCCCGATTTCCTCGATGCCGCCACCTGCGCGAAGTTCGCCAAGATCATCGACGCCAACCGCCGTCGCTCGACCGTCCTGGCCGAGGACGCCGTGCAGGAATTCCGGACCAGCGAGAGCTGTGACATGGATCGCTGGTCCCCCGACGTCCGCCCGACCGACGAGGCGATCGCCGCGCTGCTCGGGATCGATCCTGTCCACGGCGAGACAATGCAGGGGCAACGCTACGCGGTCGGCCAGCATTTCCGCGCGCACAACGATTACTTCAACCAGGACCAGCCCTACTGGCCCAAGATGATCGAAAGCGGCGGGCAACGGACCTGGACTGCGATGATCTACCTCAACGACGTCGACGAGGGTGGGGCGACGTGGTTCCCGCTGATCGGCGTGCGGATCGCGCCCAAACGCGGCTTGCTGCTCGCGTGGAACAACATGCGCCCCGACGGCAGCCCGAATACCGACACGCTGCATGAGGGTATGCCCGTCACCGGGGGCACAAAATACATCATCACCAAATGGTTTCGCGAAGGCAGCTGGATCAAGTCCTGATCGGTCAACCGCGTCGCGGCCTTTGCGCGCCCGGCCCGATCCCCTACAGCGAGGCCGTGAACACCGTCCTCAATATTGACCGCTCGATCCTCGGCCAGCCCTGGCGCTGGCGTTTGCTCGAAACCGACGCCCGCGACCCGGGCTTCGCGCCCGACGACCTCGTCACCCAACTGCTGCTCGCGCGCGGGTGTTCGCGTGACGACATCGCGCTGTACAAGGCACCGAGCATCCGTGGCTTCATGCCCGACCCGTCGATCTTCCAGGACATGGACAAGGCCGCGAACCGGCTAGCCGATGCGGTCGTGGCAGGTGAACAGGTCGCAGTGTTCGGCGATTACGACGTCGACGGGGCCACGTCCGCCGCACTCGTCATCCTGCTGCTGCGCGATCTTGGGACAGAGGCCCGCCCCTATATTCCCGATCGCCTGACCGAAGGGTACGGTCCGACCGGTCCCGCGATGGTCCGACTGCACGATGAGGGCGCAAGCCTGATCATCACCGTCGATTGCGGCGCACAGGCGTTCGACGCGCTCGCGACCGCGCGCGAAGCCGGGGTCGACGTCGTCGTCGTCGACCACCACAAATGTGCCGCCGCGCTGCCGCTGACGCATGCGTTGGTCAATCCGAACCGTCTCGACGAGACCGATGGCGCGGCGCACGGTCACCTCGCCGCCGTTGGCGTTGCCTTCCTGCTCGCCGCGGCGCTGGTGCGCACATTGCGCGCACGCGGCTATTTCGAGACCCGTACCGAACCACGCTTGCTCGATCTGCTCGACCTTGTCGCGCTCGGCACGGTCGCGGACGTGGCACAACTCAAGGGCCTCAACCGCGCATTCGTCGCGCAGGGCCTGAAGGTGATGGCGCAGCGTCGCAATATCGGGCTGAACGCGCTCATTACCGCTTCGCGTCTCACGCGCGCCCCTACGTGCAGCGATCTCGGCTTCGCACTCGGACCGCGCATCAATGCGGGCGGGCGAGTCGGCAAGTCCGATCTCGGCGTGCGGCTGCTCACCACCCGCGATCAGGCCGAGGCGGATGCGATCGCGGTCGAACTGGATAGGCTCAACGAGGAACGCCGCGCGATCGAGGCGATCGTCCAGGAAGCCGCGGATATCATCGCGCAGTCCAAGAGCAACCGTGCGGTGCTCGTCGTCGCGGGGCATGGCTGGCACCCCGGCGTCATCGGCATTGTCGCGGGACGGTTGAAGGAGAAATACGGACGCCCGGCGCTCGTGATTGCGATCGACGATGCCGGGATGGGCAAAGGATCGGGCCGATCGATCCCGGGGGTCGACCTTGGCGCGGCAGTGCTGGCGGCAAAGGACTCGGAGCTGCTCGTCGCGGGTGGCGGGCACGCCATGGCGGCAGGGCTGACGATTGCCGAAGACCGAATCGCGCTTCTCGACGACTTCCTGAGCGACCGGCTCGACGCAGCGGTCACGCGCGCCATGGGCGACCGCGCCCTCTTGCTCGACGCGGTGCTGACGACCGCGGGCGTGAACCCGGAACTGGTCGCTGCGATGGAAGCGGGCGGCCCCTACGGCATGGGCTGGCCGCAACCGCGAATCGTCGCGGGACCGGTCCGCGTGATCAAGGCCGACATCGTCGGCAACGGGCATGTCCGGGCGATTGTTTCCGGGGACGGAGGCGGAACGCTCAAGACGGTCGCGTTTCGCGCAGCAGAAGGGCTGCTGGGCCAGGCCCTGCTCGGCGCCCCGCCCCACCGCCGCCTGTGGCTCGCAGGGCGCGCTAAACTGGACGACTGGGGCACGCGACCATCCGCAGAATTACACCTCGATGACGCAGCATGGGCAAATTGATGCGTAAAGCGCTTGACCGCCGCGCAGACTTTGCCTAACCGGCCCTTCGCTTCCCGAGCAATCGGGGACGGCCCCTTCGTCTAGCGGTTAGGACGCGGCCCTTTCACGGCTGAAGCACGGGTTCGATTCCCGTAGGGGTCACCATTTTGAAAAGCAGTTTTCAATATGGTGACGAGATTTAGAACATTAGAAACCGACCACGTATAAGTTGAGAATAGGGTGCCCAATCGGGCGTCCCTCTTGCGACGCGACTCCGCGCCCTCGATGTTTCAATTCCCGCCAACAGGCCAAGCGCAGATCGTGGCGCTTACACCCTAGACGAATGGTGTTCATACGCTCGATGAAGCCACGCGACAGCTTACGCTCCCCCACCACGCGTGTGTCATGGATGACCGTGTCAATATCCATGCCGTTCATCGCGGTGACCTCGTAATGAGTTGCGACGATGATACGTATCAGGCGGGATGCCATCAGCAAATACGTCTTGGCCGGTAGCAGACTAATCGAGGAATACCTGCATTTGGGACATCGTCGTCTGCACGCGACTAGTCGCGCACAACTGGAGTGAGTCCGTGACACGCTGACAATAGAGCATTCGATTTCAGTGTTCGGTTTGCCGACCAAGGCTGAGGCGGTGTCGGGTCAGGTACTCCGTAATGCAGCAATGCCCCAGACCTTGACATCGTGATGCATGCGCCCGTTCCCAACTCTCACTATTTGTTGAGGACCACCGAGTTTCCGTCTGGGCCGTTGCAATAGTCGCTTCGACCGATTGCCGGATGATCTTCGTCAGGATACACAGTCTCCGCTGACCTGTTCCAAGTGAAGAGGCCGGCATGATCGCGTCGGTGCCCCGAAAGGGGCTTAAAAGGGAACGCGGTGAGGGTGGCTCGCCACCTGAAGCCGAGGCTGTCCCTGCAACTGTAAGCGGCGAGCGCGATGCATTTCGCTTCTTCCTTGTTCGGAAGGAGCAGCCACTGGGCCGGTCGTGATGTCACGCAAGGCCTGGGAAGGCCGTGCATCGTGTGATGACCCGTGAGCCAGGAGACCTGCCGGCGTCTGGTCGCTCTTGCCTGGCCCAGGGGGTGGCCGCGGCACGGTACTCCGTCGAGCGACGACGTGTGCGGTGGGGACCGCACGGGCATGCGTGCCGGTCGCGATGGCGTCCGGCTGGCGCGGATGTCGGCCGTTCGCGGGAGGTCCCTGCCGGGTTCGCTCGACGCCCGGGGGTTACCATATTGCCGTTCCTGTCTTCTCGCCTCGCGTTCGCGGGCGCTTTGCTATCGCCTGTTCTCGCAGCACCGCTCACGGCCCAGTCCGCGCCTGCTTCCGACGCCGAGGACATCCTGGTTGTCGGCCAGCATGCCCAAGTCACGCTAACCACGCCAAATCAGACCGGCAGCCGCCTGCGCCTCACGCCGCTCGAGACCCCCGCGACGATCTCGGTCATCGATGGCGCCACGATCCGCGCGCGCGGCGACATGTCGGTGATCGACGCGACGAGCCGCGCACCGGGCATCAGCAACGCTGGCAATCCCGGCAATGGCGGCACCGCGCTCGCCGCGCGGGGCTTTAGCGGTCAGGGATCCGTGCTCCAACTGATCGACGGCGTACGGCTGTTCCCGGCTGCGGGCACGATCACCTTTCCGACCGATCCGTGGATGGTCGAACGGATCGACATCCTGAGTGGTCCGGCCTCGGTGCTCTACGGCCAGGGCGCGCTTGGCGGCGCGGTGAATGTCCTGATGCGCAAACCCGATACGCAGCGTACGCAAATGGAAGGCGAGATCGGCTATGGCTCGCAGAACAGCTTCCATGTGGCGGCCGATGCAGGGGGGCCGATCACCGAGCGCCTGTCCTATCGTATCGACGGCAGCTACCGCCGCTCCGACGGCTATGTCGATCGTGGCCAGTCGCGCAGCCATGCCGTGTCGGGGACGCTGCGCTGGGCACCGACCGACACGCTCGTCGTCACCGCGCGAGACGATTATGGCGACCAGAAGCCGATGCGCTATTTCGGTACGCCGCTGATCGACGGACGGCTCGACGACCGCATCCGGGAGCGAAACTACAACACGCGCGACGGCTATATTCGCTACCGCGACAACCGCACCAGCCTGCAGGTCGACTGGACGCCAAGCGATGCGGTCAGCGTCAGCAACCAGGCCTATCGCCTGACCTCCAAACGGTCGTGGCTCAATCTCGAAAGCTATTGCTGGATCGCCGCAGAAGGCGTCTGTTCCAACGGCAGTGGCAACGCCGGCACACCCGGCCGCATCCTCCGCACCGACATGACCGGGATCGTCCACGACCAGACGCAGTGGGGCGATCAGGGCAGCGTGACGCTCAGGACGGACGTCGCCGATGGCGTCCGCAACGACTTTGTCGTGGGCTTTGACGTCAACCTCATCAAACTCACCTACTCCCACAATTTCGGGTCTGATCCCCAGGCTTCGGAGGTCGATCCCTTCGCGTTCAATCCCGGTCTGATCGTCGATACGCAGGGGATCGCACCGCGCTATCGTACGCGCACCAACGAATATGCGGTCTTCGCCGAGGACCGGCTGAAGCTCGGCACGCACGTCTCGATCGTCGGTGGCGTGCGCTACGAGCGCGACAAGATCCGCCGCTGGTCGATCGACTATCCAGGCGGCGCAAGCACCGAGACGTTCGCGCTCGACAAGCGGCTGCACAATGTGACCTGGCGGGTCGGGAGCGTCTATCAGCCGATCCCGACGGTTTCGCTTTATGCGCAATATGCTACCGGCGTGGACCCGCTGGGGACGCTTACCACCTATTCGACCGGGCAGGTGCAGTTCAGCAACGCGGTGGGCGATCAGGTTGAAGTCGGCGGCAAGGCGGTGTTCCTTGATGGTCGCGGCACCGCCACCCTCGCAGCCTATCGCATCGTCAAGAAACGCCTGCTGGCGCAACTGACCCCGACAAGCCCGGTCGAGCAGGTAGGCCAACGATCGGCCAAGGGCATCGAGGCCGCGGTATCGCTCGATCTGCCTTATGGTATCGGGATCGATGCGAACGGCAGCGTGCTCGACGCGACGTTCGACGACTTCGTCTCCGGCGGTTCGAGCTTCAACGGCAATACCCCGCCGGACGTGCCCGAGACTCTCGCCAATCTCTGGCTGCGCTGGAACACGACGCACGCGCTCCAGGCACGCGCCGGGCTGCGCTACGTTGGACGACGCTATTCGGACAACGCCAACAGCTTCCGCGTCCCCAGCTACACCACGGTCGATGCCACGCTTTCCTATGCGGTGACGCCACGCCTCGCGGTCGATATCCACGCCTACAACCTGTTCGACCGGGCCTACGCGCTCAGCACGTACAACAATCAGCAGTGGGTTCTTGGTCGTCCCCGCTCAATCGACGTGTCGCTTCGTGCCAGCTTTTAACGCCCTCATGCAGCCGACGCTTGGCAAGACTGCCCGGCGTTGGCTGTACCTCGTTCATCGCTGGATCGGTATCGCCAGCTGCCTGCTCTTCGCCATGTGGTTCCTGTCCGGGCTGGTGATGCTCTACGTGCCCTATCCCTCCCTCTCGTCAGCCGAGACGCTGGCTGGGGGCGAGGCGATCGACTGGGCAGCGGTGGACGTGCCGCCCCCCCTAGACGGCGGACGGCTGCCGCAGGCGCTGTTGCTCGAAATGCGCGACGGCACGCCTGTCTGGCGCGTGACCGGATGGAACGGAACGCACACGACGGTCTCGGCCAGTCGCGGTACTGTCCTGCGACCGGTCGATGCTCTTTACGCCGGTCGGATCGCCGGTCGTTTTGGAAACGCACCGACGCAGCACGTAGAACGGCTGACCCGCGATCAGTGGACGGTCGCTGGCGGTTTTGATCGGCACCGTCCCCTTTGGAAGGTTGCGCTTGCCGACGCGTCCGGCACGGAGGCCTATGTGTCCTCGACGACGGGTGCCGTCGTTCAAGTCACCACGCGTCGCGAGCGGTTCTGGAACTGGCTCGGTTCGGTGCCGCACTGGCTTTATCCGACGGTGCTACGACAGGATCAAACGGCCTGGCGTCAGGTCGTGCTGTGGGTGTCTGGTCCCTGCATCGCCGCGGCGGTCGCGGGGATGTGGATCGGCATCCTGCGGACCCGCATCGGCGTACGCCGCTTCAAAGGCGGACGGATGACGCCTTACAACGGCTGGATGCTTTGGCATCATGTTGCCGGGCTGGTGGGTGGTGTTTTCCTGATCGCCTGGGTCTCCAGCGGCTGGCTGTCGGTCGATCCCGGCCATCTGTTTCGCGGAACGAAGCCGGACGAGGCGGCGATGCGGATCTATCAGGCTTCCGATCAGATGCCGGACATGGCATTCGACCAGCTCCGCGTCGCTGGCGCAGGTGCGGTTGAAGCAGAGCTGACTGACCATGCCAGAACCCCGCTCATCGTGTTGTCCTATCATGACGGGCGGAGAGTAGTTTTGCATGCGGCAACACTCGCACCTTCCCGCGCTGCAGAGACAGCCATCGTGACGGCCGCACGCCAAATGGAGAGCTTCGCGCCGCTCCTCTCGGTCGATCGCCTGACCCTGCCCGATGCATATTGGTATGCCGTCGCGGAGCTGCCGCGGCTGCCAGTATTGCGGCTACGTTTCGCTGATCCGGCGCAAACCTGGTGCTATGTCGATCCTGCCACCGGGCAAATACTCAAGACCGTCGATGCGCGCCAGCGGGCGTACCGTTGGGCATTCGACCTCCTCCACAAATGGGATCTGAACTCGCTAACGCTGCACCGACCGGCCTGGGATGGGCTGATCTGGCTGTTCTCCATCGCGGGCCTGGTGACGTCGATAAGCGGCATATGGCTTGGATGGAAACGGCTCGCGCGATGACGAGGCGATGGCCTACGCCCCGATGTTCGTCCTGTTCGGCTGGCCAATCGGAACCGCGATTTTTTTGACCTCATTGACGGTGCATCAAGTCGTAGCTCGCGCATTTACCGTCTGACGAAGAATGACTGCTGCATCCACGCAGAGGCAAAGTTCAGTAACAGAAACGCGGCACCGGCACCGAGCATGACTGCGCCCATCCAACGCACCGGACCGAAGTCCCAGCCACCAACGATGACCGCCGCCAGCAATGCCGCAACAAGCGAACTCCAGCCCGCGACCCGCATGGCCGTACACCGTCGCGCTGACAACACGCCGCTGCATCGACGCCGATGATGAGCCTCCGTAGCAAGGCCGAAGAACAGGAAGCCACAGATGCAAAGAAGGACTGTGGCGCAGCTCATAGCGTAGGCCTTTCTGTATCAACAGACCTTACCGAAGGGGCACGTCGTCCCGGACGCGCGACGGAAGAAGCAGCGTAACCGAGCGGCACCGCAGCGAGAACGCGCAGCGCAATATCGGCGCGCCGCGCCCAGCGCGCCTGCGCGTGGGAATGCCCCCCTGCGCTGCTCATTGAATCGTGTACCGCAAGGTCGCGAACACCGTCCGCGGAGAGCCGTAGTAATTGCCCCGCACGGTCGAGAAGATGCGGGCATAGTAGGTGCGATCAAGCACGTTATTAAGGTTGACCGAGACCCCGAGCCGTGGCGTCAGGCTATACCCAGCGCGGATGTCCAGGACGGCATAGCTGCCCTGTCGAACCAGCGTCGATACCGTACGCGTCCCGTTCGCCGCGACCGATGACGGCGTACCGCCTACGGTTGCGCCGAAGCTTGCCCCGGCGAACCGCCCACTGGTCGGCGCGTAGTTGGTGAAGACCTTGCCCATATGCTTGGGAATAACCGGGACAATCGAACTGCCCTCCAGCGCCGGGTTGATGTCCTCCAGCAATTTGGTGCGGGTGTAGCTGTAGCCACCGTTGATCCGCCAACCCGGCAGGATTTCCCCGCTTGCCTTCACCTCAATCCCGCGCGACCGCACCTTGCCGAGCTGATAATAGAGCGTGGTATCGACCGGATCGTTGAACAGCCGGTTCTTCTGGGAAATCTGATACGCCGCTGCGGACAGCAACAACCGGTTGTTCATCAGCGACAGCTTGCTGCCGGCCTCATATTGCGCGCCAATCATCGGCTCGATGCCGCCCCCGTCGCCGCGTTGCCGTCCGACCGGTTGCGCCTGCGGTGTAAAGCTGTCGGCGTAGCTGGCGTACAGGTTGAGCTGCCTGGTCAGGTCCCACACGACCCCGGCATACGGGGTGAACCGGTTTTCGATCGTATACCCCGTCCGCAGACCCCGCGTCGGGAGCAGCGTCTGGCTGTCGGTATCGAACCATGTCAGGCGGCCGCCACCGATCAATGTCACGCCTTGAACCGGGCTCAACCGCATCTGCCCGTAGAGCCCATATTGTTCGAGGTTGGTGACGGTCCCGCCATAGACCTGGGTGACGCACTGCGCGGGTGTCTGCACCGGTGCGCATTGGCCGACGGTTCCCTGAACCGGATAGGCCGGGAGCGGTCCATAAGGGTCGAGCGGCGGCTCAGCCGGTGACACCGGATTAAAGACGTCGATCCGCGCGTAATTCGACAGCCGCGTGAAATAGGATGTCCCTGAGCTCGCCTGATAGTCGGCGCCGAGGATCAGCGTCTGCTCCCGACCGGTTCCTCAACGTGGCTTGATCCGGTATTGGCATAACAGGCCGAATGGCCCTGCAATAGCGTGCCATCAGGCACAACCGTCACGATCAACGGCGCAACTTTTCTACGAAAAACCGCACGACGTCTGCATTGAAGTCGGCATGAAAGGCAGTTCGGTCGAAGCCCGGTGCGCTGGCGCATAGCTGGGGCATGGTCGCCGGATCGGCGCATGGGGTCAGAAAGTCGAAGTGCCCTGCGCCCGGCACGGAATGGAACTCCGGCGTCTTCGGCAGCGCTGCACGAACCGCATCAGCGTAGAACGGCGCAGGGAGGATCCCGTCGTCGTCCGCGCGCCAGAGCTGCACGGGGACACGCACGCCCCTTAATCCAGCACGATCGAAGGTGAAACCGATCGCGGGGGCAGCGACGACAATTGCCTTGATCCGCGGGTCAGTCATCGACGGCCAGACACGCGTCAGCGTTCGGGGTTGCGCCTTCAGGAGCGTGCATACGAAGAAGACGGGATGCTGCGCGCAATGATCGGCAAAGCGCGTCATGTCGGGCCTTCCCCCCGCCGCCGCGAGAACCGTGAAGCCACCTGCAGAGAAACCGAAGGCGCCAACGCGATTGGGGTCGATGGCGGCGTGGCCCGGCCAGGCCTTCAACATGTACGAGATGGTCGCACTCAGTGCGGGCGGGCGACCCTCGATCCGGGTGGCTCGGCTGTTGTCGCGCCAGTTATCCCCCGGGTGAGTGAGCGCGGCGACGATGAAGCCGGCCCGCGCAAGCGCGACGGTCGTATCGACGTGACCGGCGAAATCCCCCCCGGTGCCGTGCGAGATGACGACCAACGGATGCCTGCCCTTCGGCAGGCGAGCGTCGGGCACCACGTCCTGCGTATAGAGCCCGAGTCGCTGGCGAACCGGTATCCCCGACGTCGGATACCAGACGCCCACCTCGATACCATCTGGCGTCACACGATGCTGAAACCCGGCCGCTACGGATTGGGCTTCGACCGCAGGGGCGACAGCGGCAAGGAACAGGGCAGCGATAGTGAGGCGCAACGACATAAGGGACTCCCGGGTGAAGCATCTGGATGACCCGGCAAACGCGCTTCGCGGAAGCCCGCTATTCGCCAATGGGCGAATGGGTACGCCAGTCGGCAATCGGGTTTCGTCCGCACCCGTAATCGCGGTAGAAGATGGCATGCCCCATCCGCCCAACCTTGTTTCTGCCCGCAACCGCGTGGCGATCCCCGTGGTGCGCTGGGTCAGTCTGGCGATTGTCGTCGGTGCCCTCCTGGCGATCCTTGGACCGTTCGGCAGCTACATGAACGGGGGCCCCATTCGGCTGCTCGCCTATTGGGTCGGTGCGATGTTGCTCGGGCTCGCCCTCTACGGTGCGGCATATGGGATCGTCGGGGTTTCGACCGTGGTCGGTTCGCGAAGATGGTGGCTTGCGCTGGTCGGGGCGGCGTTGCTCGCCAGCATTCCCGAAGCGTTGGCAACGCGCATGGCCGCGTTCCGGCTGTGGCCCGAGCTGGCGCGGCTCAACCTGTCGTTCCCGTTGTGGTTCGCGCAGACGGCAACAATCGGCGTGATCGTGATGGCGGCTGTCGGCTTTGTCCTGCATCGTTCTGCTGCGATGTCGCATACTGCTGCTGGGATGCCGCTCTTGCTGAATCCAGTGGCAACGCCATTGGGGGGAGAGGTTCTGGCATTGCAAATGGAGGACCACTACGTTCGCGTGCATCGCCCCGGTGGCTCCGAGTTGATCCTCATGCCGCTCAACCGCGCGATCGAAGCGGTAAAGGCAGAGGGGCTGCGCACACACCGCTCTTGGTGGGTGGCGACCCATGCCGTCACGGCCGTCGAAGGGAATGCTCGATCCTTGCGGTTGCGGTTGACCAATGGCGTCGTCGCACCCGTTGCCCGATCCGCTGTCACCCACCTGCGGACGGCCGGGTGGATCAAAGATACACTGGGACGATAACAATTTCGCCGAGTTCGGTCTGCCGATACAAGCGCAGAAGCGATGCACTTATCGACAATTGCGCGAAAGCATTGCGCCCGGCTGGCGGATCACATCGTGCGATACCGCCCTTTAGCATCATAGCCCGCGGTGATGCTTTCGTTACCCAAAAAGGCCGGCCGGACCTCTCGGACCGACCGGCAACAGGGTAGAGGCTAGCGCGAAAGCCGGAAGCGCCCGGTCCTCCTCAAGATCAGAAGGTGGCGCGCACCGTTGCGGTGTAGGTCCGCCCGTCATAGTCGAACCGGCGCGGCAGGCTCTGCTGGTTCTCATATTCGTAGCGGTTGGCGTTGGTCAGGTTGAACGCGTCGACCGACAGCGAAAACCGGTCCGTCAGGTTGTAGGACGCCGACATGTCGACCTGACCGCGTGAGCGCACCTTCCGTGCGGCACCGGTAAAGGTACCCGCCGACGCCAGATCGTAGCTGCTGCGCCAGTTGTAGACGGTGCGGACACCGAAGCGGGGCGTCTCGTAATAGCCGATGACGTTGACGTTGTGCTTGGATACGCCGGGCAGCGTCGCGTCGGCGCCCGAATTCGTGGTGCCGCTGATCGTGGTGTAGGCATAGTTCGCGCCGCCGCCCAGATTGCGCAGGATGCCCGGCAGGAAGTCGAACGATTGCTGCACGTTCGCCTCGACGCCGCGAACGGTGATCGGATTGTCGCGATTGACGAAGCCGGATGCCGCAACGAGGTAAGGCTGAGTGACGCCGCCGGCGGTAAAGGTCAGGCTGCTTTCGCAACGATCCCCGTTGATCGTCAACGTACCCAGGCCGTATGGCGAGCCGTCCGACGGGCAAAGCTGTCGCGGATCGGTGATTGTCGCGATCAGACCCGTGATCCGCTTCTGAAACGCCGCAATCGATACCAGGCTGTTCGGACGGTTGTACCATTCGGCGGAGATATCGAACGACGTCGAATCATACGGCTTCAAACTGGAATTGCCCAACGTCAGCGTATAGACGCCGTTGTTCGGCGCGCTGACCACCGTGGTCGGATAGAATTGGCGCGGCTGCGGCCGGACATACGTCCGGTAGAATGCACCGCGAACGATCAGCTTGTCGGTGATGTCGGCGACCGCGATGAACGACGGCAGCCATTTGTCGTACTTGTTCTCGTTGATGAGCGTCCGGAAATCGCTTGGCGTGCCGATCACGCCGGTCAGTGTCACGCGGTTCAGCGTCTCGATCTTGTTGTCAGTATGCTCGAAGCGCAGGCCACCGTTGCCCCGGATGGTGACGCCGCCCAGTTGGAACTCATACTTCACCTGTCCGTAGCCAATCGCCAGGTTGTTCTGGTTGGTGAAGTTGTACAGCTGATAACTGTTGTCGGAATAGAAGATGTTGTAGCCCGTCGGCGACAATCCTCCCCCCGGATAGGTCTGCACCGGCCGCAAGGCGGGCAGGATCGCATCGAGGTCGATGGACTGCCAGTTCTGCGTCGGGCTGCCGCCGTTGCCACTGAAGAAATCGCCCGCGACCGGATTCTGGGTCAGCATCGCGCTCGTGATGTTCTGCACCGGCAGGCCAAAGGCCATGATGCGATAACCGCGCGACGTGAACTTGTTATGCTCGAAGCGGGCACCGACCTGGAGACCGGTAATCAAGCCCCCCAACTTGCGCTCGACGTCGAACTGGCCGGCGAAGAGGTCGTTGAAGGCGTAGGATTGCGACCCCTGGAAGTTGAACCGGTTGGTGCTGGTCGCCAGCGTCGCCCCGTCCAGATAGGCTTGTGGCAGGCCTTGAGACACGCCGCCCCAAGTGCCGTTCGGTATGCCGGAGAAGCTGACCGCCGGGGTGGGAGCAAGCGCGAAGGAGAAATCGTCCAGATTGCCCGCGCCGGTATGCAGCGTGCCGTTGACACCGTTGCCCGCAGCGGTCTGCAGCGTTTCCGCATCCAGGCCGATTTCGACCGAGTTGTTGGACGCCTTGGAGAACGTGCCAACCGCGTTCAGCCGCCAGTCGTCGTTTTTCCATTCGCCGTTCGCGTTGACGCCCCACGCCTTCTGATGCTGCGCATTGTCGCGCGAGGACGACACCACGTCGGCATTGGAATAATCATAGTCGTTCAGGACGTAGCGACCGTCCCCTTGCAACACCGGCGCGCTGAGCGCCTTGATCGCGCTGGCGGCGGTCTGCGACGTGATGAGCAGATATTGCCGCGTCTTGGGCAAGTTGCGATCAGTGTAGAAGCCGGTGACACCGATCTTCGCCTTGTCCGACAGGCGATACTCCGCGCCGGCAGCGCCGCTGTACAAGTTACCTTCGTTCAGGCGGCTATACTGGCGGAGCTGCGAATTGTAGAGCACGCCAGCGGTGGAGGTCGCCCCCGTGCACGACGGACAGGCCGCAGAAGTCGGGTAGTAGGCACCAAGGGTCGCGGCATTGGCCTGCGCCTGTGCGGGCGTCGCGGTCAGATAACTGTTGAACAGCAGCGAATCGCGGCGGAAGTTTTCCCGCTTGTACGCGAACACACCGAACATGGCGAAGTCGTCGCTAAAGTGATGATTGTAGCTTGCCGTGGCGGCGGGCGACTTCTTGTTGCCCAGCTCGTTATACTCATAGGCGAACTTGAGCGATCCGCCGTCCTTGCGGCCCAGCGCGGGCGCGATCTGGAGATCGACGTTGCCGCTCAGGCCACCCGACTGGGCATTGGCGAGCGGGCTCTTGTCGATGACGATGCCGCTGAAGATATCCGAGTTGAACGCGCCAAGCGGGGCGGCATCGCTCAGGATCGGCTCTGCGAAGGCAACGCCGTTGACGGTCAGCCGCGCATATTCGCCCGGCAAGCCGCGCAGGTTGATCGTTGCGTTCCGCCCTTCCGCCTCGCGATTGATCTGGACGCCGGGAACACGCTGCAGCGCCTCACCCACGTTCAGGTCGGGGAAGCGGCCCAGTCCATCGGAGGAGATGCCGTCGGTAATCCCGACCTGCGATCGCTTCGACGCGATCGCGTTGGCGTAGCTTTGCCGGAAGCCGGTTACGACGATGTCGCCATCGGTAGCCGACGCGGTATCCTGCGGCACGCCGGGCTCTGCCGCGGTCGACTGGTCGGGATTGGCGGGCGTCGCGACGGTTGGGGTCGGCGTGTCCTGCTGCGACGGTGCCGGCGTGGGCGCGGTCTGGGCAAAGGCCGGAACACCGGCCAGCATTGTCGCCCCCAGCAACGCCGTAATGCGCATACGGCTCGACACGTTGGATACGCCCATCATGATAATCCCCCCTTGTTGCGGCCAGACCGATCACGGGGAGAAATATCCCTCCCGAGACGGACCGATCCGGCCTTGTTCTTAAATAAGGGGATTTCACATATCTTACCAACATGTCAACCATACATCATGGATTGGTCAGTCAAATTGGTGATTTGGCCATTTTGTCGGCAGACAGTAGCTGCTACGAAGTTTGAAGAAACCGCGCCAAGGGACCAGCCTTGCGCGATCATTTACGGTGTGGGAATGAAACGATTGGTACCGGACGAACAGCACAATGATCCTCGATCGTAGTCGTCGACTCCGGCGGCGCGTAGCTCGCGATCAGGTGGCGTCCGACGGCTACAGCACCGGCAACCGATTGCCCGCCGGGCGCGCGTTGGCCATCGGCAGAAGGTCAGTCACTCTGAGGTTTGGAAAACCACGGCAGCCATCTCACAACTGGCCAGCTGCACGGGGCGGACGTACTGTTTGTCCGCCACCCCCCGATTCAGGCCCAACGGTCCTCAAGAGCAGTGATTACACCTCGATGAAGAGATCTTTGTATCTCCCGCTTCTGACGAGCCTTGTCCTGCTGGTGATGGCCGATGCCGCTCCGGCGCAGACCCGCGATACGATCGCGGCACGTGATGCGCTCGGGCGGCTCGGCATCCCCGCCGCACGGGTGACGCTGGCGGTCAAACCCGCGGCCAAACCCTATTACCGTGTGCGCGTCGCGCGCGGGGGTCACATGCTGGTGGAGGGATCCTCGTCCGTCGCGCTGGTACACGGCGCGACGCAATATTTGCAGCGGCAAGGCCGCTTGTCGCTCAGTTGGGAGGGGCGCCGGGTCGCGCCGATCGGCACGATGCCGAACGACGATACTGGCCCGGTGGAATCGGCGTTTACGCTGCGGACGTATCTCAACACGTGCACCTTCGGCTACACCACGCCGTGGTGGAATTGGGATCGCTGGAGCAGCGAGATCGACTGGATGGCGGCGCGCGGCATCGACACGCCGCTCGCGATGGAGGGCCAGGACTATCTCTGGTGCGCGCTGTGGCGCGATCAGGGACTCGACGACGCGACCATTGCCGCCGGACTGTCCGCCGCGCCGTTCCTGCCGTGGCAGCGGATGGGCAACATCGCGGGCTATCGCGCGCCTTTGTCCGCCGGCTGGATCGAAAAGAAGCATCAGTTGCAGCGGCAGATTCTGGCGCGGATGCACGCCTTGGGGATGAAGCCGATCCTTCCGGCTTTTTCCGGCTATGTCCCGAAGGCATTCGCCGACCGTCATCCGCAGGCGCGCATCTACCGGATGCGGGCGTGGGAAGGGTTCGCCCCAACCTATTGGCTCGACCCGTCCGATCCGCTGTTCGCGACCCTCGCGAAGCGCTTCACGCAACTCTATACGCGGGCGTACGGCTCCGGCGACTATTACCTCGCCGATGCCTTCAACGAAATGGTGCCACCGATCGCCGAGGACGGCAGCGACGCCCGTTCGGCACAATATGGCGACAGCATCGCCAATTCCGCCGCGACCCGCGCCGCCGCCCTGCCCGCCACGGTGCGCGACGCGCGGCTTGCGGCTTATGGAGAGAAGCTGTTCCAGTCGGTGACCGCCGCCGCCCCGAACGCGACCTGGGTCATGCAAGGTTGGTTGTTCGGCGCCGACAAGACCTTCTGGACGCCCGAGGCGATCCGCGCGTTCCTCAGCCGTGTCCCGAACGAACGCATGCTCGTGCTCGACATCGGCAACGATCGCTATCCCGGTATCTGGAAGTCGACCGAAGCGTTCAACGGCAAGAACTGGGTATATGGCTATGTCCACAATTACGGTGGCAGCAATCCCGTCTATGGCGATCTCGGTTTTTACCGAGACGATCTTGCGGCGTTGGCGCAAAGCGCGGGACGCGGCAATCTGACGGGCTTCGGACTGTTCCCCGAGGGGCTGCACAGCAACTCCGTGGCCTATACCTACGCCTATGATCTCGCATGGGGGGAGCAACCGCGCCGTCCGGTTGCCGATTGGATCGCCGAATATACCCGGGCGCGATACGGTGCGGCGCCCACCGGGATCGTAACAGCATGGGAGAAGGTGATCGCGGGGGCATACACCACCCGCTATTGGACGCCGCGCTGGTGGGAGACCAAGGCGGGCGCGTATCTCTTCTTCAAGCGCCCCACGCTGTCGGGTGCCGACTATCCGGCCGCGCCGGGTGATGCCCCGGCTTTGCGCGCGGGGATCGCCGGCTTGCTCGCCAACGCACCCCGTCAGCCTGCGCCGCTGCTGCTTTATGACGTGATCGACTTTACGCGCCATTATGCCAGCCTCCGGCTCGACGTGCGACTGCGCGCAGCGGTTGCGGCCTATGCCGCCGGCGACGTGGCGAAAGGCGACGCGGACGCCGCAGCCGCCGCCCGGCTCGCTCAAGGGATCGATGCGCTGATCGGCAACCAGCAGGAAACGCTCGGCAGCTGGATCGCCGATGCCCGCGCCTATGGCGACACGCCTTCCGAGAAAGCCGATTTTGAGCAGCAGGCCAAGGCGATCGTGACCGTCTGGGGCGGCGAGGGCAATTTGTCCGATTATGGCTCGCGGGCGTGGCAAGGCCTGTATGCCGGCTATTACCTGCCGCGCTGGCAGATCTTTCTCGCGGCCCAGCGCAAGGCAGCGCAAGCCCATACCCCGCTCGACCAGGCGGCGACGCTGGCAGCGATCAAGGCGTGGGAGCAGTCGTGGCTCAAGGACGGCCGCACCTGGCCGCGTCAGCGGCCAGCCGCACCGCTCGTCGCGGTCCGCGCGCTGCTGGCGGAAGCAGACCGGACATGACCAGCACGATCGATACCCCCCGCCCCCGCCGCTTTACCGCGCTGGATGTGTTCCGCGGGATCACCGTCTTCCTGATGATCCTGGTGAATACCGCCGGGCCCGGCGCGCCTGCTTTTACGCAGTTGGTACATGCCAAGTGGATCGGTTTCACGCTCGCCGATGCGATCTTCCCCAGCTTCCTGTTCGCCATGGGCAATGCAATGAGCTTCGCGATGCGCAATCCGCTGCCCGCGCGCGCCTATCTCGCGCGCTTGCTGCGGCGGGGCAGCATCATCTTCGTGCTCGGCTTCCTAATGTACTGGTTTCCTTTCGTAGCGGAAGGCGATGACGGATGGGCCCCGATCCCGTTTGCCCTGACGCGCGTCCCGGGCGTGCTGCAACGGATCGCCTTATGCTATGTCGCGGCGGGCCTTCTCGTGCGCTGGCTGAGCGTACGGCAGATCCTGATGGCGTGCGCTGGACTGCTGCTGGGTTATTGGGCGATGCTGTTGCTCCTGTCCGCACCCGGCATGGCCTATGACAAGTTCGGTACGATCGGCACGCAACTCGATCTGTGGCTGCTCGGGCCGGGACATCTTTACAAAAAGGATGGTGGCTTCGATCCGGAGGGATTGCTCGGCACGCTCCCGGCGATCGTCAACGTGCTGGCGGGCTATCTGGCCGGGCGCGCCGTGCAGCGCGAGGCCGTTCTGTCCCGGACGGTGCGGCTGATGACGGTCATCGGTGCTGCGCTGATTGTTGCCGGGCTTGCGTGGTCGCCGTGGTTCCCGATCGCAAAGAAGCTCTGGACCGGCTCGTATGTCTTGGTGACAACGGGGATCGATTGCATCGCGCTCGCCGGCGTCATCGCGCTGGTCGAGATCGCCGGTATTCGTCGGGGTACGCGCTTTTTCCTCATTCTGGGGCGCAATCCATTGGCAATCTACCTCTTTTCCGAACTGTTCATAACTGCGATCAACCTGATACCCGCAGGTGGAGACCACGGCCTGTACGGATGGGTCGGGATCGAAGTCCTACAGCGGGTCGCGCCGGGTGCGTTGGGATCGCTGCTCTGCGCGTTCGCCTACACCATGCTGTGCTGGGCGGTTGGCTGGTGGATGGATCGCAAGGGCCTCGTCCTGAAGGCATAATGATAAGAGGGAGATGCGTCATGGTAGCAAGTTGCAAGCAAGCGATTGGGCCGGCGCTACCGTCTCCAGGCATCCGGTTGACCGGAAGTGGCCCGACCAATGCGTAGAATAGCCATTGCATCTTCGATCGCTGCGCTTTCGATCGCGGCGCTGGTATCGGCCTCGGCGGCAAAACCCCCGGCACCGTCCCGCTGGGATGCGCCCGGTGCGCGCAATCCGCTGCTGCCCGGCTATTTCGCCGATCCGTCGATCGTCCGGGACAAGGGCCGCTGGTACATTTTCGCGACGATCGATCCGTGGGGCGACGACCGCCTCGGGCTGTGGACATCGGACGACTTCCGCAACTGGACATTCTCGACGCCCGCCTGGCCGACCAAGGCCGCCGCCACCAGCAAGACGTCCGGGGATGCCAAGGTCTGGGCGCCATCGGTCGTCAAGGCGGCGAATGGGCGCTGGTACATGTACGTCTCGGTCGGCAGCGAGATCTGGGTCGGAAGCGCCCCCTCCCCGGCGGGTCCGTGGGCGGACGCGAACGGCGGCAAACCGCTGATCCCCGGGGACTTCCGCCCCGGCTACCATATGATCGACGCCGAGGCGTTCATCGACGACGACGGCCAGGCTTACCTGTTCTGGGGATCGGGGCTGAACTGGGTCAACGGGCGGTGCTTCGTCGCGCGCCTCGATAAGACGATGACCAAGCTCGACGGTGCGCCGAAGGATTGCACGCCCGCGCATTATTTTGAGGCGCCATTCCTCGTCAAATCGGGAGGGTCGTATCTGCTGACCTACAGTTGGGGCAACACCACGCGCGACACCTATCAGGTGCGATACGCGGTGGGAAAGTCGCCGATGGGACCGTTCACCGAAGCGCCGAACAGTCCGATCCTTGAAACACACGCCGACCGGCAGATCATCAGTCCCGGGCACCACGCCATCTTCCGCTATGAAAATCGCCCGTACATCCTCTACCACCGGAATGGCCTGCCCTATCCCCCCGCCAACAAGACCGTCTTGCGACAGGTTGCGGTCGACGCCCTGACGATCGACGGCGACCGGATCGCGCGCGTGACCCCGACGCATGACGGCGTTAACTTGCCGGGTCAGGCGGCGCATCGGGCAACCGGCCTGCCGTGGCGGGCAAGCGCGTCGAGCGCTATAGACGCAGAACACGCCCCACAGCGGGCGGGTGACGACAATTACGCCACGGCATGGATCGCACGCGGAGACGATTCCGCCCCGTGGTTGCAGGCGGATCTCGGACGGGTCCGGCAGATCCAAGGCAGCAGCGTGCGGCCGTTCTTTCCCGGACGGGCGGTCGATATCAGCGTTGCCGCGTCCACGGACGGACGTCGTTGGACGACGATCGTAGCACCCGCTTCCAAACAGGGATCGCCGATCGTCATGCGTCACGTCGTCAAGGCGCGTTACCTGCGTCTTTACGCGAAACAATCGGCGGTGATCGAGTGGACGATCAAGTGATATCCGCGCTCGCGTCGCTGACCCCGTGTAAATGGCGATCGGTCGAGCGCAGTCCTGCGCGGGCCTAGCACGCGATAATGATGCGCGGATGTGACGATGATGACGACATCTTCTTATTACGTCATCAAAAAATATGCTAATGTACTGTATTTGAACAAAGAAATACCGCCGCCGTGGGTTACACGGCGGCGGTTCCTCTTGGTCAAGGTCGCACGAAGTCCTTGCTTCGGGCGAGCCTCAGCTTGGGTTCTGCCTCCATGAAATAATGCGCGGCATCGCCCTTGGTGCGGATCGCCTGTACCCGCGCCAGCAGTTCCTTTCGCTGACTTTCCGGCAGCAACGCCGCATGCTGCACCATGGCCGAATGCAGGAACCCGGGCAAATTCCCCGCGTCTACTGTTGAATTGGCCGGCGGCGGCGCGACATAACGAAGGCCGGATTTGGGCGTCGGTGCGGGGTCGGGCAGGACCGTCGGCGTATCGGTACGCGGCGTGGAAAGCGAGAGCAGCGACAGGAGGTTGTTTGCGGTCTTGTCGCGCTTGGTAAGCGCCTTGATACCGAACAACGGCTCTACCGTGGCGAGTACGGAGCTATGGTCGTACACTTGGCTGTTGACGGTGCCCTTGGGGATAAGCGGCGACACGATCACCGCTGGTACACGCACACCATATTGTTTGAAATCAAAGCCATATTCATTGTACTTCTTGGGCGAGCCGTCGTCTGGTGCCGGTGCTGGCCCTGGGGCCACGTGATCGAAAAACCCGCCATGCTCGTCATACGTGACAATCAGCAGGCTGGTGTTCCAGTGCGGTGAATTGCGGATCGCCTCATAGGTCTGCTTGATCAGCAGCTCCCCACCCGAGACGGTATCCAGCGGATGCTGGGACGTGCCCCCCTGGAAAGTGACGATATTGCCATAGTCCGGCTCGATGAAGGTGAAGCCACCGGGATAGCTGCTGCTCGCAACGTCGGTCGCAAAATTGGCGTACCAGTCGATACTCCACGGGAAAATGCCCTTCAATCCGCCGAAGATCGTCAGGCTGCCATCGGCGTACAGGCGCCAGCGATTACTGCCGAGCTTGTCGAAGATCGTTCCGTTCGGGAAGGAAAATCCGCTGACCGTTTCCCAGGTGATGATGTCCGAAGCGGAGGGGCTGTGGTCCAATCCGCCCGACGACGCCGCGGCGACGAAGAAGCGGTTGGGCCAGGTCGGCCCGGGCATCGACGAGAACCAATGGTCGCACACCGCAAATTCGGCCGCGAGGGTATTGAGGACAGGCAAGGCGCTGGCCGGGAATCCCTGCATGATCTGCCCCAGATCCGCCGTGGGCGCATTACCCTCCCCCGAACTCGGCGACGAGGCATAATCGGCCACAAATCCGCTCATATTGATCGCCGGATAAGGACCTCCCGACGGATACGAGGCGCCATTGCCTGCGAGCTGGACAACAACATCCGGAAATTCATGCCCCGGATCGACCGCCATCACGGCGGGGGCTTGATTGCCAAACGGGTAGTTAACGCCCTTGTAACTGTTAGAGGTGCCTGCGGGTGGAACCGCAATTCCTGGGAGACCCGACGCACCGAGCATGTGGTCAAAGGACCGATTTTCCAGCATCAGGACGAACACATGTGTGATGTTAGGCAACGTCATTGATGGTCTCCCCTGTGGTTAACTTACCTAAACTTGCGACAAACGGCCTCGGCGTTGGTACGCCTGCACGCGCAACGGCGAGCTGCCGTTGCCAGTCCGAAGGAATGGAAAAGCCGAAGCTCCAGCGATGCGCGCGCGCTAGGTTAGCAACACAGTGCCAGAACACCCCGCTACCGGCGCCTTCGATGCGGAAGAAGCGGGCGATCGGCTGATCCTCCCGCAGCGTGACGATCTCGCCGGTGTCGGGCCGCCGATAGCGGAAGAACTGCTCTCCGCTGCTGTCGCCGGGGCTGCCGGGATCGATCAGGTACAGGCGCCAGCCAGGCTGGTTCTCGTTGGTATGCCACGCCTGCCAACCGCCCGGCGGGTAGAGGAAGCTGCCGGAAAATCGAGCGGTATCGCCCAGCCAGCCGCGCAAAAGTTGCAGCAGTTCCAGCTTCGCTTCGAAATAGCGGGCATAGCCGGGTCGGCCTGGATCGGCATCCAGATCGAAGATGGACGCAGTGCGCACTGGCCCGGCGGCGGCATCGGGGTCCGAGAACGGGTCTGCCAGCTTATGTCGGACCGCGGGCCATTGCTCGGGTGCACTCCCCCCGCCCTCGGGCAGCGGCATCGCCGCCCGCAGCGCGCATACCGCGGCGAGCACGGCATCCCCATTCGGCAGCGCGCCCATCGGCAGTTCGACGGGATCGACCGCAGCGTCGGACTGCCCCGGTTCGATCGGGACCCCCAATGCCGTGGGGGCATGTTGCATCCCGGCGCAGGCGGCGAAAAACTCGCTGGCGGAAAAGGCGTGGCCTAGCGAGCGGGCCAGATGCACGATTTCCTGGGGTGCCGTTATCGCCCCCAGTTTCAACGCCAGAACAGGTGATGCCTCCACCGCGCGCAGGAAAGCCATGCAGTCACGCCGCGACATAGAGTTCTTCCTTTTCCGAGGGAACAGGATCGTCAGCGGCCTGTATCATTGGCGGATCGAGCAGCAGCGGCGACGGAATGGACGAAGGACGGCCAAGGCGCAGCAGGTACATCCCGATCCCGGACAGCCCAACCATCAGCCCGGGCGACACATCGATACCGCTTGCTCCTGACAGCCATGCCTTGGAGTGTTCAAACTCCTGCCACATTGAGCGGGCCTGGATCTTTACTTCCATCTGGAGCGCAGGATCGTCGCGCATCAGGGCAGTGCGCAGCAGCAACTCGGCGTTGCCGGCGCGGCCGTGGCAGAGCGAATCGTTGCCCAGGCGGTGATAATTCCGGATCGTGGCGCTGAGGGCAGTGAGCGCTTCCTGCAGCATCGCGGAATCACACCGGCCCAGCCGATCCCAACAATCGATACGACTGAGCCCGATGCCTGCCGCACCATTGCACCAGGCATTGGCATAGCGAGGCACGCCCGCAACCGACAGGGCGGTCTGTCGCAGGTCCGGCCAATCCCCCTGCTGCGCGTCGAAATGGCGCATCTCATAGCAAAACGCCTGACGCCCGGCTTCCCCGTAGCGTGGATCGCCGGTGGCTTCGCCCAGCTGAATCAACGCCCACCCAATGCCTGCCGCACCATGGGCGAAGCCTGTCAGATGGTCTTGCGCGCCATCGTCTTCCCTCGGCGGCCAGCTGAGCGCGCCGTCCCGGTCAACGGCATGCCGCAGCAGGTGATTGCCGCAGGCCCTTGCGCAGGCAAGCGGCGCACCCGGCCGAACGGCCTCGAGTGCGAGAAGCGCGGGAAGCGCCCCTGCAGCGCCGAACAGAATGTCGAAATAGCGGTCGGTGCCGATCAACTGCTCAATCTTCCCAACGATCGCTTCGGCTTCGTCGAGCAGGCTGTCGTCCCTCCACAAGGCGTGGAGGTGGACGAGCAGATAGAGCGTACCGCCCAACCCGTAAAAACCGCCGATCCTCGTGCGATCCTGCTGCCGACGGCAATGGGCAAGCGCCAGTTCGGCAGTTTCACGGAACCGGTCGTCAGGCCTTAGTCGATCGATATAGGCGAGGAACAATGCGATACCCGCGCTGCCGTCATACAGGTCCGGGCCGATCGGCATCCGGTACTTGCCTGCCGCGTTGAAGCCGAAACCATGCCAGGGCGCGTCAGCGTTGGTCGCATCCGCCGTTGCGCAGATCCGGTCGGCCAACTGCTGCGCATAGTCGATGGCGCTTTCGGCAAATGCCGAACGCTCCTCGAAGGCGGGGTCCAGGCTCGCCTGGATGTACCGTATCTGTCGGTCGAGATGATCGTCGTCGAGGCTGGCGATCCGGTGCCGTGCCCATTCCAGCGGACTGCACGAAAAGCAGGCGACCCCGGCGGGACAGGTGTCGAGATCCGGCGCGGCAAGATCCCTCCCCTGCGCAGGCAGCAGGAAATACGGCACGTCGCGGCGCCACAGCGCGGCCCGTTCGACGCGGCCGATCCGGCGGGATTCATCCCAGCGGCGGGGGTGTTCCTCGAACGTTGCGAAGACGAGGTCGACTTCCAGCGGGTCCATCAGACATTTTGGATGGTCGATCGAATGGAGCGCGCTGGCATATATCTGGGTTGCGCGGTTGATGAACCGGACACCCAGATCGCCGAGCAGCGCATCGATCACGTCGCCCCCCCGCGCGGGCGCTTCCGCGAACCAGCGATAAGCCGCCGTGAACCCTTGCACGATCGCCGCGACATGATCGCCCGGCTGGACCAGCACGTTTCCCAGAAAGACGCGGTTGTGCGCCTCTACAGTCACGAAGGGCTGGTCGACCTCGCCGACGCCGATCTGTAGTGAGCCGCGACGCGCGTTCACACACGGAACTCTGTGCGGAAAGTGGAAGGACTCGCCACCACCATAGCCGCTGACACGCATCGCGGTACCGGCTTCGCCAGGTCGCAGCGGCCAGTCGAGCAGACCGGTGCGGAATACCGAGTCCGCTAGCGTTCGCTCCCCCGCATCCCGGCCGAAAACGGGAACGCCGAGCATCGTTTCGAGGTCGATGATAAAGGCATTGCCGCCCGCGACATGGATGTTCTCGCAGTGCAGGTCGGTGCCACCGAGAACGTAGAAGATTGCGAGATAGGCGCCAAGCTGGCGGTAGATGCGGTCGACCGCCTGAAGGGTGTCGACGTGGTTATCGCCGCTAGGCAGATATTCCACCCAGCCGTAACCCTGTCGCGCGACCACCGCGTAGGTCGCGAAACTGCCTGCCCCGTCAGTAGCCATAGCCTCGAGCAGCTGGTGGAAGCGGTTCTCCGCTTCGACGCTGCGCGGCTTATAGACCAGTTGCCGCAAGCCCTGCGCAGTCGTGAACGTCAGGATCGCGACCGTGCGACCGCGCAGGTGCGGGTCGGATTTTCCCAGGATGCAATCGGTCAGGGACAATGGCTTGTCGGTAGACAGAAGCCGGGTCGCGACTTCCGTGGCATCGGCCCTCAGCCGCTCGATCAGCTCGATGGCACCTTCGATGATGCCCGCTGAGAGCTGCGCAAGATGCCGCGCGAGTACCGGGAAGCGCAGAAAGAACTGATGATAGGCGGCCGCATCGGCGAAGCGGGCATGCAGATAGGCCGCGCATTCCACGACGCCGGCGTCCACGGTCGCTATGCCCGTCTTGCTGCAAAATACCTTGATGTCGGTTTCGAGTGCCCAGGTAAGCGCGACGTCCATCCGTTGGAGCAGTTGCTCGACACATCGGCGCACGATCTGCGCGTCCACCCGTACCCGGTCGTCGCGCGCGTCCACGAGTGGCGCGAGCCTTGCCGCGATCAGCGCCAGGAAGGGTTGGGCGACACAGTTGGCCAGCGGTTGTCCGGCCTCGGCAAGCGTAGTGGCTGCAGCCGCATCCAGCGGATTTACCAGCGCAAGCGCTTCACGGTACGTTGGCACCCATTCGGCGTGCAGCGCGAGCAGGTCTGCCCTGGCCCTTGGGCACCGGACGATTGCGGGCCGGGCACGCTGAAAGCGCTCCAGCACTTGGCCGACCCGGTCGGTCAAGGCCGCAACAGGCGTTCCGTCATCCTGAAGGGCCGCGAAATAGGCGGCGCTCAGCTTGGCTGTCATCTTGTCGATGCGCCAGCGTTCCACCGCGGATACGGGAACGGCACAATCTTCGGCATCTTCGGCATCGCGCTTGGCAAAACCAAGGATCTGGCTGCGTTCGTCGAAGTTGCTGGCGGCTAGCGCAAGCTCAACCAACTGCGCCTCCGATATCGGGTGCGTCATAGCTGCTCACCCCTGAAAATTCCGGCTCGGATGTGGACGCAGCCGTGACGGCTGCGTCCACATCCTTTGCCGTGATGCGAACTCTATTTGGTCGTGCCGTCGCAGATCAGCGTGATCGGCCCCTTGCTGCAGGTGCTGACGCAGGCGAGGATTTCGATCGATTCCAGGTCTTCACGCAGCAGATCGCGGAAGGTGGTGTCGGGCGGCAGGATCTTTTCGATCGCGTCGATATCGCCGACGGTCCCGAAGCGATCGGCCATGTCCTGGCGGAATTCGGGGTCGACGACCGTCAGAAACATCGCCGTGTCGGCAGAAAAGTCGCCGAACTGGCGGGTGTTCATACGAAGCATGATCGTTCCTTTCAGAAATAATGGGTGTGCCGTCAGCATGACGGCGGATCCGAAAACCTTTGCCTGGCAATCAGTGCGCGACGACGTCGAGCCGGAAGCCGAGCGCGTATTCGGCGGCCACAAGCTCGCGAACGGCCGTGGCGACGTTGGTGGCGTCCTTCTGCCATTCGAGGATTTTGGCTTCCGCCGGCTGCAGCTTGGCTGCGTTGGTAACCCACCGCGCTTCGAGATAACGCTTCAGGCCTTCCGTGCTGAACTCACGGACAGCACCAACGGCATCGGTGGCCTCGCTGTGCGACTCAGCCACAAGGGCAGCGTCCAGCAGTTCGCGCAGCTTGCCCTTCGCCGGGAGTGCGGAGAGAAGAACCGCCAGCAGCTGGATCTGCCGGATTTCGTCGGTGCCGATCTGGCTTTCGATCGGTGTCGATACAGCAACCATTTTCATCACCCCTTCGAATAATCCCGAAATCTGCATCGGGCGACGAAGGTATGACTCTCATAGAAAACGCCATCAAAGCACGAATGGTCCGCCTCGGACGTAACGGAAGCATGACGATATGATTTTTGGCAAAGTATCGAGGCGCCAGGCGTTATGACTATGCGAAAGGTATTCGCGAATAAGGCAAATACGCTATCTTTACATAGGCCGCCTTATAGTTCGTTTCGGGCCATAGTCTGGTGACCCGATAGATCATTCGTCAACGTTCCTTGAACGAACGTTCGCTGGCCGCTTCATCCCCTTCCGTCAAACAGTCCGCTTGCGCATTTTGAGCCGACCATCATGCAGCGAACAGCCCCCGTTCCGCTTCAATGCGCCTGCGACTCCCGTCGGCAACGATCCGGGTTGGGCGCCTCCGCCAGCCCGTTCAGAACGACCGGTTCGACGCTGGCTGACGAAGCGATGCAGGGCCTGCCGCAACGCTGCATCGTGCGCTGTGGCGATGCGCCGTTCCGCTTTCGTCGCTGACGGGCTTACTAAATCGACCGCACCGCACCGCACGGACCGTGCCGACCGCTTCGGCATGCGCATGCTTTTTCCCAACAGATCGGGGCTTGGCGCCGGTTCACAGCGAGCCGTTACGGGGACGGTGGAAACCTCGACGACAAGCGCGCGCCAACTGCAGACGTTCGGTCATCAGAATGCAATCATCACCTTGCCAAGATGCGCGGCTGCCGCGAAATAGCGAACCGCGTCGGGTGCATCATTGAAGGCGAACGTTCGGTCGACGACGGTCGTCATCCGGTTCGCCACCATTGCGTCAAGCAGATCGACGAACATCGCGCGGCTGCCATTGGCGATCCCGCGGATCGTCACGTTCTTCGCGATGAGCGACAGATAGTCGGGGATTGCCGGCCCCTCCCCCGGCGAAACGCCGACAATGATGATCCGCGCGTTGATCGCCGCGGCTGCCATCGATTGCCCCAACGTGTCGACGCCGCCGGTTTCGATCACGATATCGGCCCCCTTGCCCCCGGTCTGCGCGATCACTTCGGCCGCCCAATCCGGTGACGTCCGGTAATTGACCGTGATGTCCGCGCCAAGGGCACGTGCCGTCTCGAGCTTCGCGTCCTGCGACGACGTGATCGCAACGCGCGCGCCCCGGGCCTTGGCGATCTTCAAGGCCGCCAGCGCAACGCTGCCGGTGCCGAGGCAGAGGACGGTGTCGCCAGCCTCGACCCGACAGATTTCGACCAGCGCGTTCCAGGCCGTCAGGCCCGCCGAGGCGAGCCCTGCGACATCCGCATCGGCCAGCGCGTCGGGCACCCGGATCAGCGCGGCGGCGGGGAGAACCACGCGCTCGGCGAGCCAGCCGTCATGCGTGATGCCGATATCGTGCGCAAAGACGTCCGACCGGAACGGGCCGTCCAGCCAGGTCGCGAAATGACCGCAGACGACACGGTCGCCGACCGCAACTTCGGTTACGCCCGCACCGATCGCCACGACCTCGCCAACGCCTTCCGACATCGGGATGCGCGTCTCAGGCTGTCGGGCGCCGTAGGTGCCACGCAAAAGCTGAACGTCGCGGCTGATAAGCCCGATGAGGCGTGGGGCTACCAGCGCTTCGCCGGGTCCGGCAACCGGCGTGGGTCGGGTCGTCGCAACAAGGCCGCTGATGCCGTTCTGGGCACCGATCTGGAAGGCTTTCATCGAAATCGTCTCCTGCTGAGTGCGCACGACGGGCGCATTATTAAAAAGCCCTGGGGCCGGGCTTAAAGGCATGGCGACGCGCGCCGGCGGCGAGCGCCAAGGCCAGCAGGGTCGGCACCAATACCGCCCAGGCAAGCGGCCCTGCCCCCGCATGATCAAGGATTACCCCGCCGACGATCCCGCCCGTCGCGATCGCCCCGTTCCACACCGTCGTGAGCATCGCATTCGCCAGGTCGACGCCTTCGCCTGCCGCATCGGCGAGCGCGGTCGACAATTGCGTCGCCGCGCCGCCGAACGACAGCCCCCACAGGAGCGTCGCCGCGATCGTCATCGCAGGGGTAGTCGCGAACAGCGCGAAGGCCAGCGACACGACCGCAAACGTCGTAAGGCTGACGAGCACGAGCGGCCGCAGCGCGCGATCGATCAGCACGCCCGTCACCCAGATTCCGACCAGCGCGGCAAGTCCGAACCCCAGCAGCAACAGATCCAGCCTTTCGCGCACGCCTGACAAAGCGGCGACCGGGGCAATATATGTGTAGAGGATGTTATGGCCCGTAATCCATGCGAACAGCGTGACCAGCACGGGACGAACGCCCGGCGTGCGAAACACGTGCGCGATCGACAGCCGCTGTTCGGCAGGCTGACCGGCAAAATCGGGCACGCGCCACAGCACCCAGCCAATCAGGATGAGGGTGGTGATCGCCATCAGCCCGAACGCCATCCGCCAGCCGAGCGTCGTGCCCAGCATCGCCCCCAGGGGAACCCCGATCGACAGCGCGAGCGGCGTACCCACCATCGCGATCGCGAGCGCCTTGCCGCGCAAAGGCGCGATGACCATCCGCCTGGCATAGCCCGCAATGATGCCCCACCCCAGTCCCGCCGCAACCCCGCCCATGAACCGCGCGACGAGCGTCAGCGCATAGGACGTGGACACCGCGGTCACGCAGTTGAAGATCAGGAAACCGACGATCGCGACGAGCAAGGTCGGCTTGCGCCGCCACCCTTGCGTATAGAGCGTCAACGGGATCGCCGCGAGCAGCGACCCGACCGCATAGACCGTGATCGTCTGTCCCGCGAGCGACTCCGATACGTCGAGCCCGGCGGCCATGTGTGGCAACAGCCCGGCGGGGAGCGTTTCGGTGAGGATCGCGGTAAAGCCGGTCATTGCCAGCGCCAGCAACGCAGAGATCGGCAGCGTCTCGCTCGCGCCATCGTCGGTCTGGCTGGGTCTTGGGATCACGCTGCACTCACTTCTGGATCGACTGGTCCAGTGCGTTCGACCCTGCGGTGCGGCTTGTCAACGAGTAATGGATTGATTAGTCCACAATAGGGAGCGACGATTTATGGCACGAAGCGGACGACCGCGTGGTTTCGACCGGGATGCGGCGCTCGACAGCGCGATGCACCTGTTCTGGGAGCATGGCTATGAAGGTGCGTCCCTGGCGGTCTTGCGCCACGCGATGGGCGACATCTCGTCGGCGAGTTTCTACGCGGCGTTCGGCTCGAAGGAAGCACTCTATCGCGAAACGCTTGCGCGCTATCTCGACAAGCATGGCGGCATCGTCGGCGCGCTCGACGATGAGACGCTATCGCCACGGTCACGGCTCGAACAGGCCTTGCTGGCGTCGGTTGCGGTGCAGACCGACCCCGCCCATCCGAAGGGCTGCATGTTGACGCTGTCGGCAATGGTCTCGTCCGAGGCTGGAGCACCTACCCGGGACCTGACCCGTGCCGAGCGGGAGATCACCCGGCAGGCATTGCAGCGATGCATCGCCGCCGGGGTGCGCGTCGGCGATCTCCAACCTGCAACAGACATTGCGGGGCTGACGGCGCTCTACGACGGGCTGGTGCTGGGCATCTCGATCCAGGCGCGGGACGGCGTGCCGGCCGATACGCTGCGCGCGGCGATCGGAAACGCGATGGCGGCGTGGGATACACAGTGCCGCGCGTCGTCCCATCCGGAAGCCCCCGGCGACAGCATTGACAAGAGGATGGTCGATCGATCCTAGGTGACGATAGATAATCCGGGGGGACCAGCCATGAAGACGATGTTCGCGACCTTAGCCGCCGCCACGCTGCTGATGCAGGCACCCAGCCCCGCGATCGCGCAAAGCAAGGTTCCGGCGGCGATCCAGTATGAAATCGGGTTCCCCAATGCGGTCCATCACGAGGCGCAGGTGACCGTGACCTGGCGTGACCTCGGGCCGGCGCCGTTGCGCGTTCAGATGGCGCGGTCTTCGCCCGGCCGCTACGCGATCCACGAATTCGCCAAGAACGTCTATGCGCTCTCCGCCAAGGATGGCCGTGGTCGCGCGCTCGCGGTGACGCGGACCGACCCCTATGGCTGGACGGTTGCCGGGCACGACGGGACGGTGACGGTCACCTACACGCTGTTTGGCGATCACGGCGACGGCACCTACGCGCAGATCGATGCGACTCATGCGCATCTCAACATGCCCGCGACTTTCCTGTGGGCGGTCGGGCAGGAAAAGCGCCCGATCCGCGTCCGGTTCATACCCTTCGACCCCAAGTGGAAGGCCGCGACCCAGCTTCAGCCGACCGCCGACCGCACTGTCTTCGCCGCACCCGACTTCCAATATTTCATGGACAGCCCGACCGAGCTGTCCGATTTCGATATGCGCGAATGGCAGGTCGGCGACGGGCCGACGCGCGCCACGATCCGCCTCGCGGTCCATCACGACGGCACGCCCGCAGACCTCGATCGCTTCGCCGCCAGCGCCAAGAAGGTCGTTGCGCAGCACATCGCAATGTGGGGCGAACATCCCGCCTACGACTTCGGCACCTATACCTTCATCGCCGATTACATGCCGCAGATTAGCGGCGACGGGATGGAGCATCGCAACTCGACGATCATCTCGCAGCCGCGCTCCTTCGGCGCGGCGAATTTCGCTCAGATCGGCACGCTTAGCCATGAATTCTTCCACAGCTGGAACGTCGAGCGGATCCGCCCCGCCGAGCTCGAACCGTTCGACTTCACCCGCGCCAACCCGACCCCGTCGCTGTGGCTGGCGGAAGGGTTCACGCAATATTACGGGCCGCTGTTGATCCGCCGCGCAGGTGAATCCGCGGTGGACGCGTATCTGCGCGGGGTTGGCTCGACCGTCGACGCGCTGACCAACGGCACCGCTCGCAGCTATGGCGGCCCGCAGGAGATGAGCCTGCGCGCGCCGTTCGTCGATGCCGCGAAGGCGATCGACGCGACCAACCCTAACATCTTCGTGTCCTATTATACTTATGGCGCCGGTCTTGCGCTCGCGCTCGACCTGACGCTGCGCCAGCGCTACCCGAACATCACGCTCGACACGTACATGCGCTACCTGTGGCAGACCTTCGGCAAGACCGAGCGCCCCTATACGCGCGCCGACCTGTCGCGCGCGCTGGGCGTGGTGACCAAGGACCCGGCCTTCGCGGAGGCCTTCTTCAAGACTTCGATCGATGCGAGCGCGCTGCCCGACTATGCCCCGCTGCTCGACCAGGCCGGGCTGAAACTCCGTCCCGCCAACCCGACCGCGGCGTGGCTCGGCAACGTCCGCTTCAAGACGACCGGCAGCGAAGTCCGCATCGATGGCGCACCCGCGCCGGGCACGCCGCTCTACCGCGCCGGTCTCGACAACGGCGACCAGATCATCAGTCTGGGCGGGACGCCGTTCACCAGCGATGCGGAGGCGGCGGCGGCATTGGCCCGCGCCAGACCCGGCCAGACCGCCGACATCACTTACCGCCAGCGCAGCATCGAGCGCCACGCGACGCTGACCTTCGTCGCCGACCCCACCGTCGAGGTCGTCCGCGCCGAAACCGCAGGGGTCACACCGACCGCCCGACAGCTGGCGTTTCGCACTCAGTGGCTCGGGCCGGATACGGCGGCCAATTAGGCCGGATCTTCAAATGCCTGAGGCAGATCCAGGGATGCCTAGACCATTACCGCATCGACCTATGTGCTTGGGCTGGTGACGACTGCGGTTTGGCGAATAACTGCTGTCCGGCGACAACCCAAAGCGGCCATGCCGTTTTTCACCCAGACCCGGACATTCCTGAAAATCCGTTTCAGCAAAACGACCGAATGCTGCGCTGATCTTTGGTTCTGACGTTTGCCCGGATCAATTAACTGGAGAGTTTACCCTTCCTGTCAATATGTTGCGAACGGTTGAATAGCAGAGTGCGGAAGCACGGTACGCTAGACGTGGGTCTTCGCGGCAACGGCAAATTCGCCAACCGTGCGAACGGGGGATCTTGCGTGAAGAAAGTTCTGATGTCCGGTGCGGCGCTCTACGTGGTCGCTGTTTTCCCTGCTCAAGCGCAGGATTCCATCTTCGGAAAGCTGTTGAAGCAGGTTTCGCGCGCAACCGGGCCAACGACCGCCGGCACAGCCGCTCAGCCTCTTCTGCGCCCGTCCGCAACGGTTCAGCCCACGGCGGAGCAGACGGCCAGCCTTCGCGCGGCGTTACTCGTCAAGCAACCGAATACCCAGATTGCGCAAGATGTCCGGGACGCCAATGCGCTGATCGAGCGTTTGGCGCAGACAGGGGCCTGCGCGGTCAACAACAATGCATGGAATGCATTCAACCGCGAATCCGTCAGTCCGACAAACTGGAACAATGCCTACGGTTACGTTCCCCGCGACGGCGATCAATATCATGATGGCAGGTATTGCCTGGATGTGATCCGTATCACGGATTATGCGAAGCCCGCAGCCAATGCGCTTAGCTTCAAAGTCTATTTTATTTCGCCCCAGTCGCAGCGAGCAACCCATCAGACGTTCGAACTGCTTCGGTCGACCGAGGGGCCCTGGCTCGTAAAGTCCATCGGTTATTCACATTGAGCCACGCCGCGGTCACCGCTCAACTGGTGGCCGCGGCGCGGATCGCGCTTGCTCACAAGACACCGTTCAACCGGTCCGGCTCGCCTTGAAACGCGCCGGCTATTCCGTACCGGCGCGATCCGCGCCGGTTGCAGCGAGTCCGATCATGGGATTTCATGACACTGCACGACCTGCTGGTTGCCGGTTCCTTCACACCCCTGGAGCGTGACAGACCATGAGCATCATTCCCCTCATCGCGCTGCTCGCGAGTGCGACCGCGACCGTCCCGCAGCATAGCGTCGATCCCGGGCTTGGTACCGGCACCGGAGGCCTTTGCGTGCTGACGCCGCGGCAGCAGGTAGCGTTCGACGCGTTGTTCAGAACCACGGGCCCCGCCCGCAGCAGGATCACGACCGTCCGTCGCCGCCTGTCCGCCAACAGCATCGAAACGCTAAAGCGGGCGGACTTTGCGGCTGCACTGCAATGGAATGGCCTGCCCCTGATCGCCGCCCAGCAGGTCGATGTAGCCAATGCCGAGAGCGAGGGGATGCACACACGCTCCCTAGTGTTCCGACTCCCGCTGCGATCCTTGCAGGCTGCGCTTGGCAGGATCGGCCTTAGCGTCCCCGTCGCGCCTCAATATGCGCGTATCGAAATGGAACCGTTTGCGGGCGCGGCGAGGATCGCACGACGCCGGGGCGGCTCCGCGCTGACCTGCGCGTGGGATTTGTAAGAGTGTCCAGCCACGGGGCGCCAGACGCGACGGGGTAATCGCTCTGGTCATCCCGTGATCCGGGCGCTGGTGGCCTTCTGTCGCGAAGGACCACCAATACCCGAACGATCAGGGAAGGTCGGACGTCCGAACGACGACTGTCTTGGGATGCACAGCCATCAGCGACCAGATCAGTGCTGCAACCCATCCCAGCACCGACCAGCCCAACAGGATGTTCAGCGCAATGATGGGGATCTTGTTGTGATGGTTTCGCACCAGCGCGATGATGGCTGGGACGAAGTACAGGCATAGTACAATGATCACAAACGTCGTCATAACGCACTCCTTCAAAGGGATATATTTCCCGGACTCGATGACAGAGCTATGGCATCAGTATCGGATTGACCACCCCGTAAGCGCGCTGGTGGACCGTTGGTTGACATCCTGCATCAGACCGAACCGGAATTGCGAACGGGGACCGCCTTTCGCAAAGCCAGCGGTCAGTTGCACCCGCCGCTCACCCGCAAGACTTGCGTTGCTCGTCGAATATACGAGTGATCTCGAAGCAAGGTCGTAGGCAGAAGCGTATGTGAGCCGTGCGGCACCGGATTCGATCGTCAGCGGTTGCGCGATCCCGAAGCTCACCAGACCACCAAAGGCCTGACCAATTGCCTGGAACCCGACCCGCGACCCGAGGATCGGCGTCGATCCCGTAACCAGGGACAGCGCATCGACCTTGAGCCGGGTAATACCGAGTGACCCATAGCCTTCGAGCGTCCAACCTTCCGCCACGGCGAAGGACCGATGCGCTTCGGCCATCGCAGTCCGCGCACCCGTCCCCAGGCGCAACGCGCCCATCCCCGTCGCCATGCCCATCACCGTGCCGCTCTCATCGATATAGGAGAACCGCAGGTCGGTGTCGTGGATCAGCCAGCCGATCGTCACCGCCTGTGCGCGACTGATCCCCTGCCTGCCGCTAGACACCGTGACGCCGATCTTGCCGTCCGGCAGGTAGCGATCGATCCCCATACTGGTATCGGCCTGCGGAACATATGCCAGCACGCCATCGGCAAAGGGGGCGAGACCCATGACATCGGACTGGAGGGAATCCGCAGCGTTCCACGCGGCATGAACGCCGACCCCCTGCCCGACGTAGCCAAAGCTGCCTGCGGTGGGTTGGGTTCGCACCTGGTCGTCGGCCGGACCGAACCGCTGCGAGACGAAGCCCATGCTGCTAGTGAAGCCGCCGAACGACAGCTCGGAATGCTGGTTCATCTGGCGCACCCGCCGGTCGATCGTGCCCCGGTTTCGCACTTCGGGTCGAACGACCAGCCCCGCGACCGATCCCTGATAATCGCGTCCGAACGCGTCCAGGACGGTGACGTTGGAAAGCGCGGTCTGGATGGCACCGGCACCCATGGCGCTTGGCACGCCCATGACCGAGCTTTGCACGCTGGTCTGCGACGCACCGTTCGACAGCGTCGGGCTGATGGGTGCCAGCGCTGCGGCAAAGTCCACGAGCCCCATCCCGTAGATATCGTCCGGCCCCGGAGCGCCAAGATCCTTGGTCGTGCTCAGGATGACATTACCGGCTTGCTGGCCGGTGAGTTGCGGCCATTTCGACAGAATATCCGCAGCGAGGGCCGCCACAACCGGTGCCGCCGAACTGGTGCCAGAAAAGACGCCGATCGTGCCATCGACCAACGTCGTGACGTTGGAGCCGACCGCGACGACATAGCGATCTTTCATGATCCCTGCCCTGTTCGAATAGGCTTCAATCTCATAAACTTGCAAAGCGGGGCTGAGCGCGCCCACGAAGAGGATGGCGTTACGGTTGGTCGCGTCGATCCACTGCGCATTATAAGGGTTGGGCGAGCCGTCGTTCCCTGCCGAATTCACCAGAAGCCCGTCGGTAGCACCGAGCTTTGCAACGGCCGCCGACCATTGGGCCGAACCGCCGACCAGCGAGCTGCTCACGACTTTCAGCCTCATGTCCGCCGCATAGCTGATTGCTTCGACGGAATGGCTCAGGATCTCGGTTTTTGTGTCTGCGTTCCAGTCGGACACCCGCAGAACGGCAAGCGTGGCATTTGGCGCATAGCCAACCGTACCCCGTCCATTCACACCAGCCCCGAGAATGTTGGCAACGGGGGTTCCATGATCCGAATGCTCGTCACCCAGAACGTCGCGCTTGGTTCTCACGCCCCCGCTTTCGATAAAGCCGAAGTCCTTCGAGAGACTACTGATACGGCCGTCCAGCTCGCCATTCACGTTGACGACGCCGTCATCGACGACCCCGACGGTTACCCCCTGCCCCGTGTATGCATGATCAAGCGCATAGAGCGCGTTCATGAATTCGTTCGCACCGTAATTGCGGCGGAACTCGGCTGTATCGTTTGCCGACCGGATCGGCTGACGGCTGGACGGGGTGATCACATAGCCGTCCGGTGGCGAAACTGGATTTGAATAGATGGGTGTGGGCGTTGGCGTTGGCGTCGGCGACGGCGTCGGCGTGGGATTTGGAACCGGCGTCGGTGCGGGTGTGGGCGTGGGCGTGGGCGTGGGCGCTGGGGTTGGCGCAGGAGTTGGGGTTGGGGTCGGGGTCGGCGAGGGACTCGGAACCGGCGTCGGTGCCGGTGTGGGAGCAGGCGTCGGCGTCGGGGTTGGTGCTACCGGTGCAGGTGTCGACGATATTGGTCCCGTGCCAGGCGCGGCAACGGGTGGCGCTACGCTGCCCCCTGAAGCAACGCCGCCACCAGCGCCGCCACATGCTGACAGACCGACCAAGGCAAACACGCTTGTCGATGAAATCAGGATCTTCTTCAGCATGTTTGCCCCCGCAAGCTTTCGCGTGGGCGAACAACTCGGTAGCTGTTCTGCCCGGCCCACCCCGGAAGCAGCGCCGAGTTATCTTTAAAGTATTGATGATTTGTTATAATTCACGACGAGGCTCGGCGTTGCCGCCTCCTCGGAATGGTGTGTCGGCGGATCTGGAATCCCTGATTAAGCAGTGCCTGCGCAATTTGAGGTGGTTTCTGCAGTCATCCTCCACACCCCTAACGGCCGGGCCCTCGATCTACGCCGCAATCCGTTTCCCCCAAGGGTGGATCAGCCGGGGCGGCGCGTTGGAACGCGGCGCCCGCCGCTTGCCGGCCCTTGTCCGGACTGCCTGACACGCCCGACCGGGGATTTGGCGATCCTGGCATGCGCCGCTGCGACAGGTTTCGTCGGGAGCAAGTGGCCGCTCGCGCGTTATGGCCCTGCCCCTCGGGGTCTGTTCATTTCCACGGAAGACCAATTCATGTCCACCTCGCCTGCCAGCCCCGTCCTGCAACCCGTCACGATCGGTGACTTGCAACTGCAAAACCGCATCGTCATGGCGCCGCTCACACGCAGCCGCTCCGATGATGCGGGCATTCCCCCCGCCTTTGCCGCCGACTATTATGCGCAGCGCGCGGATGCCGGCCTGATCATCACCGAGGCCACGAACATTTCGGCGCAGGCGCGCGGCTATGCGATGACACCCGGGATCTGGTCGGATGCGCAGGTTGCGGCGTGGCGTCCGATCGTCGACGCGGTGCATCGCCGCGGCGGCGTGATCTTCCTGCAACTCTGGCATACGGGCCGCATTTCGCACCCCGATCTGCATGACGGCGCGCTGCCGGTGGCACCGTCCGCGATCGCCGCGGAAGGACAGGCCTTCACCAACGACGGCCTCAAGGACTTCGTCACCCCGCGCGCGCTCGAAACCGACGAGATTCCCGGCATCGTCGAGGACTATCGGCGTGCCGCCGAACAGGCGAAGGCCGCCGGGTTCGACGGGGTGGAGGTACACGCCGCGAACAATTACCTGCTCGAGCAGTTCATCCGGGACAGCACCAACCAGCGCACGGACGACTATGGCGGCTCGATCGAGAACCGCCTGCGCTTCCCGCTCGAGGTGGTCCGTGCGGTGGTCGACATCTGGGGCGCCAAGCGCGTCGGCATCCGCATCTCGCCGGCGACGACCGAACCCGGCAAGACACCGCTCGACAGTCAGGTCGGTCGTACCTTCGACACGTTCGTAAATGCGCTGTCCGAGCTCGGGCTGCTCTATATCCACGATATCGAGGGCGTCACCCAGCAGACGCGGGACGTACCGGACGGGGTTGACTTCAAGGCGCTGCGCAAGCGTTTCTCGGGCGCCTACATCGCGAACAATCAGTACACGCTGGACCTCGCCGAGAAGATGCTGGCGGAGGGCAATGCCGACCTGTTCAGCTTCGGTCGTCCCTTCCTCGCCAATCCCGATCTGGTCGACCGGCTGCGGACCGGCGCACCGCTTGCCGAGGCGCCCAAGGAATATTGGTATGGCGGTGGCTCGGTCGGCTATTCGGACTGGCCCGGCATGCATGGGAAGATCGACCTCGCCTGACCCGGCATGACGCACGGCGGAATATGACGCCGGGGACGTGGGCAAGGCGACGTTGCCTTTGCTCACGTCCCACCGATCGCGTCAGGGCGCGACCTGCCTGACCGGGCGGATCAGGATTTCCTCCACCAGCACGCGGGGCGGCTGCGCGAACGCATAGACGAGCGCTTGGGCGACGTCCTCCGAGGTCAGTGCGTCGAGGCTCTCGCGCCGCTCGCGCATGGCCTCGCTGACGTTCTGGCCGAACTCGGTCCATACCGCGCCGGGTTCGATTACCGAGACGCGGATACCCTCCCCGCCCAGTTCCTTGCGCAGCGCGTCGTGAAAGCCGACCACCGCGAACTTGGTAGCACTGTAGACCGACCAGGACTCCGTCCCGTAGCGCCCACCGACGCTCGACACCGACGAAATCATCGCGCCCGCCCGGCCCCGCATCAGCGGGATCGCCGCGTGGGTGCAGTGGAGCACGCCGTACAGATTGACGTCGATCATCCGCTTCCAGTCTGCCGGATCGCTGGCATCGAACCGCGCGTTGACGCCGAGACCGGCATTGTTGAACAGCAGGTCGAGCCCGCCGAACCGCCGTTCGACCGTGGCGAACAGTGCAGCCACCGCTGTGGCATCGGCGACGTCGGCGACCAGCGCGAGCGCCGCATCACCGAGCTCGGCAGCCAGCGCATCGATCCGCTCGCGCCGCCGCGCCACCAGCACCACGCGAACGCCTTCCGCGGCGAGCAGGCGCGCCGTCGCTTCGCCGATGCCGCTCGACGCTCCGGTAATCACTGCGACCTTGCCCGTCAGATCCTGCATCTTCATCGCCAACCGTCCTTTGCTGTGTTCAGGCGCAGGGGAACGCGCCGCGTCACGCAACGAGCCATGTTGGTCAGATATCGTACCAACGGGGTTGCCTGTGAACGCAGCCGGGATCCATGCGTTGGACACCATGCTTCGATTGGCGAAGCATGATTTCATTCCCCTTGCTGCAGGACCCCGACATGGCAGAACCGTTCCTAATTGCCGTGCCGGACGACCGGCTCGCCACCATCCGCGCCAAGGTTGCAGCATTCGACTGGGGCATGATGCCGGACGCCGGCGACTGGCGGTCGGGCGTCGGGTTGGCCGACCTGAAGCGGCTCGTCGACCACTGGCTGACGCGGTACGACTGGCGTGCGCAGGAACGACGGCTCAACACCCTGCCACAGTTCACCACCATGGTTGAGGGCCAGCGCCTCCACTTCATCCACGCACGCGGCGACGGTTCCCGCCCCCCGCTGCTGCTGCTTCATGGTTGGCCGGGGTCGTTCCTGGAATTCAAGACACTGATCGCGCCGCTCGTCGCCGACGGGCATGACGTCGTCATCCCCTCGCTCCCGGGCTATGCCTTTTCGGGGCGGCCGCTGTCGCCGATCGGACCGCGGCAGACGGCAGACCTCCTGCACGGGCTGATGGTCGATCTGTTCGGGCCGGCGCGCTATCTCATCCAAGGCGGGGACTGGGGTGCCGCGATCGGCGGGTGGATGGCGTATCAGCATCCCGAAGCGGTCGCCGGGCTCCATCTGAACATGGTGCTGCTACAGGCCGAGGACGCGGTGCCCACGCGGCCCGAGGAACGCGACTGGGCCGCGCGGCGTGCCGATCTCGCCAAGCAGGAAACGGGATATTCGCTGGAGCAGAGCACCCGCCCGCAAACGCTCGGCGTGGCGATGTCGGACAGCCCCGTCGGCATCGCCGCGTGGATCCTTGAGAAGTTCGGTGCCTGGGCCGACGTGCCGCGCGACGCGCATGGCCGTCCCGCGCTGTGGCAAGTGTTCGACGAGGACCTGCTGCTCACCAACATCATGTTGTATCTGGTCGAGGGATCGTTCGTGACCTCGACCTGGATGTATCGCGGTCGCATGCTCGAGGATTCGGGTAAGTTCCCCGCCGGGACGCGGATCACCGTGCCGACGGGGGTTGCGGCGTTCCCCGACCCCGTCTTCCCCGCGCCGCCACGCTCGCAGGCGCAGAAAACATACAACATCGTCCAGTGGACCGAGATGGCCGCCGGCGGCCACTTCGCGGCGTTAGAGCAACCCCAGCTGTTGCTCGCGGACATGCGCCGTTTCTTTGCCTCCAAGGCGGTATCGCGCGATCCTGCGAAGCGCTCGATTGCGCTACGCTCGGCGGGCGTGATCGCTGCTGCCCTCGCCGCCGCGGCGGTCTACACCCGCGCAACCACCAGCCGGATCGAACGCGACGTGCCCGCGGACGGCAAGTTCATCGACGTGGCCGGCGCCCGGATCCATTATGTCGATCGCGGGACTGGGCCGACGATCGTGATGCTTCACGGGTTGGGCGCCCAACTCCGCAACTTCTCCTACGGCGTCGCGGATGCACTGGCGGACACGTATCGCGTCGTGCTGGTCGACCGCCCCGGGTCCGGCTATTCGGTGCCGACCGGGGAGCAGCCCGGTATCCTCGGCCAGTCGGCGGTGGTCGCGGCGTTCATCGAACAGCTGGCGCTGGATCATCCGCCACTGCTTGTCGGCCACTCCTTGGCGGGGGCCGTTGCGCTGGGGGTTGCCACGCACCATCCGGGTTCGGTCGCGGGACTGGCGTTGCTGGCACCGATGACGCAGCCACCGCAAGCAATGCCCGCTACGGTTGCAAGCGCGATCGAGAACCACGGCACCACGCGCGCACTGTTCGCCAACATGCTTGGGACGGTGATCAGCCGCGCGGCCTTTGGCGTGCGCTGGAGCAAGATCTTTGCGCCGGATCCGGTCCCGGCCGATTTTGCGACGCGCGGTGGTGGCGCGCTCGGCGATCGCCCGGTCGCGGTCAATGCGGCAATGGTCGAACTGGCGAGCGCCGATAGCGACCTTGCTGCAATCGGGAGCCGCTTTGCCGACCTGACGATACCCGTTGCGCTGCTCTACGGCCGTAACGATCAGGTAATCGCCCCTGCGATCGACGGCGATCGCGCCGTGGCGGCGATACCGGGGGCGACGATTCACATGACCGACGGCGGGCACATGCTTCCCGTTGCCCACCCCGAGGCCAGCGCTGCGTTCATACGTGTCTGGGCCGAACGCGTTCTGGGCGCGCGCTAGGCGCGCTATCGCGGCGGCTTCGAGAGGGTACCAAGGGACGACGACTACGTACCGGTTCTCGGGAGTGCTTGGGGTCGTGGCGCAGCAGTGCCGCCACACCCCCTCGCGGGTCAGAACTTCGCGATGAGCGTCACACCGGCGACCATCAGCACCGCCCCGGTCGCCCGCCACGGGTTCATCGCGTGCTGCGCCACCCCGAACAGCGCGAAGTGATCGATCGCGAGACTTGCGATCAGGTTCGCTGAGATCGTGACGCCGTTGACCGGCCCTGCCCCCAGCTTCTGGATCAACAACAGTCCCGCGAATACCGCGACCGCGCCGGCAACCCCACCAAGCGGCGCCCACCACGGCATACCGGCAAGGTCACCTGCCGAGGGCAGCGGCCTGGGCATGCAGACGAACAATGCGGTTGCGACGAACAGCACGATCAGGAACGAGACCGCCGTCGCAAGCCACGGATTGACCAGCGATTTGTTGAGCGTGCCGTTAATGGCGGCGCCGACCGCCTGCAGGATGCCTGCCACCGCAATGAAGGGGAAAAACCAGGCCGAACCCATTTTACGTCTCCTTGATCAACCGGCTGTGGGACCGTCCCTCACCAATCCGCCCCATTCCGGTTGGGGCCCCGCTGCGCACCGTCTATGCACCGTTCCGGCCAGGCACCGATCGCGTGGACGTTGCGTCCCAAGGCGACCGGCGCGGTGCGCTTGGGCGTTGCCTCGGGACCGCGTACGAGCACTTCGATGACATCTGCGCTGCCGCCCGCAGTAACGCGCAGTTGGTGTAGCCCGTCTTCCACGTCAGGAAGCGTCGCAGTCCACATTTCCGCCACGTCCGCGACGCGTACCATCGCGATCTCTGGTCCGTCATCCAGACATACGGTGGCCCGCGCTGTCCCGCCAAAGATCCTTGCGCGGACCGTGAAGCCGCCTTGCGGCACTTGCCGGTCGCAGGCGGGATCGGTGATCAGGCGGCGATCGGCGGGTGTAGTGATCTGGACCAGCGGCCAGACGGCATCGATCGCCTGGAAGCGCCAGCTCGGGACGCCATCGTCGATCGTGACGACCGAGAAGCCTGGCGCGCCTTCCTCGCTCTGGCCGATCGATCGCGTCGCGCCGTAGATCACGCGCCCGTCGTTCAGCAATTCATTGTAATGGGTGTGGCCGGTGTCCACGAAAACAACGCGATGCGCGGCGAACACCCCGGCAACGCCGTCCGGATCGTCGCGCAGATCGCCGGGATAGGCGTGCATGAACACCACGCTGCGCTCGCCTGCCGCACCGGCCATATCCAGCTCGCGTTCGATCCAGCGGCGTTGGGCGGGGTCGATGCGGGAGTCGGGACCGCCCTTCCCGGCCGACACGATATCGAGGAAAAGGCAGCGATAGCCACGGATGTGCGCCGCATAAGGCGCGTCGCGGGTGGTGATCGCACGCATCGCATCGAGGTTGCCGGGTTCGAAGTCGTGGTCCCCCGCCAGCAAGTGCCACGACCGCCCGAGCCGGGACATCGCATTGGAAATGCCGCGATATTGCGCTTCCGTGCCGTGGTTGGCATTGTCGCCCGGCAACAGCGCGAAGTCGACCGCGTCCCCAAGGTGCTGCTCGGCCAGACCAACCAGGGTCTCGAAGCGATGCAATCCCTCCAGGCCATCCGCCTCGTCCACATGCAGGTCGCCAAAGTGAACCCAGCTCAGGCAGGCCGTCATATCGTGATCCTTCCAGCGCCAGACCAGCAGGAATCGGTTGATCGGCGCGATCGTTCCATGACATTTCTGCCATGTTTCCGCCCTGAACCAGCGCGTTCAGCGCGTGTTTAAGCAGGATCGTGCAGCCCCTCGCGGCGCAGCGCGGGCTGGTAGGGTCCAGGAAGCCTCGGCAGCCCCGGTTCCGCAGACATCCGACCGAACGCGGCTTCACCCATAGGCCGCGGTCGCTGCTCAGGCTGGGATCGCCGCTGCAATCGCGAGCGCGTCTGCGCCCGCGGTGATGCCCCGACGAGCCCCGCCATTCTCTCGTTCGGTGCCCAGGTCAGCGCGCGACCGGTGCGCTCATCGAGAAAGGCGCGTTCGCCTTGGCGCTGCCCCAGCGCGTGTTGGGGGTCGGCCCCATCACGAAGCGCAGCGTCCCGCCCGCCTGAAGCGCCGCGCGCGACAGCCACGGCTTGTCATGCGGCTTGCCGTTCAGCGTCACCGACTGGATGTAGACGTTCTTCGGCCCGTTGTTGGGGGCCTCGATCGTCAGCACCTTGCCGCCTGGCATGGTCAGGCGGACCGACCGGAACAGCGGGCTGCCGATCGCATATTGGCCGACCGTCGGGGTCACCGGATAAAAGCCCATCGCGGAGAAGACGTACCAGGCCGACGTCTGACCATTGTCTTCGTCGCCCGGATAGCCGTCGGGCGTCGCCGAATAGAGCTTTGCCATCACGTCGCGGACATGGCCTTGCGTCTTCCATGGCTGGCCGGCCCAGTCGTAGAGATAGGTCATGTGCTGGATCGGCTGATTGCCGTGGGCGTATTGCCCCATGTTGACGATCTGCATCTCGCGCGTCTCGTGGATCACCGATCCGTAATAGCTGTTGTCGAACACCGGCGGCAGCGTGAAGATCGAATCCAGCTTGTCGGTGAACTTGCGATCGCCGCCCTGCAGGTCGATCAGCCCCTGCACGTCCTGCATCGCCGAGAAGCTGTAATGCAGCGCGTTTCCTTCGGTGAAGGCATCCCCCCAGGCGTAGGGGTTGAACGGCTGCATCCAGCTGCCGTCCTTGTTGCGGCCACGCATCCATCCGGATTGCGCGTCGTAGAGCTTGCGGTAATTCTGCGCCTGCGCGGCGTATTTTTTGGCATCCTCGGTCTTGCCGAGCGCGGCGGCGAGGCGCGACAGCGAGAAGTCGGCGGTGGCATATTCGAGCGTGCGCGCGGCGCTCTCGTTGATGCCGACATCATAGGGCACATAGCCGAGCTTGTTATACCATTCGACGCCTTCGCGACCGACCGCGGTGACAACCGCCCCCTTCTTGTCCTTCGGTCGCCCTTCCGAGGTGGTCGCGTTCTTGACCATCGCCTCGTACAGCGTCTCGATGTCGAACCCGCGTACGCCTTCCAGATAGGCGTCCGCGATGATGTTGGCGGAGTTGGACCCGATCATCACGTCGCGCTGTCCCGGGCTCATCCATTCGGGAAGCCAGCCGCCTTCCTTATAGGCGTTGGCCAGCCCCTGCATGATTTGACCGTCGAGTTCGGGCCGGACGAGCGCGAAATACGGGAAGACCGCGCGCCACGTGTCCCAGAAGCCATTGTCGGTATACATCGGCCCGTCGTGGACCTTGCCGTCATACGGGCTGTAATGGACCATCGTGCCGCGCGCATCGATCTCGTGGAACTGCCGCGGGAACAGCAGCATTCGGTACATCGCCGAATAGAAGGTGCGCTTGTTGTCGAGATCGGGATCGCTCACCCGGATGATCCCGAGCTCCTTCTCCCACGCGGCCTTCGCCTTGGCCTCGGTGGCCGCAAAGCTGTCGCGACCGATCTCGCTGTCGAGATTGCGCTGCGCCTGTTCTGCGCTGATGAAGGACGAGGCGACCTTGACGCCGACCTGTTCCCCGTCGCGCGTCTTGAAGCTGACCACCGCGCCGACATGGCCGCCCTCGCGCGTGGTGTCCGCGCCGATCTGCCAATTGTCGTCCCAGGTGCGGCTGACGCTGAAGTCGTGGTCGAACTGCGCGACAAAGTAATTGTGGAAGTTGTCGGGCACGCCGCCGTGGTTGTTGCGGACATAGCCGGTGATCCGCCGGTTTGCCGCGTCGATCTTGACCATCGACCCGCCCGCCAGCCCGTCGAGCAGGATGTGCGCGTCGTCGCTCTTGGGGAAGGTGAAGCGGAATTGCGCGGCGCGGTTGGTCGGCGTCACTTCGGCGGTGACGTCATAATCCGCCAGATAAACCTTGTAATTGTACGGGTGGCTCGTCTCTGCCTTGTGGCTGTACCAGCTCGCGCGCTCGTCTTCCTTGATCTTGAGCGGGCCGGTTTCCGCGAACAGCGAGAAAGCCGCATAGTCGTTCATCCACGGGCTCGGCTGGTGCGTCTGCTTCAATCCGTTGATCTTGAAATCATGGTACATATAGCCCCAGCCGCTGCCGGGCTTGCCGGTCACCGGGGTCCAGAAGTTCATCCCCCACGGCACCGCGACCGCGGGATAGGTGTTGCCGTAGGACAGTTCGTGGGTGGAATCGGTGCCCATCAGCGGGTTGACCAGATCGACCAGCGATTCCGCGGCTTCTCCCCGCTGTCGCGCCATCGCGGGCGCAGCGAGCAGCGGCGCTGGCAGACCGAGGCTGGTGACGGCGAGCAGCGCAAGGCTACGCCCGGCGGTTGCTGCAAGAAGGGTCTTCACGTCAGGTCTCCCGGAGAATGCAGTTCGCGGCGGACGGATGCGGCGGACGGCGTCCGCCATCCGGTCATTTCCGCCGTGCGATCGGACGCAGGGGTGCGCCGCTGTTGGTGAGCACGACCGGCTTGATAGAGCCGTCCGCGGCAAAGGTCATGCGATCGATCGCGATCTGGCGATGCTCGCCCTTGTCGTCGCCGAGCGGGCGGCGGTGGTAGACGATGTACCATTCGTCGGTGCCGGGCACGTTGACCACTGAATGATGCCCTGCCCCGCGTGCGATCCGCGCATCTTCCGCGAGGATCGTGCCCTTGGGGGTGAACGGCCCGGTCGGGCTCTTTCCCGTGGCATAGGCGACGCGATAGTCCGATCCGGTCCACGCGCCCTCGGACCACATCAGATAATAGACGCCCTTGCGCTTGATGACGAACGAGCCCTCGACATAGCCCGGCGGGGTGATGTCCTTGTAGGTCGTGCCGTCCGCAAAGGGCCGAACGCTGCGCAGGTCGTCGCTCAGGCGGACGACGTTGCACTGTTTCCAGCCGCCGTAATAGAGGTACACCTGTCCGTCGTCGTCGCGGTAGACGAACGGGTCGATCGGCTGTGCCTTGTTGTGGAACGCCCCGATCAGCGGCTTGCCGATCGCATCCTTGAACGGCCCGCCAGGCTTGTCCGCGACCGCTACGCCGATCCCGCCCTGCTGCGCGTCGCTCTGAATGTCGTTCGCGCCGAAGAACAGGTAGTAGCGGCCCTTGTGTTCGATCGCGGAGGGCGCCCACACCGCATAGCCCGCCCACGCCACGTCGGCGACGTCGAGCACATGGCTGTGCTTGGTCCAATGGACCAGATCGGGCGAGGAAAAGGCGTTGAAGAAGGTCTGCTGGAGATAGGACGGCCGCACGGTGTGCTGACGGCGCAGCGTGCGCTGTGCGGGCGTGAAGGAGGGCGAAACGTCGGGCTTTCCCGCGTCGTCGGAATAGGTCGGGTAGATCCAGTAGCGGTCGCCGAACACCCGGATCTCGGGGTCGGCATACCAGCCCGGAACGATCGGATTGCGCGCCGCGACCGGCGTGGCGACCGCCAACACCGCCAGCGCGGTCATTCCCAGCCGGTTCATCGACACATCATCCTTGCTCCCGGACCCGCTTAGCGACCAGTATCACCAGAACGCGCACTACCGATCCTCACAGCGTCCACCCCTCACGGTACTGACGATCCAGGAATTGATTGGCCTCGGGGAGATTGGTGACTTGCCCCGTCTGCCCGTCGTACCGGATCGGCTGGCCGGCGCGCATCGCGACCATGCCGAGCAGCATCGTCTCGTTGAGCGTCACCGCATCTGCAAACGGAGAGGAGGCTTTCGCTTCCCCACGAATGGCCGCGATCCAGTTCATCTCATGTCCGTCGCGGCCACCTGCGATCCGCGGCAATGATTGCGGGATCGCCGCAGCGCGCTCGGCGGCACCGTCGCCAAACACGATGGGCTTCTCGCCGTAGGTTTCGTGCATCAGCATGCCCTTCTCCCCGATGTACAGGACACCGCCGCCAGGGGTCATCGTCACGCCCGTCGGCAAGCCCGGCGGGGTCGGGGGCATCAGCCCGCCGTCATACCAGGTCACGCGAAGCGGCCCGCCCGGCGCATCAGCGAAATCGAAATAGGTCACCCCCGCCAGCGGATAGCTGCCGAGCTCGACCGGCGGCTTGTCGTCCCACAGATCGGTGTCACCGCCCCATATCGAATGCCGGTTTTCGACCGCCGTCGGCACGCCCAGCGAGAGCGCCCAGACCGGAAAATCGAGGAGATGCGCGCCCATGTCGCCGAGCGCACCGACGCCGAACGGCACCCAGCCTCGCCAGTTGAAATGCGCGTAATCGGGGTTGTAGCCCCATCCGACCGTCGCCGGCCCCAGCCAGACGTCCCAGTCGAGGCTCGCCGGCTCCGCGACGGGCGCAGGGCGGGCGATCCCTTGCGGCCAGACCGGGCGATTGGTCCACGCGTGCACCTCGCGCACGCGCCCAATCACATTCCCGCGGATCAGCTCGACCACGCGGCGACCGTCGTCGCTGGAATGGCCCTGATTGCCCATCTGCGTGACCAATTTGGGCTTGGACGCGGCGAGATCCCGCAGCACCCGCCCCTCCCGCACGGTGTAGGTCAATGGCTTCTGGACGTAGACGTGCAGGCCGCGCTCCATCGCCATCTTCGCGGCAACGGCATGATGGTGATCGGGGGTCGCGATCAGCACCGCGTCGATATCGCGCTGTCGATCGAACATGCGCCGATAGTCGTTGTAATGGGTGGCGCGGTCATAGGCAGCGCGCAGCGTGGTCATCGTCGGCTTGGTTGCGCCGGCCTTGGTCACGAAGGCGCTTGCGACATGGTCGAAATCGACGTCGGCGATGGCCACGATGTTCTGGCTGGTGAGCTGGCGCATGTTGTTCGCGCCCATGCCGCCCCCACCGATCACGGCGACGTTCACGCGGTCGCTCGGTTTCAACCGTCGTGCGCCCGCGACCGTCGGAAGAGCGAGTGCCGCTGCGGCGCCCAGCATCGTGCGCCGCGAGATGGTGGTGGGTTTCACATTGCTCTCCTGTTCAGAATTTGCGCGCGACCCGTCATTCGGCCTTCTGCGCCCGCGCCGCCCATTTGGACCAGACCGCCGGTGTCGCGAGCATCTTCATGTACACGCCGCCCACGACGGCGCGCGCCTGGAACCCGATTTGTGCGCCATCGGTCGTTTCATACCAATCACTTAACGGCACCCTGCTGGGCGTTTCAAGCATGTAACGATGCACCGGCGCGATCAGCTGCGCGAACGCCGCAGGATCGTCCGAGAGCGTCGCGCTCCACGTGATCCAGTCCAGCTTCGTATAGGTCTTGCGACTGTCGAGCGGCACGCCGTACTTTTGCTGGTTCTTGAGATAGAAGGCGACTTCCTGGCGCAACAGCGCCTTGGGGAAGACGTTGCGGTCAAGCACCTTGTCCCATGCGAGATTGTACTTCTGGCTCCACGTGCCAGGTCGATCAAAGGCGAGCTTGGTATGGTCACCGTCCTGCGCCATCGCCACCCACTTCACCGCCATTTGCCGTGACAGCGTGCGATAGCGGGCAGCTTCGTCCTTCTTCCCCAGCAGGCGGGCGAGTTCGGCATAGCTGTCCAGCGCGCTGATCGCCTTGATCGACAGGTTGGTGTTGTGCGCCAGATGGCCGGCAAAATCGTCGGTGCTCAGCTGGTTCTCGGGGTCGAGCCCCTTTTCGCGGAGATACGTCGCCCAGCGTTGCAACAGCGGCCAATATTGCGCGGCGAAATCGGCATCGCCCCGGATCTTCGCCAATGCGCCGATCATCAGCAGCATGTTGCCGCTTTCCTCGACCGGCATCTGGTCGTCCTCGGTCCGCTCCCCGCCCCCGTAGACCTGGCCGTTGGCTTGCGGATACGTCCCGATGTCATGCGGGGCGAAGGGAAACCGCCAGCGCGGCATCGACGCATAGTCGAGGATCGGGCGAAGCTGCGCCTCCAGCAGCGTGGGGTTGAACAGCAAGAAGAACGGCGACGTCGGATAGGTGATGTCGACCGTGGCGATGCAGCCGTTGCTGAAATTCTCCTTGGAGAAATACAGCGGGCGGCCATCGATATCGGCGACCAGCTTGTGCGCGGCGAGCGTCTGGCGATAGGCGACGACCGCAATCTCCGCATAGGGGCGACCACCGACCCGCTCCAGATCGGCGGTGAGGTCGCGATCGAACGCCTCGCCCCGCTTGCGTAACGCTGCTTCGTCCGCCTCTGCCTTGAGCAACAGGTCGGCCATCGTCATCCCGTTGCGACGCCAGTAGGCAGGTAGCCGCCGCTTGAAATACTCGATCGCGTCGATGTCGTCATAGGCGAGCATCGCCCGCCGCGTGTCCGCCGCCGCGCCGACATCGCCGAAGTCCGCCAGCATTGCCATCGCGGGACGATCCTGATGCGCAAGGCGCGGCATCGCCATGTCGTCCGCGATTGGCATCTTGCCGGTCTTCAACACCGTGTCCCGCGCCCGCTCGCCGAGCGTCGCGGTGGTGGTCCCGGCCTGGCGCGGCACGGCCAGTTGCGCCCAGCCCCAGTCGATCCGCAGATTGTCGCCGACCTTCTGCAACACCTGCTGCGTGTTCGTGCCGATATGCTGTACGGTCATGTCGCCGACGCGGCTCGTGCCCCAGACGACGCTCTGCTGATCGTTGTCCACCGCCAGTTGCGCGCCGGCGTCGAAGTACAGCTGGACTGCGTGACGGCCACCATCGGTCGCGCGGACCGTCCAGCTCAGATAGGTGACCGGTCGCGACAGCACGTCGAGATCGTCGGGTAGCGCGGGGGTGAAGAACGTCGCGGTCAACCGCACGCCGCCGCCCTCATAGTCATAGGTGGTCCGCGTCGGCGTCAGCGCGCGCGATGTCTGCCGCATCGCGTCACCGGCCCCGCCCCGCCCCATGAAGCGGAGCGCCTTGCCATCGACGCGCAGCCAACCGGTCATCGGCTGGTCCGTCCCCGTCCAGTGCCGGGTCGGTTGCTCGGTCGTCGTGTCTGCGAAGCTCCAGATGCTGAAATAGGGGTCGTGCGCGATCAACGGCGTTGCGGGGGTGCGGGTCGTGACGGGTTCCTGCGCGCCGAGCGGTGGCGCGAACACCGCGCCGCCCAGCAGGGCAACGGTCATCGCACGCAGCGCGATCGACTGGATGGCGGACGTCTTCGGTATGGCGTCCTTCATCAGATCACCGCGCGGAGCAAATGGGGTTTGGTACTTGCCAGATGCACCATCAGTTCGCCGAACAAACCGTTCGCCCATGCAAACCACGGTCGCGTGAATTTGCTCGGGTCGTCCTTGTGGAAGGTTTCGTGGATGAACCCGGTCCCGGCATCGGTGTCGCGGATCACCTTCAAGCATGCGCGAATCTGGGTGTCGTCGTTGCTCGAGAACGCGCGAACGATCGTCGCCATTGGCCAGATCAGGTCGAAGCCTGCATGCGGCCCGCCAAGCCCCTCGCCCGCCTTGCCGCGGACGAACCACGGATTGCGATCGCTCCAAGCAGCCGCCTCGGTCCGCCGCCAAAGCGGATCGTCCGCGGGGGCGCAGCCCAGGAACGACAGGCCCGACAGCGAAAGCTCGCAGCAATCGTCGAGGAAGAGCGCGTTGCCGAAGCCGTCGACTTCGAACGCCCACACTTCGCTTCCGTCCGCCAGCCGCATCCGGCCATGCGCCGCAAGCGCGGCCTCGATCTCGCCGGCGAGCGTTGCCGCTTCCCGGGCAAGGTCTGCGTCACCGCGCGCACCCTGCGCCACTTCGGCCAGTTCGCGTAGGGTCTTGGCGGCAAAGATGTTGGCGGGGATCAAGAAGGGAAGGATCGTGGCATCGTCCGAAGGGCGAAAGCTCGAGTGGATCAGACCGACCTTGCGGGTCGGATTGCCGACGCCCCACAGCTGCGTCTCGGTCGGCTGGATATCGCGACGCTGGAAGCGGTACGGCCCGGCATCGGTCGTGCGTTGCTGCTCGCGGAAGGTGCGGATGATCGCGCGCGCAGACTGCGCCCATTCGGCGGTGAAGGGCGTACGATCGCCGGTCGCCCGCCAATAGCTCGAGGCAAGCCGGAGGACGTAACATAGCGAGTCCACCTCCCATTTCCGCTCCGCCACACCCGGCTTCATCGTCGTCTGGTCATGCGCGGACGACGGCAGGTCGGACCGAGCGGCCGGGTCCTGCAGGAACGCATTCGCATAGGGATCGATCAGCACGCATCGCGCCTGACGCGCGATCAGACCGCGAAACAGCGCGGTCAGCGGCTTGTCGCGCTTCGCCAGATGGAGGAACGGCCTGAGCTGCGCCGAGGAATCGCGCAGCCAGAGACACGGTATGTCCCCGGTAATGACAAAGGCGTCGTCTGCGGTCACCGACAGCACGGTGGTGTCGAGCGTATTCGGGAAGCAATTCTCGAACATCCACGCGAGCTTGGGGTCCGCGATCATCCGTCCGACCCGGCTGATCTCGCGCTCGACCGCGGGACTGTGATATTTCCGATCGGTCGGCTTGGGGCGTTGGGAGACGTACATCGGCTCGGCCGCTGCGGCGGGGTGCACGGCCAGCGCGGCAGTGGCGAACAGCATCGTTCTGCGGTCGATCAGCACGTCAGATCGCCGCCCGACGCGATTGTCCGAAAGAATGCGCGCATATCCCCTCCTCCATTTCGGTCGACGCAAGCCAACCGTATCGTTCGAGGCCGCGCCCGTTGCAGGCTGCGGCCAAAGACCATCCGACGCGACCAGACAGGCAGCATCTGACCACACTCTGTCGCCCCGCTTATGCATCGTCAAGCAATCTTAAACTTACTTGTTTTTTTAATTGCAGCCTCCTGACCCCGGTGTCACATGACGTGGATAGCGAGAAGACTATGGGCAGGCCGGAGCGCTTGCCGAAACAGGGAGAGTTCCATGCCCGTCACCCGACGCGATGTGTTGGCCGCCGCCGGCGCCATGACGATTTCGACGATCGCACCACGACCCGCGCTTGCCGCTTCATTCGTCAGCCAACGGCCCCCCGTGCGGGATCGGAAGTTTCTCAGCCGGGCCGTGGAGAGCGAATTATCCCGGATCAAGGCGCGCATCGCCGACCCGGAGATCGCGTGGATCTTCGAAAATTGCTACCCCAACACGCTCGACACGACGGTGTTCGCAGGATCAATCGACGGCAGGCCGGACACGTTCGTCATCACCGGCGACATCGACGCGATGTGGCTGCGCGACAGTTCGGTACAGGTCGAGCCCTATACACACCTGATGCGCGAGGACCGCGCGCTACGGATGATGGTGCACGGCCTGATCCAGCGGCAGGCACGCTGCATCCTGATCGACCCTTACGCCAATGCCTTCGTTCGTGACCCCAACGCCAAATCAAACCTGGATTCCGCGACACTCGATGCGACCGAGATGAAACCCGGCGTCGCGCAGCGCAAATGGGAAATCGACTCGCTTTGCTACCCGATGCGGCTCGCGCATGATTACTGGCAGGTCACGCGGGACAAGACGCCGTTCGACGCCATCTGGGCCAAGTCCGCCAAGCTGATCGTCAGCACCTTTCGCGAGCAGCAACGCAAGACCGGCCCTGGCCCGTACACCTATCAACGGCTGACCAAGATCCCGACCGACAGCCTGATGCTCGACGGATATGGCCCCCCTTCGCGCAAGGTCGGGCTGATCCATTCGATGTTCCGACCGTCCGACGACGCCTGCGTGTACCCGTTCCTCGTTCCCGCCAACCTGTTCGCCGTATCGAGCCTCCGCCAGGTCGCCCGCGTCCATCGCGAAGCGCGCGGCGACAGTGCGGCGGCGAGCGATGCGGAGGCGTTGGCGAACGAAGTCGAGGCCGCCCTGCGCGCCCATGCGATCGTACCCGACGGACAGGGCGGAAAGGTCTGGGCGTATGAGGTGGACGGGTTCGGCAACTGGCTGTTCGCCGACGATGCCGGGATTCCCAGCCTGTATGGATTGCCGCTGATCGAGGCCGCCGATGCGCGGGATCCGCTGTATCAACGGACTGCGGCGCTTGCCTGGAGCTCGCGCAATCCGTTCTTCGTGCAGGGCAAGGCCGCCAGCGGCATCGGCAGTCCGCACATGGGATTGGACAAGGTCTGGCCGATGGCGATCATTGCCCGCGCGATGGTGTCGACGGATGAAGGCGTGATCCGCGCGTGCCTGCGCGACCTGAAGGCGACGCACGCGGGCACGGGCTTCATGCATGAATCCTTCGACAAGGACGATCCGGCCAAATTCACACGTCCCTGGTTCGCCTGGGTCAACGGCATGTTCGGCATGATGATCGCCACACTGGCGAAGACGCATCCCAAGCTGCTGGATGAGCGGTATTAGTCCGGGCGTTACTCGGTCGGCGACTGGAAGACGAGATCGTTGAACGGGAGGATCGCCGCGCCGAGCGCAGGCGCGTCTGCGGCGAGTTGCGCGGTCAGGACCGGAACCGTCGGGACGATCTGGTCGTCGATGCTGCTGACCCGTCGCGCAACCGCTTCCGCCAGCTCGTCGATGAGCGGCAACGGCAGCCTGCCCCCGATCACGATCGCGCCGGGATCGATCAGGCAGTTTATGGTGCCGATCGGTTGCGCGAGCGCGTCGGCGGCGCGTTCGATCCACGCCCTGACCAATTCCAGCACAACGGGGCCGCTGGTCATCAGGTCGGTCGGCGCGATGTTGGCGAAGTCCCGCGCGACGAGGTCCGCGCGCAAGGCGGACAGCGACGCAATCGACTGAAGCGATTTTCCATCGCCGTCGTTCAGAAAGCCGATGCGTCCGGCGCGGCCGGTCGCGCCCTGATAATAGCTTCCATCCACGACCATCCCGCCGCCGAGGCCGGCGGAGAGCAGGATGTAGAAGAAGCTGCGGTGGATCAGCCCGCTGCCGAACCGCGCCTCGCCGATCGCCGCCGCCGCCGCATCGTTTTCGATCAGGATCGGCCACGGCCCCAGTTCGGCGAACAAGGCGGGGAGATCCACCGTGTCCCATTGCGCATAGTCCGCCGGGCGCCCGGGCAAGTCGACCCGGCCCAACCCGCCGGGAAGCGCAACGCCCAGGCCGATGATGCGATCCGGCAACACCAATTTCTGCGCAAGCAGGTCGGCGACCCTGTCGCGGAGGAACGCGAGAACCTGCTCCGGCAACGCGTAGTCGGTTTCCTGCGTGTAGCGTGCCCGGACTGCACCGGTCAGATCCAGCGCGACGATGCTGACGTGATCGCGATCGATGTTGACCCCGAGACTGAAGCAGCCATCCGGATCGACCGCCAGCCGGATCGCGGGCATTCCCCGAACGCCGGTCCGTCGCCCCTTCTCAAAGATGAAGTTCCGGTCGAAGAGCCTCTGCGTGATGTTGGCGATCGCGGCGGCCGACAGGCCGGTCTGTTTGGCGAGTTCCAGCCGCGTACATTCGCCTGCGCGCTGGATCGCCTCCAGCACGATTCGCTCGTTTCGCGCGCCCGCACGCGCCGGGTTCGTCCCGTGGAGCGCCGGTCCCTGCTGTTGCGTGCTGTCGTCGATCATCAGCGGCCTTCGCATGCCATAGCCTATCCTTCAATGCCGGCGGAACGGCGAGAGCCTCGCCTGATTACTCCACCCTTCCGCAAGGGTGAAGGTTCGGCGACCCCGCTCCCCCCTGCCCGGGACATACCGACGGGATGTTTCCTCTAATAATCTAGAAAGTTTCTTTTTAATTGACGGCGGCATTTCGTTGGGGGAAAGCTGCGTGAAATCAGGGTGCCCCAACGCAACGCAGCGACGGGACCGGCACCAGGATCGCACGATTAGGGAGGAGGTTCGTCCGACGTAGGCGCCCCCCCCGTTTGAAAGGAGAGGCGCAGATGGGCACTGGAGCAGCACGTACGGCCCTGATGTCTGTCGTCGTCGCCGTGTCGCTATCCGGCTTGCTGTTCGGCTTCGACACTGCGGTCATCTCGGGCGTGACGGATGCGCTTCGCCTTCAATATGATCTGTCGGCCGCCGCGCTTGGCATAACGGTTTCCTCTGCACTGGTCGGCACGATGTTCGGTGCGGCCGCAGCCGGCGTTTTCGGCGATCGTCGTGGCGCACGATCCGGCCTGCGCTGGGCCGCTGCCCTGTACCTGATCTCGGGGCTCGGCTGTGCGCTGGCGTGGGGATGGTTTCCGCTGCTCGCCTTCCGGATCATGGCCGGGATCGCGATCGGCGCGTCATCGGTGCTCGCGCCGATCTATCTCGCCGAGATCGCGCCCGCTGCCCGCCGCGGCGCGATCGTCGGTGGCTTTCAGGTCAGCATCGTGATCGGGATCCTGCTGGCCTATGTCTGCAATGCCGCGGTCGATGCCGCGATGACCGACCCCGCAATCGCCTGGCGGTGGAAGCTCGGCTGTACCACGCTGCCCGCAGCGATCTTCCAGTTTCTGATGATTCGGGTGCCCGACAGCCCACGCTGGCTGATCGTTCGAGGTCGGTCCGACGAGGCCGCAGCGGCGTCGCTCAGCCTTTATGGGCATGCGCCGATCCGGGAGGAAAGCGTTCCCGCCGCTACGGGCAGCAAGGTGTCCCTTGCCTCGCTGTGGACGCAAGCGCGCCGCCCGATGGTCCTCGCGATCCTCATCGGTGCGCTCAACCAGCTCACCGGGATCAACGCGATCCTTTATTATCTTAACGACATCTTCGCTGCGGCCGGCTTCGCGCAGGTGTCGGCGAACCTTCAGGCGATCGCGGTCGGGGTGGCGAACCTCGTCTTCACGATCGTCGGCATGATGCTGATCGACCGGGTCGGGCGCAGACCGCTGCTTCTGGTCGGCGGGGCTGCGATGGCCGTCCTGCTGACGATCGCGACCGCGATCATGCTCGGGATTCTACCGAAATATCTGATGGTCGGTGTCCTCGTCTGCTTCATCGCGGCGTTCGCGACGTCGCAGGGCGCGGTGATCTGGGTCTATATGAGCGAGATCTTCCCCGCGCGCTTCCGCGCCGCGGGACAGGCGTTGGGTGCGGGAACGGTGTGGCTGTTCGACGCGATCGTATCGGCAGTGTTCCCGGTCGCCGCCGCCATGTCACCCGCAATCCCGTTCGCCTTCTTCGCGGTCTGCATGGTGGTGCAATGCATCCTCGTCTTCCGCCTGTTTCCCGAGACGAAGGAAGCCTCGCTCGAGGAAATCGAACGTCGGATGCACCACGCAAGCCCCGGCCTCGCCGCATGAACCGCTATCTGGCGATCGACATCGGCGGCTCCCACATCGCGTGCGCGCTGGTGCGCGGCGGCGGGGTGGAGCGCCGCGCCGAGATCGCGGTCCCGGTGACCCCGACCCTGGAAATGCTGCTGCCCGAACTCGAGCGCATCCTTGCCGACCTGCGCGCGGGGCACGCGGTAGCGGGGGTGGCGGTGGCCTTTCCGGGGCTGATCGATCCGCGCTCGGGGCAGGTCGTCTCCACGCCGGCCGGCAAATATGAGGATGCGGTCGGGTTCGACTTTGCCGGTTGGTCGAAGGTGCATCTCGACCTTCCGATCATGCTCGAAGTCGATGGTCGCATGGCGCTGCTCGGCGAACGGACCTACGGCGCGCTGATCGGTCGGGACGATGCCGTTCTACTGGGTCTCGGAACCGGGATCGGATCCGCGGCGCTGATGGGGGGGACGATCGTGCGCGGCCGGACCGGCCACGCATCGGTGCTCGCGGGGCATATGACGATCGACACCGATGGGCCGCTGTGCCGGTGCGGTAATATCGGATGTGCCGAAGCGATCGCGTCGACCTGGGCCTTGCCCCGTCTCATCGCGACCTTGCCCGGGCGAGGCCGGCTTCATGCGCTGGACGAGCCCGACCTGAAGACGGTGCTCGATCTGGCGCGCGCGGGGGACGAAGGCGCGCATGCCATTCGTGCCATCTGCCTGAACGCCTGGGCGACCGTCGCGCTCAATCTCGTCACCGCCTACGATGCTTCGTACGTGCTCGTGACCGGCGGCGCGGCGGCGGCGGCGGAAGTCGTGCCCTTCATCCAGGACCATGTCCGCCACCACGTCTGGTGCCTCGGCGCGCCACCGGTCGTGGTGCGGGGCGCGCTCGGGTCCGACGCGGCGTTGCTCGCCGCCACCCCGCTCTGGGAGGATCGCCATGACCCGCTATGACAAGCAACCTGTCGTTCAGGTCGACGACCAGCCCGCACCGTGCGCGGTGGGATGGTCAGAGATCATCCCTCTCCTCCCCGACACGGGCGATCTCTGCATCGAATGTTATCCGGGTGCGCCGGTGGCCGACGTCATCGCTGCGATGCGCGCGGCCTATCCCGACGCGCTGGTCGTCGACACGGCATCGCTGTTCAAGGCCCCCGAGGGGATCGATGCGGCGGTTGCGACACACCTCGGCAGCGATCCGGTCTTCGCGCGGTTCGAGACCGTCGGGATCGATGCCTTTCTAGATCATGCCTTTCTCGAGACCTGGCGATCCACCCGCGCAACGGATTCGCGGACGATCGTGGTCGGCCCGGGCGCCGCGACGATCCTGCCGTCCCACGATACGGCGATCTACGTCTCGATGGCACGGTGGGAATTGCAGCAGCGCCAACGCCGCGGGGAGATCGCCAATCTCGGCAGTGGCAATGCCGGAACCCGTGCTGCCGATTTGTATCGCCGAGCCTTCTTCGTCGATTGGCGCGTCGGAGACGAGATCAAGTACGAGCTGTTGCCAGCCACGCAGTTCGTCATCGAGATGAACGGTCCCGACCCCCGGATGGTCAGCACCGCAACCTACTTTCGCGCGCTCGATCTCGCGGTCCGCCGCCCCATTCGGGTCGTGCCGTTCTTCGACGCCGGGCCGTGGGGCGGCCAGTGGATGCGCGCGCAGTTCGACCTGCCTGACGGGCCGCCCAATTATGCCTGGTGCTTCGATTGCGTGCCAGAGGAGAACAGCCTGCTGCTTGGCTTCGGTGATCGCCGGTTCGAGATTCCGGCGTTCGATCTCGTCCGGCTCAGACCGGAGAGGCTGCTGGGGCCCGCCATCGTCGCACGGTTCGGCGCGGAGTTCCCGATCCGGTTCGACATGCTGGACACGATGGGGGGCGGGAACCTGTCGCTGCAGGTCCATCCGCAGCAGGACTATGCGCGCGACGCCTTCAACCTGCGCTACACGCAGGACGAGAGCTATTACATGCTCGATGCAGGCGACGATGCGGTCGTCTATCTCGGGCTGACCGACGCCGCCGATCCTGCCGTGTTCGCCGAGACCTTCACCGCGGCACAGAACGGCGGCCCTGCCCCCGATGTCGACGCGTTCGTCAACCGGATCCCCGCGCGGAAGCACGACCACTTCCTGATCCCCGCCGGGACCGTCCATTGCTCGGGCAGCAATGCAATGGTGCTGGAGATCAGCGCGACCCCGTACATCTTCACCTTCAAGCTGTGGGACTGGGAGCGGCTTGGTCTCGACGGTCGACCACGACCAATCCACCTCGAGCACGGTCTCGCGAATATCGACTGGTCGCGGCGCGAGGATTTCACGTGCGACGAACTCGTCAATCAGGTCACCACGGTCGCCGAAGGAAGCGACTGGACGCGGGAGCGGACCGGGTTGCACAGGCTCGAATTCATCGAAACCGAGCGGATCTGGTTCGCGTCCAGCGTCGATCTTCAAACCGACCGGAACCTCAACGTCCTCAACCTCGTGGCGGGCACCGCCGCGGTCGTGGAGAGCCCGTCCGGGGCCTTCGCGCCGTACGAAGTTCATTACGCCGAAACCTTCATCATCCCCGCCGAAATCGGCGCTTACCGGTTGCGGTCGCTCGACGGGGGCGACGGCCGCTGCGCCGTGATGCGGGCGTACGTCCGCCCGCACGATTGAATCACTGACATTACAAAACGATAATCTACCCAGGGAGAGACCATATGAAAGCACTCGACCGACTGGTCGTTTCGACCATCGCGCTTGCCGCAGCGTCGCTATGGAGCAGCGGCAGCGCCGCGCAAACGACAGCCGCAACTCCACCGCAACCCGCAGCGCAAAGCGATGCGACGCCCGCGGAAGCCGGCCCACCAGCCGCCGCCGACGGCGCGGTCGCCGCGGAACCCGCATCCGGGGATATCGTCGTCACCGGGTTGCGCCGCAGCCTTCAGTCGGCCCAGACGCTGAAACGCGATTCCGACCAGATCGTCGACGCGGTCGTTGCCGAGGATATCGGCAAGCTGCCCGACAACAACGCATCGGAAGCGCTGGCGCGCATCACCGGCGTGCAGGTCAACCGCAGCAGCGACGAAGCCGGCAGCGTGCAGGTGCGCGGCCTCCCCAACCTCACCACCACCTTCAACGGGCGGGAGATGTTCACCGCCGAGCAACGCAACGTCGCGCTGCAGGATTTCCCGGCGGGCGCGCTTGCGGGGCTGGAGGTCTACAAGACGACGAGCGCGGACCAGATCGAGGGCGGCATCGCTGGTCTGATCAACGTGCGGTCACGGCGTCCGTTCGATTTCGCCGGGTTCCAGATCGCGGGCGCCGTGCGCGGCACGTACGGCGATCAGGCGAAGACGTTCGATCCCAATTTCAACGTGCTCGTCACCGATCGCTGGGACACCGGCATCGGTCAGATCGGCGCGCTGATCAACGTGTCGTACACCCAGCTGCATTACCAGACGTCGTCGCGCTACATCAACGGCAACATCGTCGCGCCCAACGCCGCGCAACCCGTCGCGGGATCGCGTGACTTCGTGCTCCCCGAGTCCGCCGGCGTCTATTACGATCGCGGCAAGCGCTGGCGGCCGTCCGTCAACGGCACGCTGCAATGGCGTCCCAGCGACCGGCTCGAATTCTACATCGACGGCCTGTTCCAAGGCGCGCGGACCGACGTTGCTAATGATTTCGCCGGGCTCAACCTGGTCAACGACAATCCCGCGCTGAGCGACATCGTCCGCAACCCCGACGCGCCGGGTACGCTCACCAGCGTCACCGCGACCCCCGACTTCGCGAACGGCAGGAACATCGACTTCTCGCGCAGCACGCGCGCGGGTCGCACCAATGCGTATCAGGGCGCGATCGGCGGATCGTGGAAGAGCGATCGCGCGACGATCACGACCGACTTCGCCTATACTGACTCGAAGGCCGAATATACCGACTACAACTTCGATTACGCACCCGCGCAGGCGCAGGCCGCATCGATCGTGTTCGACATCGGCGGCAAGGACGGTGGGCCCGCGCTGGGCCTTCCCGGTTTCGATGCGAACAACGGCGGCAACTATATCCTGCGCGGCATCTACGATCGACGTTCGCTCGCCACCGGCAAGGGGATCCAGTGGCGGACCGACCTCAAACTGCAGACCGAACTGCCGGTCATCAAGCAGATCGACGTCGGGTTCCGGTTTACGGATCGCGACGCCCGGCTGCGGAGCGGGGGGCGATATGCAACGCTGCGGCCGCTCGCCTTGCCGCTGACCGCAGTTCCGGGAGGCGACACGGGGCAGCCGATCGACGTCGGCTTCCGTGGCGGTCAGGCGCCACCGCTCAGCCAGTGGTACGCGCCCACCCGAAGCGGCATCGTCGACAATATCGACGCCCTGCGGGATCTCGCCCGCTCCGGCCTCGCGCAGATCGGGACGCCCGCCGCCCTGGCCGAACTGGCGCAATGGGGATCGGAGATCCCGGCGTTCGTCCAGAACGAGCAGCTCGACGCGGTCGAGCGGTCCTACGCCTTCTACGGTCAGTTCCACTATGGCTTCGACCTCGGCACCGTCCCGATCGACGGCGTGATCGGCACGCGCGTGGTCAACACCAAGGCCAATCTGACCGGCAATGCATTGGTCGGCGGCACGCTGGTCACCACGACATCGCGGCAGAACTATCTCGACGTGCTGCCGAGCGCCTCGTTCCGCGCCAAGTTCTCGGACAAACTGCAATTGCGCCTGTCCGCGACGGAAACCCGGACCCGCCCGGAATATGGCCAACTCAACCCGGCGATCACGATCGGCAACCCCAACGGCACCCCGCCGATCACCGGCAACAGCGGCAACATCAATCTCCAGCCGATCCTGTCCAAGAATTACGACGCGTCACTCGAATGGTACTTCACCAAGACCGGCTCGCTGACCGGCGCGATCTTCCGGCGGGATGTGAAGGGCTTCATCACCAATCTCAACGTTCCCACGGTGGTCGAACCTTACGGCCAGATCGTCGTCAACCGGCCGGAGAATGGCGGCAGCGGCCAGCTGCAGGGTGTCGAGGTCGCGTTCCAGACCTTCTTCGATTTCCTGCCCGGCTGGCTCAGCGGGTTCGGGACGCAGCTCAACGGCACCTATATCGACGCATCGCAGGCGCTGCCGGTGTCGCTCGGCACGACCGGCCAGAACAGCGACATACCGGGCGTCTCCAAATGGAGCTACAACGCGGTCGGCATTTACGAAAAGGGTCCGGTTTCCGCACGGCTGGCGTATAACTGGCGGTCGCGGGTGACGAACTTCTTCGCCACCGACCAGCTCGGGCAACTGATCGGCGCGGAGTTCAACCGCCCGATCGAACGGCTCGACTTCTCCCTGTCGGTCGCCGCGATCGAAGCCGTCACGCTGACGTTCGACGTCAGCAACATCACCGGGTCGCCCTATCGGGCCTTGCGCGCGGTTCCGGGGCTTGAGAATGCCAACTACCCACGCGATGTCCGGTACGAAAGCCGCGTCTTCGCGGTGGGCGCACGGTTCCGTTTCTGATGACGGGGCAAAGCGTATCGCGCCGGACCCTGCTCGGCATGGCGGCGGGTCTATCGGCCGCCGTCGTCGCCACTGCGGCGATTGGTCAACGTGGTCCCGGCACCGCCGGGGCCACGCTTGACCGGGCACTCGCCTGGCATGCCGCGCTGGAGCGGTGTTTCGCGGTGGCGGATGGAACCGGCCTGTACCGGGAATACCATCCGCCGGAGCCGCGCGACGAGCGCTATTCGACGGAATGGCCCTTCTCCCAGGCACATATCGCCTTGCTCGACCTGACGATGATCCCCGGCGCGACGGGGCGGCGGTTCGCGCCTGCGCTGGCGAAGGTCCGTGCCGCACAGGCGCGTTACTGGTCGAAGACGTCGACGACGGGGCGCGCCGGGCATCTGGCCAAGGTGCTGCCGCCGCTCGGTCATGGGGACGACCTCTATTACGACGACAATGAATGGGTCGGGCTGGCCGAGATCCAGCACCATCTGTTCCGGCGCGATCCGGTATCGCTCCACAACGCCCGCGATATCTTCGAGCTGATCCGGTCAGGGTGGTCGACCGACACGACCCTACCCTCGCCCGGCGGCGTGCGCTGGACGCAGAAGAGCGACAATGGTGACCGCAATACCGTGTCCAACATGCCGGCCGCGGAGATGGGCGTTCGGCTGTACATGCTGACCGGGGATCGCAGCTATCTCGACGATGCCTTGCGCTATTATCACTGGACCAACGCCACGCTGCAACGGCCGGACGGCTTGTACGCCGATCACCTCAAGACGAACGGTTCGATCGAGAAGCGCGTCTGGAGCTACAATCAGGGCGTGCCGGTCGGCGTCAACGTCCTGCTCTGGCGCGCAACGCACAAGCCGGAATATCTCGCGGCGGCCAGACGCATCGCGGACGCAAGCCATACGTATTTCGTCGCAGATGACCGCGTCGACGATCAACCCCCACCGTTCAACGCGATCTATTTCAAGAACCTGCTACTGCTTGAAAGCGAAACCGGCGAGCATCGGTATCGCGACGCCATGCGCGGCTATGCCGACCGGATGTGGCGCTTGCGCCGCGACGGGGATGGACTCGTGCGCTTTCCCGGGCGGCGTGCAGAACTGATCGATACCGCCGCGATGGTTCAGATCGAAGCGGTGCTCCAATGGCGTGTGCGGGACTGGACGCTGCTGTACTGAGCAACGATCCGCCGACGCGATTGCCGGTCCGCCGCCCTGGGCTATGCGGGCGGCGGTGTCAGTCCCATCCGGTCGAGCGCATGCGCATAATGCGCTAGTGCTTCGCGCGTTGGTCCGGGGTAAGCGCCGGGGGTGGGTTGGTCGCCGACATACCCCATGTCCGCCTTGCCCTCCGGCAAGCTGTAGAAGCCGAGCACGAACAGCCTGCGCAGCGTGTCCATGAACGCGACCGGAGCCACCATCCTGGCGACCGGCACGGGGACGCTCAGCGCATCGAGCAGCGTGGCCTGTTGCTGCGCCGCGAGGTCGACGAACGCGCGACCATGCAGCGTGCGGCTTTGCGCGTCGATCCAGAGCAGACCGCCAACCACCTTCGCGCGATCTGCGCGCTGCTGCGGATAGGGTGCGCTGATCCATTCGTCGATGAACGCCCCGACGCCGAGCGCCCCCGCCCCCGGCGATGCCGCGTCCTGCGGCAGGATCAGATCGCCCAGCACATCCACCGTCTTGCGCTGCGCGGCAGCCAGCGTCAGCGGCCAGGGGACTTTGGGGTTCGCCAGATCGGGATCGCGGCCATAGCCCGGTGCCGGTGGCGGTGGCGGGGTGTCGGGCCAGTCGGCGATGCCATCGAACGGCGGCACCGCGCCCGCGGCGTCATCCATACCCTCGGCCATCGCCGGGGTCGTCCAGTGCGCGAGCGGCAGCGCCGCCGCGGCCATCATCCATTGCAGCGTGGTGCGGCGTGACGGCGTCATGCGAAAGCCCCCGACTTCAGGCGCCGGGCAAGGTGCTCGGACGCGCGCAAGGCGAGCGCGAGGATCGTGAGCGTGGGGTTCTTGTGCGCGCCGGACGCGAAGACCGCACCGTCCATCAGCACCAGATTGTCGACGTCCCAGGTCTGGCCATAGCCGTCGACCACCGACGACCGTTTGTCGGCCCCCATCCGGGCCGTGCCCAGTTCGTGGATGATCTCGCCCCCCGCGGTCATGATTTTCTCGGGCGGCAGGTCGGGATCGAGGATCGTGCCCCCCATCCGCTTGAACACGGCATGCGCGGTGCGGCGACCGTGGGCGACCTGGTTCACCTCATTCTGCGACCAGCGGAAGGCGAACCGCAGCACCGGGATGCCGAACCGGTCCTTCACGACCGGGTCCGCCTCGCAGAAACTGTCCGTGTTGGGGATCATCTCCCCCCGCAACGTCAACTGAATCGTCGCGCCCGAGGCGCTTCGGACGGCCTTCTTCAGCGCCGATCCCCAGACGCGCGGCACGGCATCCGCCGGCGGGATACCGAACCGGCCGCCGATCTCGAAATGATACCCCCGCGCGAAGTCGAGCTCGCCGCGTTTCTGCTGCTGGTAGAGCCAGAAGGGAATATAGATGTGCTGGCCGCCGATGCCGTCCTCATTGTAGCGCGGACGATCGGCGAGCGCCGGAATATAGGCGCGGAAGGATGCACCGGTGGAATCGGTCAGGTTGCGGCCCAGTTCCCCGGAAGAATTCGCAAGCCCGCGCCCGCTCTCCCCAGAATTGAGCAGCAATCGCGTCGTTTCCCCCGTGCCGGCCGCCAGCACCACGGTGCGGGCGTTCACCGTGTGCCGCAGCCCGGTCTTGCGATCGACATATTCGACCCCGGCGGCGCGATCGGGACGCGCCATCGTCACGCGCGACACCATCGCGTCGGTGACGATCGTCAGCCGCCCGGTCGCCTTCGCCATCGGCAGCAGCGACGTGGTCGTCTGGAACATCGCGCCGATCGTGCAGCCGCGCGTACAAGGCGTCGCGTTGAGGCAGGCACTGCGCGGCGCGACCGCGTCCGGCATGTCGCGCGTGAGCACCGCAGTATGCGCGGCACGCACCGGGATCCCCAGATCCTCGGCGGCAGCCTTGATGAGCATCTCCGGAATGCGGGGATGCGGTGGCGGCATCAGGCAACCCGGCGGGGAGTCGGGGTGGTTCTCCAGCCCGATCGGACCACCGTTCACGCCGACCATACGTTCGACGCGATCATAGAACGGCGCCACATCGTCATAGCCGATCGGCCAGTCGACCCCGAGGCCGTCCCGCGAGAACGGCTTGAAGTCATACGGCCCGAACCGTGGCACGTGCCGGCCCCAGTGGTTGGTCCGTCCGCCCAGCATGCGCGGGCGGTACCAGCGGAAGTCGGAGCCCTCGCGCAGCGTGTATGGCTCGCCATCGACCTGCCACCCGCCGCCGACCGTGGCATCGAAATAGCCGAACGGCTTGTCGGGCGTCGCCGCACCGCGCAGCGGCGCGTCGCTTTCGGGCGCGAACATGTTGACCTCGGCCTGCGGATCATAGTCGCGTCCTGCCTCGAGCAGGATGCATCGTAGCCCCGCTTTGGTCAGGCTGTAGGCGGCCATGCCCCCTGCCGCCCCCGATCCGACGATGACGACGTCCGCCTGCGCATCCGACGCAGGCTTCGCGTCGCGTATCACTTCCGCGCTTCCACCGCACTTGCCCCGATCACCCGCAGCTTGACGTTGCGGAACGCCACCGGCTCGCCGTGATCCTGCAGCGCGATCAAGCCGCTGGGAAACGTTCCGAAGAACGGCATCTTGGCGAACTTCGACGCCGCCACGCGGCTGCGCCAGGCATTGTCGCCGTAGGACACATCGGCGGTCGGTTTGCCGTTGAGCCATTGCCGGATCCGACCGTGATCGACGAGCAACCGCGCGTGGTTCCAGCTTCCGGCGGGTCGCGACACGCCTGCTGGCGGCACCGTCAGATCGTAGAGTGCGCCTGCATGGTGCGAGGGGATCTTGCCATCGGGATGCCCGGCGTCGTCGAGGATCTGCATCTCGAGCCCGGTCTCGTAGATTTGCCGGGTCTGCGGCACGTTGCGCGCGAGATAGAGAACGCCACTATTGCCGCCACGCGCGACTTTCCAGTCGAGCGTCAGTTCGAAGGCGCCATAGCTGTTGGCGCTCACCAGATCGCCGCCGCTCATCCGCCCGCTGGTCGCGGTGAGTTCCAGCGTGCCGTCACGGACGACCCAGGACGGCGACGGTGCGCCGCCATCGAACGACCGCCAGCCGTCGAGATCGCGGCCGTTGAACAACAATTGCCACCCCGCCGCCCGTTCCCGCGCAGTCATCGTGTTGGGTGCCGCCTCTCGCGCAAGCGCAATCGTCGGTGCCATCGACACTACGGCCAGGCAGAGGATCGCCTTTGTCATCGTAACCATCAGGTCTCTCCAGTCGGCGCCCCTCTTCGAAGAGGAGCGATCTCGGTTCATCTTCGCCTGTACCCATCATTCAACAGAAACAGGCGTCCGTGAAGGGGCCTATCGCAGACCGAAGACTGAGGCGTTGTTGCGCGCGTTGCGAACACTTTGCGGAACCCCGCCACGCGGCATGCCAAAGACGAATCATGCCGCGGCCAATAAAAGCTCTGTCCACAATCCCGATCATCGCCATAGGGTATCGGTACAGGGCAAGCGTCGAGTAAAGGCTCGCAAACGGGGGTTATCATGGCAGGAATTCCAATTTCGGGCGGGCGCGCCCTGTCGATGCTCGCGCTGATCGCGGGCATGGTTGCGGCACCTGCGCTGGCGCAATCGGGCGTGGTGCCACCGACCGCACCAGGGGCCGCTGCCAGCGACGCAGTGGGCGACATCGTCGTCACCGCCCGCCGCCGTGAAGAACGGCTCCAGACCACGCCCGTTTCAGCGACCGTTCTGTCACGCGACAACCTCGTGCAGCAGAACATCCGCACGTTCCAGGATCTGCGCGGGGCGGTGTCCAACCTCGAACTGGTGCCGCTGCTGTCGGGCGGCACGAGCTTCACGATCCGCGGGATCGGGCAGACCTTCAACCAGGTCAATTCGGACACCAAGGCCGGCTTCTACGTCGACGAGATGTATGTCAGCCGACAGGAAGGCAACGACCTCTATTTCTACGACATCGCCTCATTGCAGGTCCTGAAGGGCCCGCAGGGGACGCTGTTCGGCAAGAACACGACCGCGGGCGCGGTGCTGCTGACGACGCAGCGCCCGACCGACAAATTCGAAGGCTATGCGCAGGTCCGCGCGGGCAGCCTGCGGCGGATCGATACCGAAGGTGCGCTCAACGTCCCGCTGACCGACGGCATCTCCGCCCGCGCGAGCTTCCGCACGCAAAGCGTCCGGGGCTATATCACGCACGAACTGGACGATGGTCGCAGCGGCAACGTCAACAACCAGTCCGGACGCCTGCAATTGCGCGTCGACAGAGGCGGCCCGCTCACGATCGACCTGCTCGGCGAGTACAACCGGTCGAAGACCGATGGCGGCGCGACGATTCCGGTCGGCTGCCTTTCCACCGCCGGCTATATCCAGAATTACGATGCGCTCCACGCCACGCCTTATTGTTCGGCCTATCCCGTTCTGGGAAAGCCCTATGCGGTCTACGGCGGTGCGACGCTGCTCGCGCCCACCAGCGCGGCGGTGACCGACATCGCACGCGGCGGCGATGCTGGCGGCGTATCGCGCTACGGCGGCCGCGGCCCGTTCAACGACACCGACGCGACGACGCTCAACGCGCGGATCGGCTACGATCTCGGCGGTGGCCTGACGTTGCATTCGGTGACCGCCTACCGTCGTTCGCAAGCGAGTTTCTACACGCCGGTCAACAATGCCCCCAACGACATCTATGCGGAATATGACGACACCCGCAGCACGCAGTTTACGCAGGAACTGACGATCGGCGGCACCGTGCTCGACGATCGGCTGACGTTCCTGGTGGGGGCCTTCTACTTCCAGCAGAAGACCGACTTCCTGCAGGACACCGGCCCCGACTGGATCGACCCGCTCGGCTATGTCTACGACGCGTCGCTGAATTATCGCAGCTACGCCGCCTTCGCGCAGGCATCGTACAAGATCACGCCGCGGCTCGAACTCACGCTCGGCGGACGCTATACCTATGACCGCAAGACCGGGTCCAGCTATGTCTTCTTCGCCGGACGCGAAAACACCTTCCTCTCCAATGGCGTGCCGACCCAGTGCGGCTATTTTAACGGCGATTTCCTGGGTGGCATCGCCAATTGCGGCGGCGCGCCGTTCACCGCGCGCGACACCAACGAATGGGACGGCTTCGACCCGAAAGTCCAGCTCGGTTATCGCTGGTCCGACACGGTCTTCACCTATCTGACCGCCGCGCACGGGTATAATTCCGGCGGCTTCAACCAGCAATTAGGCAGTCCCTCGGCCGATGGACGCTTCCCGTCCTCCTACGATCCCGAAAAGCTTTGGTCGTATGAAGGGGGTATCAAGCTTGACCTGCTCGACCGGCGCGCGGTCATCAACCTGTCGGGCTTCTATCAGAAGTACACCGACATCCAGGCGGGCGTGAACGTGCTGGTCGGCAACGTCTCGACGCGGCAGGTGCAAAGTGCGGCCTCCGCGCATGAAGCGGGGTTCGAGGGCGAGTTCGTGTTGCGTCCGGTGCGGCACCTGACCGTCCGCGGGAACGTCTCGTACCTGACGCAAGCCTATGACAGCATCCGGCCGAACGCCGTGACGCTGACGCTGGACACGCCGGTCAACTCCGCCCCGAAATACACCTACAGCGCAGCGATCGCCTATGATTTCCAGGTCCGCGGCGGCACGGTGACGCCGAGCATCGACGTCCGCGGAGTGGGCGAGAAGCCTGCCTGTCAGGATGGCGCGGACTATGTCTGCCGGCTGCCAGCCTATGCACTGGCCGGGTTCCGGCTCGATTATGTGCCGCGCGCGGGTGGGCCGTGGCGGATCGGGGTGTATGGCACCAACGTGTTCGACACGGTGACCCAATTGGCGCGGACCGGCTATTTCGGCGGGTTCGGGATCGACCGCGTCACGCCGGGACGGCCGCAGGAGTTCGGCGTCGAGACGTCGGTGCGGTTCTAGGCGGGCTCGGGGGCAGGAAGGCGGCTGCGGAGATCCGCTCCGGCGCGCTGCCCCTGCCGCTCGGCGCTCACTCGGCGAGGACACCGCTCGTTTGAAGCACGATCCCCGCGACCGACGCCACGCCGAGCGTCGCAAAGATGCCGAGCTTCAGCCGGAACATCGCAACGATCGCGGCGAGCGCGATCCCGAGTGCCCAGGGATCGAGACTTGCAACAACGGGCAGGTCGAGCCGCACCGGTCCAACCGCAAACGGCCGGACGCTGCGGAACAACGTGTGGATCGCGAACCACACCGCCAGGTTGAGCACAACCCCGACCACCGCAGCGGTGATCGCCGACAGCGCGCCCGACAACGCCAAATTGCCGCGCATCCGCTCGATGAACGGAGCGCCCAGGAAAATCCACAGGAAGCACGGCACGAACGTCACCCAGGTCGCGAGCAACCCGCCCAGCGTCCCCGCCAGCAGCGGCGACAGCATCCCGGGGTGACGATACGCGCCGAGGAACCCGACGAACTGGAGCACCATGATCAGCGGCCCCGGCGTCGTCTCTGCCATGCCCAGCCCGTCGAGCATCTCGCGCGCAGTGAGCCAGTGATAGTGCTCGACCGCCTGCTGCGCGACATAGGCAAGCACCGCATAGGCACCGCCGAAGGTGACGACCGCCATGGTCGAGAAGAAGGTCGCGATCTGGGTGAAGACGTTGCCTTGCCCCAGCAGCACCAGCAATGCCAAGACCGGTGCTAGCCAAAGCACGAGCCACACTGCTGCCTGCTGCACAGACTGGCGGATCGTGGGGCTGGCGTGCGCGGGCAGACTTTCGCCGAGCAGCGTGTCGGCATCGGCGACGACCACCCCCTTGCCCGCAGCGTGCCCCCCGCCGATCCGGAAGGCGGGCATGTCCGCGCGCCCGCCCAAATAGCCGATCACCCCCGCGCTAAGCACGATCAGTGGGAACGGCACGCCGAGGAAGAAGATCAGCGCGAACGCCGCCCCCGCGAGCGCGCGCATAACGCCGTTGCGCAGCGCACGGCTGCCGATCCGCACCACCGCCTGCAACACAATCGCGAGCACCGCGCATTTCAGCCCGAAGAACAGCCCCGCGACCAAACCGACCTGCCCGTACAGTACGTAGATCCAGCTTAACGCCATGATCGATACCGCCCCCGGCAGCACGAACAGCGTTCCCGCGACGATCCCGCCGCGGGTCCGGTGCAGCAGCCAGCCGATATAGGCGGCCAGTTGCTGCGCCTCCGGCCCCGGCAGCAGCATGCAATAATTGAGCGCGTGGAGAAAACGCTGCTCGCCGATCCAGCGTTTCTCCTCGACCAGGATGCGGTGCATCACCGCGATCTGCCCGGCGGGTCCGCCGAACGACAGCGCCGCGATCCTCAGCCACACCCAGAAGGCTTGCCGAAGCGTCACCGGCGCGGGCCGCGCGATCGGTGCGACTGTGTCGCCGGTGATTGTGCTCATGCCGACACCTTCGGACGCGCCGCCTTCGGGGTGTGGGACACCCAGTCGTGCGTTTCGCCGGTCGCATCGCGGCACCAGCGATACAGCGCATCGTAGAGCAGCATTCCGGCATCGAGTTGCGCGAGATCGTTCGCAAACATCCGCGACAGGCCAAGCGACAGCGCGACCAGCCCCGCCGCCTCGGGGGCAAGGTCGGGCCGCGCGGTATCCGCGCCACGCACGATCACAGCGAGCTGCGCGAGACCCGGGACAGCGGCGAGCCCGAACCGCGCCACCATCGCGTCGAATGTACACAGCGGCCCGTCATGGCTCCACACCACGCCCTCCCCCGCAACATCGAACGCAGCCGCGCCGAACCGCTCGGCCACGCGCATCACCTCGACCGGGCTGACAAACAGGAACACCGCATCCGGATCGACGAAGCGGCGGATCAGCCAAGGACAGGCGATGCGATCGACCTTTGGTCGCGCGCGCGTGACCCATAGCGTCCGCCCTTGCGCGTCGCGCGGCGGAAGGACCGCTTCGGGCACCATCGGCAGTTCCGCAGCCGCCCAGCCGAGCGTGCCGCCGTCCAGCATCTCCGCCGAGACGCGCTCATGCCGCAACCATGCGGCGACCCCCTCGCCCGTTGGGCCGCCCTGCGCGTCGACGATCACCGCAGACCGACCGGCTAGTCCGCCCGACCACGCAGCGATGTGGGTGTGGTCCCGACGCACGGACCCCGGCACCAGGCGCGGGTCGCTCGCAAATTCCCGATCGGTACGGACGTCGACGATCGCGGGGCCATGCGGCAGCCCGATCAGGCGGGTCAGTTTTTCGGGGGTGATGGAATTAATCGCGGGCATGAAGCGTCCTCCGGTGCAGCAGGGACGCGATGCTTCGGCTGTCGCCTCATGGGGAGATCGCTGGCCCCATCGCCATATTGAGCAATCCGCCGGTCGAGTTGTCAACTGCCCGATCGGAGGCAACCGCCTTTGCAGCAGCAAATGGCACAAATAGCTGAGCTTAGCCGATCGATAGAAGAAGCAAGCTTCAATTCATATCATATTGGTGGACAATGGCGTCCCTGATGGAGAAAGCCGATGTCGCACCCCTGCCTTTCTCGCCGCCGCCTGTCGGAGGCCCGGTCATGACTCCACGCTCGATCGAATGGCCGACGCTGCTCGTCACGCTGACCATCTACGCCGGGTGGCTTGCGGCGACGTATTTCCACGCCGTCATCCCTGATCCGCTGCTTGTGCTGACGGGCGGATGGCTGATCGCCTGGCATGGCTCGCTCCAGCATGAGACGATCCATGGGCATCCGACGCGCTCTCTGCGGATCAATGCAGCGATCGGTTTTCCGCCGCTCGCCTTGTGGTTGCCCTACGCACTCTACAGCCGCAGCCATGCCGCGCATCATCGCAGTCCATCGATCACCGACCCGCGGCACGATCCTGAATCGCGCTATGTCGCAAGCCGGTCCGGCGTTTCGCTATGGCTGGCGCGGGTGCAGGCGCCGCTGCTCGGTCGCCTGCTGCTGGGACCACCGATCGCGATCCTGTCGCTCGGCGTGGACGAGATCCGCCGTCTGCGCGACAAACCCCTGGCGGTGGCGCGAGACTGGCTGCCGCATCTGGCGGCAGTCGCTATCGTGCTTGGCTGGCTGCACTGGACGCAATTCGGGCTTGGACGCTACCTCGTGATGTTCGTATATCCCGGCATGGCGTTGACCTTGCTGCGATCCTTTGTGGAACATCGGGCCGACCTCCGAGCACCCGGCCGGGCTGCGACGGTCGAGCGCGGGGGCGTGCTGGGGCTGCTGTATCTCAACAACAACCTCCACGCCGCGCATCATGACCGGCCGGATCTCGCCTGGTATCGACTGCCCGCCTATCATGCGGCACACCGCGCCAGGCTCGCCCCCGATCATCGCACGACGTATCGCGGATATGGTGCGATCCTGCGCCGGTTCGCGATCCGGCACCACGATGTCCTCACCCACCCCGACTATCCGGGCAAGCCGTCGTGAGCGGCGCCGTGGCTTCGCTCGGCATGTACGATCACCCGGCGCAGCAGGCGGCCAATGACCAGCTCTGGACGGCGCTGGCGACACGGCTCCGCGCGCGCGGGATCGACGCGCCCGACCGGCTCGACCGAACGCGGACGGTCGAGGCGATCTGGCGGGATCCGAAGCTGTTGTTCGGCCAGACGTGCGGCTATCCGCTCGTGACGGACGCCGCGCTTGCGCTGCACGTCATCGGGATCCCGGCTTATGACGCACCCGATTGCGCACACGGCCGGCACGTCTCCTATCTCGTCGCACGGCGGAGCGACGACGGTTCGCTCGCGACGTTCCGCAACCGCCGCGCCGCCATCAACGCGCGCAACTCCAACACCGGGCATAATCTGTTCAGGGCGACGGTCGCACCCCTTGCGCAAGACGGGCGGTTCTTCGGCGATGTCATTGAGACAGGCTCGCATCGCGCGAGCGTCGAAACCGTTGGCGCGGGCGCAGCCGATATCGCCGCGATCGACGCCGTCAGCTTCGCGGCGCTGCGTCGCTTCGATCCCGATGCGGTTTCAGGACTGCGCGTTATCGGCGTGACCGCCGACACCCCCGCGCTGCCGTTCGTAACGGCCCGTTCGACGCCCGAGGAAACGATCGTCGCGCTGCGGGAGGCGCTCGCCGACGTCATCGCCGACCCCGCGCTGGTCGAGGCACGGGCGAAAGTGTTTCTGGCGGATGTCATCCCTAGCGGACCAGAACCGTACGCCCGCGTTCGCGCGCTTGAATGTGCGGCGGTCGAAGCGGGCTATCCCATCCTGCGATAAAGGCACCCACCGGAAGCCTCAAAAACGCCGGGCGCGTAGCAAATCGCAAGAACGATCAGCAACATGCATTATCTTGGCCCCCCGAAACCCAATACCCCATTGGATTGGTAGGAGTTTGAGCCATCATGCCCCGATGGGTGAGCGCAGGACGCTTACCCGATCGAATGACGAATGGGGGCAGAATGCTATTATCCACACGATCCGGCCTGATGGTTCTAGCCCTGGTGGCGGCACCTTATCCGGCCTTCGCCCAGACCGAAGCCGAGCAAGCCCCGTCAAACGCAGCGACCGCGACACCCGAAGACCAGTCCGGCGACATCGTCGTCACGGCGCTGCGGCGCCAGTCGACGGTGCAGACGACACCCATCGCCATCTCAGCGCTCGGCGAAGGGCAGTTGGCGAAACTGGGTGCAACGACGATCGCAGATATCATCCGCCAGGTCCCCGGATTGCAACTCACCGAAAGTGACTCAGGGCGGACCCGTGTCTCGATCCGTGGTGTTCAGGCGGCGGGCGAAAGCACCGTCGGACTGTATTACGGTGAAACGCCGCTGACGGGACCTTCCGGAACGAATTCCGACCCGGCAGGCAATACGCCCAACCTCAATCTCTTCGACGTCGAGCGGGTCGAGGTTTTGCGCGGCCCGCAAGGGACGCTGTACGGCTCCGGATCGATGGGCGGCACCTTGCGTGTCTTGTTCAACCAGCCCGATGCCCGCAAATACGAAGGTACGGTCGAGGCACAAGCCACCACCACACAGAATGGTGGTCTAGGGTATTTCGTGAAGGGCGCGCTCAACGTCCCGATCGTCGCCGACAAGCTTGCGCTGCGCGTCGTCGGCTACCGCGAGCGGCAAGGCGGCTATGTCGACTACACCCTGCTCGATCGCAAGAACACCAACCGGGCAACGCTTGAGGGTGGCCGGGTCATGCTCGGCTTTACGCCAAGCAGCGCCGTTTCGATCACGGCGACCGCGCTGCTCCAGAACCAGGACATCGACGGCACCGCGCAATATAATTCGGTCCTCGGTCCGTTCCGCACCGATTTCCAGATTTTCCAGCCGTGGCATGACAAGCTGCAACTCTACAACGGCGTCGGGCGGTTCGACTTGGGCTTCGCCACGCTGACGACCAGTGCGTCCTGGTATCGGTGGGACGTCGAGAGCACCAACGACAACAATGCCGCCTTCGCCAGTGTCGTCTCGGGAGCCCGCTGGTGCCCGCTCTACACGCGGGTCGCGCTCGGCGTTCCGACGACGACCTGCACGCCCGCGCAGCGCACCGCCTATCAGGCCTATGCCCGCTCGAAGGCGCCGTTCGGTGCCTATCAACCGCGCTATGTCCGCAATTTTATTCAGGAAGCACGTCTCGGATCGAACGGCAAGGGCCCGTTCAACTACACCGTCGGCCTGTTCCACGAAGACCGCTTCGACCGCGTCGACACATTGCCGTTCGCGGGCGATCCGGTGACGGGCGGGCAACGCGATCCGGTCGACAATCTGGGTGGCCGCAACATCCTGACCAGCGTCAAGCAGACCGCGTTCTTTGGCGAAGTCGGCTACCGGGTGCTGTCCCCACTGACCCTCACGGTCGGCTTGCGCCATTTCGACTATACCAAGGTCGTCGGCGGCGAATATCTCGGGTACAATTTCACCAACGGCCAGGAACCCCGGCCGTATGAGGAGACCAAGGCCAACGCAAAGGGCTGGGTCAAGAAGTTCAACGCCGAACTTCGGGCGACCCGCGACGTGCTGTTCTACGCCAATGCGGCGCAGGGTTTCCGCCCGGGCGGGGCAAACAACATCCCCAATCTCCCCGCTCAATATCTCGTCTACCGCCCGGACTCGCTGTGGAACTACGAGCTTGGCGCAAAGACATCGTGGTTCGATCGCAGGGCCACGCTCAACGTCGCGATTTATCGGACCGACTGGGACGAGGTGCAGACCTCGGTATCGACGCTCCAGCAAGGCGGCGGCAACTTCAACTTCATCTACAATCTGGCAGGCGTCCGGGTCGAGGGCATCGAAGCGGAAGCGAGCGTTCGTCCGATCCGCCACCTCAGCATCAACGGCAGCGTCAATTACAACAACGCCCGGCTGACGTCCGATCAAGTCGATTCGACCGGCTTTATCAATGCGCCGGGGCGCGACGGCGACACGCTGGCTTATATCCCCAAGACGACCGCCTCGGCGGGAATCGAATATACCCCGCCCCTCTCAGACCGGCTGACGGGTCTGGCCCGTTTCGACTGGACCTATACCGGTCGGATGAACACCGAACTGCGAACGACCAACGCCTTCTACCGCGAGATCGGCAACTTCAGCATCTTCAACGCCCGGATCGGTTTCGATACGCAGGACGGGTTCGCTCTGTCAGTGTTCGCGAACAATCTGTTCAACACGTACGGCCTCAATCGCGTCGCGTCGGCCACCGGGGTCCCGGATTATTATGTCAGCTCGCGCCCGCGAACCCTCGGCGTCAATGCGCGCAAGAGCTTCTGACCTGCCCTGATCGAGATTGGCAGGCTTGCCATCTCGCTCCACACTTGCCTCCATATCGAACAGGACGACACACCATGAAGCCTCTCCTATCCGCCCTGCTGGCGACCGCCTCCGTGATGCTCCCCGTGGCTTCGACCGCTCAGGCCCCCGCGCAACGGGCGGACCGGGCCGCCTTCCGCGCGCTTTACAAGGAACTGGTGGAAACCAACACGACGTCCTCGGTCGGCGACTGCACCAAGGCGGCGCGGCAGGTCCAGACCCGGCTGAGCGCGGCGGGCTTCGCGGCGCAGGACCTCGTGCTCTACGTGCCGGACGGTCGCCCGCGCGACGGCGGACTGGTGGTGACATGGGCCGGATCCAACGCCAAGGAACCCGCCTTGCTGTTGCTCGCGCACATCGACGTGGTCGAAGCGAAGCGCGAGGATTGGGTCCGAGATCCCTTCGTCCTCGTCGAGGAAGGCGGCTATTTCTACGGTCGCGGCAGCAGCGACGACAAGGCGCAGGCTGCGATCTTCTCGGACACGCTGATCCGCTGGAAGCAATCCGGGTTCAAGCCGCGCCGCACGGTGAAGCTCGCGCTCACTTGCGGCGAGGAAGGAACGAACGAGCGCGTGCTCAACGGTGCCGGATGGCTCGTCGACAACCGGCCCGAACTCATGAAAGCCGGCTTCGCCTTCAACGAAGGCGGCGGCGGGCGGACTGCGCCCGGCGGCGGCCCAGAAACGCTCGGTGTCCAGGTATCGCAGAAGTCGCCGCGCAACTTCGTGCTCGAGGTTACCAATCGGGGTGGCCATAGCTCGCAACCGCAACCCGACAATGCGATCTATCGCCTCGCCGCCGCGCTGACCAAGGTCAGCACGCTGCAATTCCCGGTCCATCTCAACCCCGTGTCACAAGCCTATCTGGCCCAGGCCGGCGCTTTGCGGAAGGACGCCACCGGCGCCGCGATGGTCCAGCTGGCAAGGCAACCCGGTGATGCCAAGGCGGCGGAAACCGTCTCGGCGGACCTGAGCCTCAACCCGTTGCTGCGCACGACGTGCGTCGCCACGCTGATCGAGGGCGGGCATGCGGCGAACGCCTTGCCGCAGCGGGTGACGGCGTCCGTCAACTGCCGGATCGCGCCGGGTGAAACCGCCGCGGAGACCAAGGCAGCGATTGAACGGGTGATCGCTGATCCGCAGGTCAAAGTGTCGCCGAGCAAGATTCAGGAGCGCCCCGTCGCGGTGACCCCGCCGCTCGACCCCGCGATCCTCAAGCCGATCGCCGCGATTGGGGCGAAGCACTTTCCGGGCATTCCCGTCATCCCCACGCAGTCGGCGGGGGCTACCGATGCGACGTACCTCAGCAAGCTGAACATTCCGACGTATGGCATTCCCGGGCTTTGGAACGACCCTGCCACGGCAGGCACGCATGGGTTGAACGAACGGATTTCGGCGGATGCGCTCTACCGCGGGCGGGACTACATCTACGATCTCGTGACCCATTTCGCATCACACTGACAAACGCCCCGAAACCCCAGGCGGATCGGCAGCGATGCCTAAAATCCGCTCGGGGCCAAACGGTCAGCGCTCCGCTCGCCGGGCACCGGCGCGGATTGATCCGGTTCGCGTCGTGACGTCGCCTGTTCGTTCCCGACGGGCTGCGCTTTCCCCCAAGCCATTCACCCGCCGACCAAAACGCCGCAGGTGATGGGTTGACGATAGATGCGGCATGGGCTTCCTGTGCGGCCAGGTGAATTTGCGAGGACATGATGGCGGACCCAATCGATCGACGTTCGCTGCTCGCTGGCGCGGCGCTTGGCGGCGTGGCCATTGCCAGCACCGAAGCGAGGGCGCAGCGCGGTACCGCGGCCGCCACTCCGGAAATCTATGAACTGCGGACCTACAGTCTGGTCAACGGCCCGATGAGAGCGCGCCTGGACGCGTATCTGAAGGACGCCTTCATCCCGGCCGCACGCCGCGCAGGGTGTGGGCCGGTGGGCGTGTTCACGGTCGCGATCGGCCCCGGGGCCCCGGCCGTCCAGGTGGTCGTTCCGCATCCCTCGATCGCCGACTTCCTCGCCTTGCCCGATCGGCTGGCCGCCGACGCGCGGCATACAGCTGCTGCCGCGGCGTTTGCCAATGCCACGCCGGAAAGCCCGGCCTATGCCTCGCTCGACGTGAAGCTGATGCGCGGGTTCCCGCACTTTCCTCGTGTCGAGGTTCCCGACACTGCGGAGGGCAACAAGGCCCGCATCTTCGAGCTCAGGACCTATATGAGCCATAGCTACAAGGCCGGGGCGACCAAGATCGCGATGTTCGATACCGGCGGAGAGATCGACCTTTTCCGCCGCACCGGCCTCAAGCCCGTCTTCTTCGCGCAGGACCTGACCGGACCCACCCTGCCCAGCCTGACCTACCTGCTGACCTTCCCGGACCTCGCAACGCGCGAGCGGAACTGGCGCACCTTCGGCACGGATCCCGCGTGGCAGCGGTTGATCGCGACACCGGGGCTTACCGACCCAGAGATCACCACGGGCATCGACAACCAGATCCTGAGCCCGACGCCCTATTCGCAGATCTAGACGGTCGAACGTGCCGCGGTCGTGGCACGCGCGATCAACTCGGCCATCGCGGTGTTGCTCTGCCCGGCGGCGATGCTCGCCGGGGTGTTGCCGGCGGCATCGATCACGTCGGTCTCTGCGCCGGCAGCGAGCAGCATCTCGGCGATCTCGGCATGGCCGAACATGACCGCGTTCATCACCGCGGTCTGCCCCGCCAGATTGCGCTGGTTCACATCGACGCCGGCATCCACAAGCAAGCGCGCTATGCTGGCATAGCCCTTGAACGCCACGCCCATCAGAGCGGTGTTCCCGCGCGCGCCATCCCCCGCGGCGGCATCCGCGCCGTGGTCGAGAAGCACCGACGTGGCGGTGGCGTGCCCGTTATAGCTGGCGAGAATCAGCGGGGTGTATCCCTTGGCATCGCGCGCATCGATCTCCGCCCCCGCTTGCAGAAGCGCGGGGATCACGTCGTCGCGCCCGAGCCGTGCTGCCTCGTGGAGCAGTTCCTGTAGTCGCTCGCGCGGCGGCAGGGGGCGCGGATCGGCGGTGGTTTGGGGCTCGGACACGGCATTTCCTGACAAGATGAGCCTCCTGAACGAGCCGATCGCGCTACTGGCTCCCACCGATGGGAAGAAAGATCCGCCCTTGGCTGCGTCCTGGCTGATACGCTTGCTCAATCCTCCGCCCAGAGCCTGAGCAAATTCGACTGTGTCTTGGCGAGAAGATCCATTTCCGGGGTCTTGCCGAGCCTTTCGTACAAACCGTGCCGCGCCGTCTCCAGATCGAACAGCAACTCGCGCGCAGCAGCATCACGCACGAGGCTGCGGACCCAGGTCACCGCCGCCAGCCGCTCGCCCGCCAAGACCGGCGCGACCCGGTGCAGCGACGTCGTCGGATAGACCACCGCAGAACCCGCAGCGAGCTTGATGTCCTGTTCCCCAGCAGAGGACTCGATGACCAACGCGCCGCCGTCATAGGCGTCGGGCTCCGACAGGAAGACCGTGACCGACACATCCGTCCGCATCCCGCCCATGATCGCATCGTCGACATGGCTGCCATACTCCATGCCCGGCGCGTAGTGGCTGAACAGCGGTGGCCGGACGACATGCGGCCGCGTCGCCATCTTGAACAGGCGGTTGTCCAGCAGCCGGTCGACCACGCATTGCTGCATCTCCGCCAGCAGCGGATCGTCACGATCGACCTGCTCGTTGCGTTTGACCGTGCGTGCTTCCCGGCCAGCCGTCTGACGGCCGTCTACATAGCGAACCTCACCAAGCTTATCTCGTAACCATCGGAGATTGTTGGCGTCTAGAACGTTGGCGATGATCAGCAACATGGGAAATCCTTGGTTCCGACGTGGAGCGCACAGGCCCCCTAACGGTTTCACGCCCTACGGCGAAAACGGGATAAAAAGCATATGCGTATGAAATTGTGGGTTGGTGTCGGCGCGTTCGTCGTGGCGCAATCGGGTCAGGCCGTTCTCACCGAGGCAGCCGCCCTGCCGCTGTCCGCCGCTGCCGATCAGCGTGGTGAAGGGGGCGAAAACGAACGTGGCGAGGGTGAAGGTGAAGGCGAACGTCATGTCGTGCGGCGCACGAACGGGCAGCATATCGTGAAGAACCCGCGGCGCGCGCGGGCCGCACAGCAGCATCGCGGACAGCGCGGCGAAGGCGAAAGCGAAGGGGGCGAGAACGAACGTGGCGAGGGTGAAGGCGAACGCTAACAGGGCCGTGCACGAGCACGCCGGACTTACGCTTGCGACAACCAGCCGGTACGGTCATCGTTGAGCACCCACAAACCGGCAGCAGCGCGCTCCGGCCATATTCGCACACACCCCGAGGAACTCCTTCATGCCAGCGACCTCCCGCATCGCGATCGTCGGCGCTGGCCATGTCGGAGCCACCACCGCCTATGCGCTGATGCTCCGCGGCCTGATCGCCGAGATCGTGCTGATCGACCAGTCGATCGACCACGCCATCGCCGAGGCCACCGACATCGCCGATGCCAATGCGGTCGCGCGTCCGGTCCGCATCTGGGGCGGTGATTATGCCGATGTCGCCGATGCCGGCATTCTTGTGATCACCGCGGGTGCATCGACCAAGGATGGCGAGGCTCGTACCGCTGTTGCGGCCAGAAGCGCCAAGATCGTGCGCGAGTGCGTGCGGCAGGCGATGGATGCCGGGTTCGACGGTGTCCTCGTCGTGGCCTCCAATCCCGCCGATGCGATGGCGCAAGTCGCCCAGCAGGAATCGGGTCTGCCGCCGGAACGCGTGATCGGGACCGGCACGCTGCTCGACAGCAACCGCTTCCGGAAGCGTGTGGCGGATGAACTCGGCATCGCGCCCGGCGCGGTCGAGGCGCAGGTTCTGGGCGAGCACGGCGACAGCGAAGTCGTCGCCTATTCGACGGTTCGGATCGGCGGCATGGAGCTCGACGCGTTCTTGGCTGGACAGGCGTTCGACCGCGCGCAGATCGCGCACGACGTGATGCGCGCGGGCTACACAATCAGCGAAGGCAAGGGCTACACCTCCTTCGGCGTCGCTTCGGCGATCGTTCGCATTTGCGAGGCCGTCGTGCGCGACGAGCGGGTCGCCCTGCCCGTCTCCACGCTGCTCACCGGCGAATATGGCATCGACGGTGTCTATCTCAGCCTTCCCTGTCTGATCGGCGCGGGTGGCGTATCGCGCGTCCTGACGCCTATGCTTTCGGATCAGGAGCAGACGGCGCTGCTTGCGTCTGCCGAGGTGCTGCGGGAAACTCTGCGCCATGCCGAAGGAAGCGACTGAAAGCCGCTCGCGGCAGAGCGTCGGCTTCGATCGGCATCGGCCCGGCGGTGGGCAAGTCGCTCACGCCGGGCAGCAATCTCCCTCAACTCGTCAGGCGCTCGGCGAGAAAATCGACGAACGCGCGCACGCGCGCGGGCGTGTTTGTCCCGCCGACGAACACCGCGTGGATCAGTTCGACATCGCCGGGGTTCAGTTGCTCGAGCACGGGAACGAGCCGACCGGCGGCGACGTCGTCGACGACGCTGAACGCACCGACGCGGGCGATGCCGACCCCGGCGGCGGCCAACTGTCCCAGCGTTTCGCCGTTATTGGCCTCGATCGACCCTTTCACGGTCAGCGCGACATCCTGACCGTCGACGCGAAACGGCCAGACGGGCTCGACGCGGCGGAAATTGAAGTTGAGGCAATTGTGTTGGTGCAGGTCTTCGGGGCGAACCGGCGTGCCGCACCGCGCCAGATAGTCGGGCGCCGCGACGATCATCCGGCGGCTTTCGCCAAGCTTGCGCGCGGTCAGCATGCTGTCGCCCAGCGGTCCGAACCGGATCGCGACGTCCGCCTGCCCCGCTGCCACGTCGACGATCGTGTCGGTCAGCGCGAAGTCGATCAGGATGTTGGGATACGCCTGCGCGAATGCGCCCAGCAGCGGCACGACGCGCAATCGCCCATGCGACAGCGCCGCGCTGATCCGCAGACGCCCGCGCGGCGCACCCTGGTCGGCGATCTGCTGCTCGGCGTCGTCGAGATCGGCGAGGATCCGGCGTGCGGTCTGCAGATACGTTTGCCCCTCCGCGGTCGGGGTCAGCGCCCGGGTCGAGCGCAGCAACAGCCGAACGCCGAGCCGCGCCTCGATCCGGTCGATCGATCGGGCCACCGCGGATGGCGTCAGCCCCAGCACACGTCCTGCACCGGAGAAGCTGCCTTCACGCATCACCGCCGCGAACACTTCGAGCGCCCGGGCACGATCCGCCCCCATTCCCATCTTTGCGTCCATGTCAAAAATCCTTCGCGTCACCGACCTCTAATAACGCGTCCACCGCCAGTCCATCTATGCCTCAACGGAACAGTCGGGGACACGGAAATGGATTATCGTCAATTGGGGTCATCAGGGCTGCGTGTGCCCGCGCTCGTCGCAGGATCGCCACGATGAAGCTCAATCCCGGCCTGCTGGCCCTGGCCGTCGGTGCCTTCGGCATCGGCGTCACCGAATTTGCCCCGATGGGCCTGTTGCCCGTCATCGCAGGCGATCTCGGCGTATCGATCCCGACCGCGGGCCTTCTGATCAGCGCCTATGCGCTAGGCGTCGTGCTCGGCGCGCCGCTGATGACGCTGACGACCGGGCGGGTACCACGGCGAACATTGCTGATCGCGCTGGCCGGTATCTTCACCGTCGGCAATCTGCTGGCGGCGGTGTCGACCGGCTACGGCATGTTGATGGCCGCGCGGATCCTGACGTCGCTCAACCACGGGGCCTTCTTCGGCGTCGGCTCGATCGTCGCCGCCAGCCTTGTGCCGGCCGAACGCCGCGCGGGGGCGGTCGCGGCGATGTTCATGGGGCTGACGATCGCCAATGTCGTCGGCGTGCCACTCGCGACCTGGGCGGGCGACCATCTCGGGTGGCGGTCGTCCTTCTGGGGAATCTCCGCGTTGGGGATTTTGACCATGGCAGCATTGCGCCTGACCCTCCCCGCACTGCCCGCGCCGACGGGCGGCAATGCGATGGCCGAACTGCGCGTGTTGACCCGGGGGCCCGTCCTCGGTGCGCTTGGGCTGACCGCGGTGGGCGCAAGTGCGATGTTCACCGTCTTCACCTACATCACGCCGATCCTGCGTGAGGCGACGCAGGCCTCGCTCGGCTACGTCACCGCGATGCTGGTGACCTACGGCGTGGGTCTTACACTGGGCAACTGGCTCGGCGGGCGGTTTGCCGATCGCTCGGTCGACCGGACGCTGATCGTGACGCTGGCGGCGCTTGCCGCGATCCTCGTCGCGTTTGCGATGCTGATGTCCTTTGCGGTGCCGACCGCAATCCTGATCTTCCTGTGGGGCGTCGCGAGCTTCGCGCTCGTCCCGCCGCTGCAGATCCGCGTGATGCAAGCCGCGGCGGATGCGCCCAACCTTGCCTCGGCAATGAACATCGGGGCGTTCAACCTTGGCAACGCGATCGGCGCGGCAGTCGGTGGTGCGGTCATCGCGGGCGGGCTGGGATATCCCGCCGTGGCACTGGCGGGCGCGGTGGCATCGGCGCTGGGCTTGGTGGCGGTGATCGCTAGTGCCAAGGGGAAATCGGCAGCCACCCACGCCGTGGCACAGGAATGTCGATAACGATCTGCGCCTGATGTAGTAACGGCCCCGGATCCGCCGCCTTCCCCGGTGGCACAGGCACGGAATCGACCGAAGCATGGCGCGCAAACATTCGAAACACGGCGGGTATGATGATGCGCAGCACGACGAGGATGCGCCGGTCGAGATAGCGCCCTGCTGGTTGTGTGGTCGTCCCCTGGGCAAGACGATCGTCTGGCATCATCCCGTCCCCAAGAGCCGCGGCGGTCGTGACGTCGTGCCGATGCACCCGATCTGCCAGCAAACGGTGACGGCCAATTTCACCAACGCCGAACTCGAGCGGCACGGCATGAACGTCGAGGGGCTTCTGGCCGAGCCGGCGGTGCGCAAGTTCGTCGACTGGGTCGCCAAGAAGGAACCCGATTTCACCGCGGGCAACACCAAGAAACAGCGCTGACCCTTCCGGCCTTCCGGACGATCACGGTGGCGTTATAGCATGGCTTCCACCGCATCGCGCAGTGCGGCAACCACCGCCGCGATCGCTTTGGCGTTGGGATGGACCTTGTCGGCCAGGACCATGTCCGGATGCCCCAGCACCCCGGGCGGAAAGAACGGCCGCACCGTCGCGCCATAATCGGCAGCCAGTTCGGCATGAATACCCAGATACGCCGCGGCCCGGTCCCGCAGGATGGCCGGGGGCGCGACCGTCGTCAGCAGCACCGGGATCCCGCAATCTTGCAAGCGCAGCAACGTCTGCGCGAGGTGCGCCCGGGTACGCGTGGCAGGGACTTGCCGCAAGACGTCGTTGGGCCCGACCTGCACGATCGCCAGGTCGGGTCGCTGCGTGAGGCCCGACAGGATCCCGGGCAAACGTCGCTCGACGTCCGCGCTAGTGCTTCCCGACACGCCGGCGTTCAGCACGTGTGCACCCGGAAAGCGGACCTGCAACGCCGCCTCCAGTTGCGCGGGAAAGCCGTCCGCTGTGGCAAGGCCATAGCCGGCGACCAGACTGTCGCCGAGCGCGAGAATAAAGGGGGGTGTTGTCATCGAGCCGTGTGAGATGGGAGGTCGCGGTTCGAATGTAAGATGCCCACCAGATCGTCGGCATGGTCTGCCAACATGCGGACCCGACGGGGGGAGTCGCGACGTCGCCGCCATTGCCACATCGTCAAAGTTTATTGCTCCGATGTCTCGAGCCGGACCTTTACCGCGCGGCGGGAGTATCGCCTCTATCGACACGGTTGCACAGAAAGAGGCCAGCGGATGATCGCAGCGGACGTTTTCACCACCCTGGACATTGAACTCAAACCGGATCCATCACGCACCGTCATTCGCCCGTTCAGTTTCGAATACCCGTCCGCCTTCGAACAACAGCCGACCCGTCTGCAGGAGGTTGCGGCGCGCGTGATGGCGCTGGAGCCTGCCACGCGGGATCGCATGCTGCGTCTGCTGACCGACTCGATGTCCGTGCGTCATCGCAACGTCGACGATGGCTTCCTCCGTCGCTTCGCCGAGGTGAAGGACAAGCTCGGCGACGTGCAGGTCGAGGAGGAGCGCGACCAGCTGTTGCTGGGGGCCTATTACAGCCAGGAATATGCGTTCGAGTCCGCCGCGCTGTTCAACCCGAGCATCGTCACCTTGCCCGATCAGGATCCGAACGATGACAGCGTGCGCTTCATCGTGTCGCTGCGCGGGGTTGGCGAGGGTCATATCTCGTCGGTGACGTTCCGGACCGGGACCTGGGACGGGGGCACCAACCTCGTCGTCGATCCGCCCAGCGAACAGGGGGTTCCACCGCGGATCGAGAGCGACAACGATGGCTGGGTGCGGATGCGCGCCGACGACAGCGAGGACATTTCCGAAACCGTGATCTTCCCGATCCTCCCGAGCCAGCGGCAAGGCGTCGAGGATCTCCGGCTCGTGCGCTTCACCGATCATGACGGGGTAGAAAGCGTCATCGGGACGTACACCGCCTATGACGGCAGTTCTGCGCGCGCCGAGCTTCTGCGCGGCATCGACCAGCGCACCTTCGAGATGCGCGCGCTGACGGGGGAAATGTCCGGCTACAAGGGCATGGCGCTTTTCCCGCGTCGGATCGACGGTCGCTTCGCGATGATCGGCCGGCAGGACAGCGTCAACATGTGGCTGCTCTACTCCGACGATCTCTACAATTGGGACGAGGGCACCCGGATCATGGGACCCAAATACCCGTGGGAGTTCGTCCAGATCGGCAATTGTGGATCGCCGATCGAGATCGACGAGGGCTGGCTCGTCTTCACGCACGGCGTCGGCATGGTTCGCGGCTATTGCGTGGGTGCATGCCTGCTCGACAAGAATGACCCGTCGAAGGTGCTGGCGCGCACCCCCTCCCCGCTGCTGTTCCCCTCGGCCGAGCAACGCGGCGGCTATGTCCCGAACGTGACGTACAGCTGCGGCGCGTTGCTACACGGGCGGCGGATCTTGTTGCCCTATGCGATCGGCGACGAATATAGCGCGTTCGCGACGGGCAGCGTCGATGACCTGCTGAGCGTGATGGAACCGTAATTCGGCGGATATCGGTTGCAGGGGCACGTCGCTGCGTTTTCGGCGGCGATGCCCCTGCACCCCGTCAGCACGCCTGTCGTGTGCGTTCAGCGATCATCGCGCTGCCACGGGATCGCCGTAGAAGATGCCCCGCCCGTCCGTGCCCAGATAGACGCGCCCCTCGCGCCGGGGATCCCCCGAAACGACGCGGTAGCGTCCGCCCCAGCGATGCGCATCATCGTCGATCCGCGACCAGGTCTGTCCCATGTCGACCGACCGCCATACGCCACGGATGCCTTCCAGCGTTCCGACCGCAAAGACCGCGTTCTTTCCCAGTCCGAACAGTTCGACCTGCAGCGCACCGCTGGCCGGCGCGAAGCTGACGCCACCATCCGTACTGCGAAACAGCCGCTCGCCCGCCTGCAACCACAATATGCCCGAACGGCCGGGGTCGACCACGAGCGCGCTCTGCGCCTCGCGGCCATGGCGGCCCGCAGGGGTCAGATCGGCGGGCAGCCCCCCGCTCGCCACGGGGGCAAAACTGGCGGCAGCATCCCGCGAAACGAGAACCCGCCCACGCGCGATATCGACCGCGTAGAAGATACGCGGATCACGCTTGTCAGCGACGGCGCGGGTCTTGCCGGGCAGCCCGCGCACCACCGTCCAGCTTTTGCCGCGATCCCTCGACACCTGCGGCACCGGGGTTCCCACCACCATCGTCGCGCCATCGGCGGAAACGGTGATCGGCCAGTCGCCGTTCAGATCCTCGCGCCTGGCCGGATCACCCATCGGCGGCAGCGTCAACGCCGTCCAGGTCCGGCCGCCATCCTCGGACCGCCCCATCGACGCCTCCCGCGGGCGATCGAGGTACAGGCTTCCGCTGCGGACGATCACTTTGGGGGCAAGCCCGGCGTAATCGATCGTGTTGGTGTTCGACATGTACGGGTTGATGAAGGTCGGTTGCGGCGAAGCCGTCAGATCGTCGTGGACGAACCCGGCAAGGTCGCCGAAGCCCGAAATCAACGGCGCACCACCGGTCGGCGAGACCAGCGTGATGATCGCGGTCTGCTCGATCCCCTTGGTCCAGGGTGCCCAGCCCACATCCGCCTTGCCCAGAGAGCGGGTTGCGTAGACGGTCGCGCCGGTCGTGTAGGCGACATGTCCCGGATCGAACGGATCGATCGCGAGGCCCGAGATCCAGTGCCCGAAATCGGCGCCCTTGCCTTCGTGCAGCAGGAAGGGCGTCTCGGACACGTCGCGCCGACTGCGCGCGCCGACATCGTCCCAGTGACCGCCGTCGTCGCGACTGACCCACAGCGAGTCGCCGTGGCGGTACCGATCCACCGTACTGATCGCGACGGTGCCGGGCGCCATGGCCGAGACCGCGACGCCAAGGAACGCACCCTCCGCGCCGGTCTCGCGCCATGCCGCAGGGGTTACGTCCCGGCCGGTTCCATCGGGAGCATAGCGCCACACCGCCCCGGTCCTGATCCCGCTCGGCCCGAGCCCGCTGGCATAGCCGACCCACAACACACCACGGGAATCGATCACGCCCTTTGCCGCGAGCAGTGCCGGGCCCGGCGCGGCGACCCACGTCTTGCCGCCATCGTCCGAGCGAAAGAGATGCACCTCCCCCGGGTCGGCGACACCCGCCCAGATCCGGCGCGATCCCGTGCCCCCGCCGCCGCTCGTCGCGTCGATCGCGACGAAGGCCACGCCGCCATGCGTCTTTCGCGACGCGGGCCGTCCGAGCCCCGCGACCGGAAAGGTCGTCACCTTGCGCCAGGTCGCGCCAGCGTCGTCGCTGCGCCAAAGCCCGTCATGCCGCGAGCCGAAGAACAGGCGCTGCGGATCGTTGGGATCGACCGCGAGCCGCTCACCGAGCCCACGGCCATCCTCGTTACCCCCCATCGCGAATGGCACGGGGGTGACCCGCCACGTCTGTCCGCGATCCGCCGACCGCAGGATCGCGGCGGGTTGCCCGGCGTTCATGCCCGCGGCCATGGTGACGATGTCGGGATTGCGCGGATCGGGCGCGATGCTTTCGATCCCCATATAGCTCGGCGTCGCATTGCCGTCCTGCAGCGGGATCCAGCGCTGCACCTTCGCATCCCAGCGATAGGCACCGCCCATATCGGTGCGAAGATACGCCAGGCCGCGCTCTGCCGGACTGAACACGATGTTGGGCGCATAGCCCCCTGCCCCTACCTTCACGTTGGTCCAGCGATAGGGCGCCGTCCGGTGCGGCCCGGCTGAAACCGACTGCCAACCCGAACCCGCCAGCGTGATCGCCACCACTGCGGCCAGCGCTTGCAACCCTGCCGCCGACGTCATTCGGATCATGCCGGTTCCCGCAGAGGCGCTGCGCAATGCTGCGCGATGAACTGGTCCTGCGTCGGCATCGCAGCGGCGGTCTTGTCGATCATGTCGCGGACATGCGCCATGAACCGCGCCGTCTCGTCCGCCGGCAGTGTCGCCGCCAACGGGTCGAACGACCGCGGCTGAATCCCCTGGCCAAGCAGGACCGCGATCCAGCTGTCGGGCGTGAACAGATCGCCCTGCTCGCGGAACACGCGCCCCTTGCCGGACCACAGCGCCAGCTTGGCCTCGAGCGACGCCGGCAGCGTCATCGTCCGGCAATGGTCCCAGAACGGCGCGTCCGCGCGGGTGGTCGCGTGGTAATGGAGGATGATGAAGTCGCGGATCTGCGCATACTCGCGCAGCATCACGCGGTTATATTCGTCGATCTCGACCGCCGCGAACTCGCCATCCGGGAAGAGGCTCATCAACCGCGCGATGCCCGACTGGATCAGGTGGATGCTGGTCGATTCGAGCGGTTCGAGGAACCCACCCGCCAGCCCGATCGCGACGCAGTTCTTCTCCCACAGCCGATCGCGCCGACCGGCCACGAACCGCAGGGGCCGCGGCTCGCCCAGTGGCGCGCCATCCAGCCCTGCGAGCAGCGCCGACCGTGCGGCGTCGTCATCGCTATGCGCGCTTGAATAGACATAGCCGTTGCCGACACGGTGCTGGAGCGGAATGCGCCAGCGCCATCCCGCAGTGTCAGCGGTCGCGCGCGTGTACGGCATCGGCGGAGCGTTGCGTGCGCTCGGCACGGCCCAGGCGCGGTCGCACGGCAGCCATTGCTGCCAGCTCGTAAACGGAACCCCAAGGGCGTCCCCGAGCAGCAGCGAGCGAAACCCGCTACAGTCGATAAACAGTTGTCCATCGATCCGTCGGCCATCCGCGAGCCGCACCGCATCGATGAAGCCGGTGTCCGCATCCCTGTCCACCGCGACCACCCGCCCTTCGACGCGGACGACCCCGTCACGCTCGGCCAAATCCCGCAGGAAGGCGGCATAAAGCGTGGCATCGAAATGGAACGCATAGGACAATGTCGACAGGACCGATTGCGGATTGGTGCTCGGTCGGGTGAACCGTCCGCGTCGGGCCGCCACCTCGGCCAGGCAATAAGCGCCGATCGGCCCCGGATCGGGCGCACCCGAAGCACGCTGACGCAGCCAGAGATGATGGAAAGCCACGCCTGCAACATCGCGGCCGTGCGTCCCGAACGGGTTGAGATAGGAGTCCCCAGGCTGCGCCCAGTCGCGAAACTCGATGCCGAGCTTGAAGGTCGCGGCGGTTGCGCGGATGAACGCGTCCTCGTCGATCCCGAGCATCGCGTTGAAGTCGAGCAGCGACGGGATCGTGGCCTCGCCGACGCCGACCGTGCCGATCTCCTCGGACTCGACCAGCGTGACCGACACGCCCCCCGCAACGAGCCGGGACAGTGCCGCAGCGGTCATCCACCCCGCAGTACCGCCGCCCACGATCACGACCTTGGTGATCCGCGAAGGCTCCGCCGTCACGCTGCTACCCGTGCGCCGAAGCGGTGCGTCTGCGCAAAGGTGACGAGATCGCGGTTCGACGGAAGATTGGCGATCGCAAAGTCGGCCTGCCGCCGCACTTCGGCGAACGCGCGCCGCGCGTCCTCATGATAGCGCAGCGCCCCCGCCTTCGCGCTCAGGTCGGTCTTCCAGCCCATGCCGTACAGGACGTACTGCCAGCTCGCGTCGGTGAAGATGTCGATCTGCCCGTCGATGTCGAGCTCGTTGGGCGGGCGGAAGCGCCAGCGGTCGAGCATTTCGAGCAGGCTGTCGGGAACCGAGGCATCGTCGACATTATCGCGCCAGAACGCGCTGTCGCGCCGCTGCGAGATGCAATAATGCAGCTTGATGAAATCGAGCGCGCGTTCGTAGCGGCGCAGCATGTTCGCGTTGAACTGGCGCGCAGACGTCTCATAGTCGCCGCCCCAGGGGAACAGGTTGGCGATCATCCCCGCCGACACTTCGGCGAACGCGATACCGGTTGCCTCCAACGGCTCGAAGAACCCGCTCGACAGCCCGACCGCGACGCAATTGTTGACCCAATTGACCTCGCGATAGCCCGCATCGAACTTGAAGTGGCGCACCTCGGCATCCGCCCCGGCGGCACCGAGATAGCCGCGCAACACGCGCTCGGCGGCGTCGTCGTCGCTATGGTCGGAGGAATAGACGTGCCCGATGCCGCGCCGGCGATCGAGCCCGATGTCCCAGATCCACCCGGATTCCTGCGCGGTCGAGATGGTATAGGAAGCGATCGGATCGTTCGGCCGCGCATAGGGGAGTTGCGCGGCGATCGCGCGGTTGCAGAACAGCACGTCGCGGCACGACTTGAACGGCACGCCCATCGCCTTGCCGATCAGTTCGGCGCGAAAGCCCGTGCAATCCACATATAGGTCGGCGTCGAGCACGCCATTCTGCTCGGTGCGCACACCAGCGATCGATCCGTCCTCGGCAAGCAGCACCTCGCCGACGGTATCGGTCAGGTGCCGGACGCCGTTCCTGATCCCCTGCTCGCGCAACAGCCCGGCAAGCGCGATTGCGTCGAAATGGAAGGCGTAATTGAGCGGCCCGACGTAATCGGGGTTGGTCGGCAGCTTGGGCGCGCGATGCCGGTCCGCCGCCTTCTTCTGCGGGTTGGACACCTCATCCCAATTCTCAGGGCCGCCAAGCCCGAGCAGCCAGTAGGGCAACAGGTCGAGCCCGTCGCTCGCGTCCGCGACCTGGAACGGATGCGAGTAATGATCGGTCGCGCCCTGCCCCGGCGTATGACGCCAATGCGCGAACTTCGCGCCCTGCTTGAACGTGGCCCCGCACCGACGGACGAGCTCCGCCTCGTCGATGCCGATCGTCTCGAGCGTGCGGCGGATCGTCGGGAACGTCCCCTCCCCGACGCCAAGAACACCGATGTCGCGCGACTCGACCAGCGTGATCGAAACCCCGCCCGCAAGATCGGCCCCCAGCCGTTTCGCAAGATAGCCCGCGGTCAGCCACCCGGCGGTGCCGCCGCCCACGATCAGGATCCGCTTGCGCATCGCGCCCTCCGCTTGAGTGCCGGCCGACATCAGGTCGGCCGACACCCCATCATCGTCAGAAGGCCAGGTTGATGCCAGTGCTCAGGCGGCGATCGGCCTGGAACCAGCTACGACCCACCAGCTTGCCACCGGGATACCCACCCATCAGCGTCCGCTGCGTCGAGGCGGTCAGGTTGGTCGCCTGCACGCCGAACGACAACTGATCGTTCACCTTGAACCGCACACCCGCGTCGATCGAACCATAGTTACCGCCGTAGATCGGCAAGGCGATCTGCGTGGTCGTATCGTTGCCGCCATCCTGATTGTTCACGACGCCGGGCGCAGTGTAATAGCTGTAGGTGCCGTTGGTGCCGTTGCTGTTGGTCGACAGCAGATATTGCGAACGCCACGAATAGGCGACGCGCAACGAAACCGGGTTACGCTCATACAACAACGTCGCATTCAGATTGTGCTTCGACAGCCCAACCAGCGGCGCATCGTTGCGGATCGCACCGGTGATGTCGCGGTAGACGTCGCCCGGATTGCTGCTCTTGATGAAGGTGTAATTGCCCTCGAACCCGAACCCGGCAAGCGCGCCGGGCAGCATGTCGAGGAAGAAGCGGCCGCCGACCTCGACACCCTTGACGTTCGCCGCCTTGGTCGAATTGGTATAGTCGGTCGCGGACGCCGTGACGTTCTCGGTGCTGCCGTCGGTGAACTGGACCGTGACCTGCCGGTTGGTCAGCGCGTAGATTGGCAGGTTGGTGAGCCGCTTGTAGAACGGGGCGATGTGGAACGACGTCCCCACGCGTCCGTAATATTCAAGCGAGATGTCGAAATTGTTCGACAGCGTCGGCTTGAGCAACGGGTTGCCGGTGTCTGCGGTAAAGTTGTTGAACGTCCCGATGCCGCCGGGAGTCTGGCTCGGGGTCGTCGCCACGCCAATCGAACCCGATGCGCGCAGTGCGTTGAAGGTCGGCAGATCCATCGTGATGTTGTAGCCGCCGCGGACCTTGATCTTGTCGGTCGGCGAATATTCGAGATTGACCGACGGCAGGACGCGCGTGAAGTCCGCCTTGCCGCCGCGGGCGAGGAACGTGTTCGCCAGCGTCCGCTGGACGCCGTTCTGGATGAACACCGTCCCGCCATTCTGCTGGATGAACCCGCTGCCCTCATTCTCGATGTGCACGACCCGCACGCCGACGTTGCCCGAGACGCCGCGCGCGCCATCCTGAGGTCCGAAACGAACCAGCGCATAGCCCGCGATATTCTGGGTCTTGTTGTCGACCTGATCGCCCGGAAGGACGAAACCCGGCTGACGGATGGCCAGCGTGCCGTCCGCGTTGAACTGGCCGCCATAGCCCGTGCTCGGCAGAGGACCCGACGCCGAACAGTCGAACTCGCGCCCGGTGCAGAAGCCCGCCGGGGGTGCCGTCACCAGCCCGGTGCGGTTGACGTTGAACCGCGACGCAAGATTCTCCGATGCGAACATCAGGTTACCCGGCGACGCTGCGTTCCCGCGGAAGAAGTCCTTGAAGGCATGGGTGGCAACGTCACCCGCTGCGGCGTTGGCGTAAGTCAACTGCGGATCGCCGTTCCAGCCACGGCCAAGCGCCGTCCAGTTATAGCCGTTCGAAAGATCGCGCTCGGTCCGCTTGGCGTAACGCCCGCCGACCTTGACCGACCGGAAGAAGCTGTCGTCGAACTTGTATTCGGCGTCGAGCTGGGCTGCGTCGAGCCGCCCCTTGTTGCGTTCGTTGTGCGGCATGGAGGCCGTCCAGAAATATTTGGAAGGATCGGCGAACCCCGCCTGCGCCTCCGGCCCGACGCTGATCTGGGGCAGATCCCCGCGCAGGTCGATGCCATAGCTCTGACCGAAACCGATATCGCGGAAGATGTCGATACGATCATAGACCTGGCTGGAATCAACCCGCTGGAGCGAGCCCTTGATCGACAACGGACCATCCTTCGGCGCCCAGGCGAACGACAGCGAGTAATCGCGCGTCACCGTGTTGCTCTGGACGAAACCCTTGTTACCGCTGCTGTTGACCGCCTGCCCCGTCGGCTGGAAGTTGCCTTCCGCGCTGACATCACGGTTGAACAGCGCGTTCGTGCTGGTCAGCAGGCCATTGCTGTCGAACGTGCTGCTCGCCGGATCGACTGCGAGCGTCTGCGAATCGAGCTGGGTGCCATAGTCGCTCGACTGGCTCTTGTAGCGTGACTGGAAGAAGCTGCCGGTGAAGGTCAGCGATTCGGCGGGCTGCCACTGCGCCGCGCCGTAGATGCCGTAGCGTTTGTACTGAAACGCCTCGTCACCGTACGCAAAGCCGCTGGGAACGTACCGATCGTTGCCATCGCTGAGCCTGGTCTTGAAATAGGGGCTGGTGCGGATGAACTGCGACAGCGAGCTGAACTGGCTGAACGCCACGTCGCCGAGCAGCCCGATCCGCCCGATCGGCGTCTCGAACGAATCCGTTACCAGGATCGAGCCCGACGGATCGACCTTGTTCGCCATGTCGCCAACCGCGAGTTCGCCCGTGCCCGCGACATGGAACTTGCCGTTGAAGTCGAACGGCATCTTGGTGCGCAGATCGATCTGGCCGCCGGTGCCGCCTTCGATGAGATCCGCCGTCGACGCCTTGTAGACATCGACCGCCGACATCAGTTCCGGCGTCACGTCGCTCCACAGGATCGCACGACCGTTGTTCGCGCTGAAGATCTCGCGCCCGTTGAGCCGCGATGCCACGCCGGTCAGGCCACGCACCTGGACGCCCGAACCCTGGACCGAATAGTGATCGGGATCGCCAAGCGCGGCGAAACGGACGATCGACACGCCCGAAACGCGCTGCAAAACTTCGGTGATCGAGTTGTCGGGCAACTTGCCGGCATCATCGGCGACGATCGAATCGACGATCGTCTCGCTGCGGCGCTTGCGCTGGTCAGCGGCTTGCAGCGCGGCGCGGCGTCCGGTGACGACGATATCGCCCGTGGTTTCAGCGGGCGCGGGCTCGCCGATTTCCTGCGCAGGTGCTGCGGCCTGAGTCGTGTTCGGCGCGATCGCCTGCGTTTCGGCTTGTGCCCAGGCACTTGCGCTGGTGCCGGCGGCAAGCAACGCCGCCATCGACACGCCCGCGCGCATCGCGAGCACGCCGCGCGACTGCCGGCCAAGATTAAGTGTGAACGCCTTCATATATCCCCCCTGCGCGCCGCCCCCCACAGGGCGGTGCCATCGTCAAGATTGGCGCACCTTATAAAAGTGCTTCCATCCGCGGCTGTTAGCGGTACCGCATTTATAGGACAACACCGTTTTCATATTTGCGCCAGCAATGTCACGGACCTGTTGTCAAATTGTCGCACGGGTCGCGCGTCATCCGGCGCATCCGTCGGGGCGAAATGGATGGGCATATTGCCGAACGACGCCGGAAGCGGTGATATACCGGTCGGGGTGATACCGGCGTAACAATCAGGACCGCGAACCGCGGGGGGAGAGTATGATGTCAGCCAGTCTTTCGACGTTCACCATTGCGCTGCTGCTGCAATCGGCAGCGATGCCGCCCGCGGTACCGCTCTCGGCGGTCGCGCACCCGGAACTCTGGCCAACCGCCAGCGCCCGCCCGCTTCGCGACCCGAAGGTCGAGGCGCGGATCGAGGCGATCCTCAAACGCATGTCGCTCGCGGACAAGGTCGGCCAGTTGATCCAGGTCGACATCGCCAGCATCGACCCGTCCGATCTGCGCACCTACAAGCTCGGTTCGATCCTCAACGGCGGCAATTCGGGCCCCCGCGGCAACGACCTTGCGCCACCCGTAGAATGGCTGAAGCTCGCCGACGAATTCTACGACGCCTCGATGGCGCGCAGCGACGGTCGCCCCGCGATCCCCGTCATCTGGGGGACCGACGCGGTCCACGGCAACAACAACATCCCCGGCGCGACACTCTTCCCGCACAACATCGGCCTCGGCGCGGCGCGCGACCGTGACCTGATGCGCGACATCGGCCACGTCACCGCGATCGAGACCGCCGCCGCCGGGATCGACTGGACCTTCGCGCCGACGCTCGCCGTCGTCCGCGACGATCGCTGGGGCCGCACTTACGAAAGCTATTCCGAAGAACCGACGATCCAGAAGGATTATGCCGGCGCGGTGATCGAGGGCGTGCAGGGCAAGGTCGGCACGAAGGAATTTCTCGCCCCCGACCACGTCATCGCCACGACCAAGCATTTCCTCGGCGACGGCGGCACGGGCGGACGCGACCAGGGTGATGCGCGGATCCCCGAAACCGAACTGCGCGACGTGCATCTCGGCGGCTATCCCGCGGCGATCGAGGCGGGCACGCAATCGGTGATGGCGAGCTTCTCGAGCTGGAACGGCGCGAAGATGCACGGCAACAAGAGTTTGCTGACCGGCGTGCTCAAGGATCGTCTCCACTTCGACGGGTTCGTCGTCGGCGACTGGAACGGCCACGGCCAGGTCGAGGGCTGTTCGAACGAGAGTTGCGCCGCGGCGATCAATGCCGGGCTCGACATGTTCATGTATTCGGGCAGCGGGTGGAAAACGCTCTACGACAACACGCTGAAGCAGGCGCAGACCGGCGAGATTTCCACCGCACGGCTCGACGACGCGGTCCGTCGCATCCTGCGCGTCAAGATCCGCGCGGGCACGTTCGACCGCGGTCGTCCCTCGTCGCGGGCACTGGCGGGCAAGATGGCGCTGATCGGCGCGGCGGATCACCGCGCGATCGCACGCCGCGCGGTCCAGGAGTCGCTCGTGCTGCTCAAGAACGACGGCGGCCTGCTGCCATTGAAGCCTTCCGCCAACATTCTGGTGGCGGGCGGCGGCGCGGACAACATCGCGCAACAGGCGGGTGGCTGGTCGCTGACATGGCAGGGCACCGGCACGACCAACGCCAACTTCCCCCATGCCGAGACGATCTGGTCGGGGATCAGCACCGCGGTCAAGGCCGCGGGCGGCACCGCCGCGCTGTCCGAAGACGGCAGCTATAGCAGGAAGCCCGATGCGGCGATCGTGGTGTTCGGCGAACAGCCCTATGCCGAATTCAAGGGCGACCGCCCCAATCTCGATTACAGTCCCGAGGACAAGTCGGATCTCGAACTGCTGCGCAAGCTGAAGGCAGCGGGCGTGCCGGTGGTCGCGGTGTTCCTGTCGGGGCGGCCGCTGTGGGTGAATGCCGAACTCAACGCCTCGGACGCATTCGTCGCGGCGTTCCTGCCGGGCAGCGAGGGTGGCGGCGTCGCCGACGTGCTGTTCCGCAAGAAAGACGGCGGCATCGCGCACGACTTCCGCGGGAAACTCAGTTTTTCCTGGCCCAAGCGCCCCGACCAGTTCGTCCTCAACCGTTCCGATCCCGGCTACGACCCGCTGTTTCCCTTCGGCTATGGCCTTAGCTACGCCAAGCCCGGGGTCGTGCCCAAGCTCGACGAAACGCGCCCCGCCGGCATGGCCGCGTCGTCGAACGGCACCATCTTCGGCAAGGGACGCGTACCCGAGGGCTGGTCGCTGACGCTGGTCGAGCAAGGGCAGTCGAAGGTCCGCCTGCTCGGCGCAACCGGAGCGACCACTTCCAGGAACCTCACCGCGTCCGCGGTCGATCGTCGACGTCAGGAGGATGCGCGTGCGTTCGTCTGGGCGGGTGGCGCTGCGGACGCGCGGGTCGAGACGTCCGGACCGCTCGACCTGACCCGCGAGAGCAACGGGGAACTGAGCCTGGTCGTCGACGTCCGCGTCGATCGCGCGGGCAGCGCGCCCGTCTCCCTCGGCATGGTCAGCAACGACGGCAAGGTCGTGACCGTCCCGATCACCGGCGCGCTGGCGGCGGGCAAGGCGGGCGCATGGCAACAGGTGATCGTCCCGCTGCAGTGCTTCGCCAAGCGCGGGATCGACATGGCACAGGTCACCGCACCGTTCGTGATCGCGACCGATGGCAAGCTCGCGCTGTCGATCTCCGACGTGAAGATCGATTCGGCACCCGTCCCGATGACCCAGTGCGGCGGATGAGCCGGATCCTGTCGGGCGCAGCGGCCCTGCTGCTGACGACGGCCGCCGCCCCGCCCCCGCCCGTACCGCCGCCCGCCCCGATCCGGATCGGTCAGGCCGGGTTCGAGACCAGCGGCACCAAGATCGCGATCCTCGCGGCGGCCGAAACCGCGCCGCTGGCGTGGACGTTGACCGACGCGCGCGGCAAGATCGTGGCGTCGGGCAAGACGATCCCGTTCGGCCCCGACGGCGCGTCCGGCGAAAGCGTCCACCGGATCGACTTCGGCGCGTTCCGCCGCTCGGGCAACGGCTACCGTCTTCACGTCGGCCCCAAAGCCAGCCATCCGTTCGCCATCAACACTCGTCCGTTCGGGCCGCTCGCACTGACGGCCATGGCGTTCTTCTATCAGCAGCGCAGCGCGGTCCCGATCCTGCCCGACTACGTCGAGCGCCCCGACCTCGCCCGCCCCGCCGGTCATCCGTCCGACACCGCCACCTGTTTCGCCGGACGCGACCAGAAGGGCGTCCAATGGCCCGGGTGCGATTATACGCTCGATGCGACCGGCGGCTGGTATGACGCGGGCGACCACGGCAAATATGTTGTGAACGGCGGCGTCTCGACATGGACGTTGCTCGACCTGCACGAACGGCTTGCCGCGTGGGGCGATGCCACGGCCTTCGCAGATGGCCGCCTTGCGCTACCCGAACGCGGCAATGGCATCGACGATCTGCTCGACGAGGCGCGCGTCGAAGTCGGCTTCCTCCTGTCGATGCAGATCCCCGACGGCACCCGCTTGGCGATCGCGCCGGATGCAGGGCGTCCGGGCAAGCCGATCACGCGGTTCGAGACGATCGATGCTGGCGGCCTCGTCCACACCAAGATCGCCGACGAGACCTGGACCAGGATACCGACCGCGCCCGCCGAGGATCGGCAGACCCGGTTCCTGTACCCGCCATCGACCGCCGCAACGCTCAACATGGTCGGCGTCGCGGCGCACTGCGCGCGGATCTGGCGGACGGTCGATCCGGCTTTCGCCACCCGCTGCCTGACCGCGGCACGACGGGGATGGGCGGCGGCGCTGCGCCATCCCGATCTGCTGACGAGTTCCGACTTCACCGGCAGCGGTGGATATGGCGACCGGGACGTGCGCGACGAATTCAGCTTCGCGGCGGCGCAGCTTTACGCAACGACGCGCGAGCCCGTGTTCCTCGAACGATTGCGCAAGGACGGGATCTTCACCGACCCCGGCACGGATATCAGTTGGGGATCGCTAAAGCTTGCGGGCGCGCTGACACTCGCAACGCTCCCCACGGGGCTGCCCGACACTGACGCCGCGACGCTCCGCAACCGCATCACCACGCTTGCCGACGGGTTCGTCGCCGAGACCGGGCGCAGCGGGTATGGCATCCCGTTCAGCGGCACACGGTATCCCTGGGGCTCGAACAGCACGATCCTCAACCGCGCGATCGTGCTTGGCGTGGCATGGCAGATCGACCGGAAGCCTGCGTACCGCGACGCCGTGGTTGCAAGCCTCGACTACATCCTCGGCCGCAATCCGCTCGATCGGTCCTATGTGACGGGCGTCGGCGTTCGCCCGATGCAGCATCCGCACCACCGGTTCTGGGCGGCCGCGGCGGACGCGCGGTTCCCGGCACCACCCAGCGGTGTCCTGTCGGGTGGGCCCAATTCCGGCGCGGCGAACGATGCCGGTCCGCTGAAGGGCTGTGCGCCGCAAACTTGCTGGGTCGATGACTACCGTGCCTTCACGGTCAACGAGGTGGCGATCAACTGGAACGCCCCCCTCGTCTGGACGGCTGCGTTCGTCGACGCGACGCGCAAATGATAGACCCGGGTCGATGCCGGTGCAGTCAGACGCCACGTCGAATCATGCCATTCCCAGCCCCCTCGACGGATCGTCCTGCGACGGTTTCGTTTTGCACAGTCGTGATTGGAAGGAACGCAGTTGCGCCGGAACGTGGGCGACGTCACATATTCTGCGAATGCTGCAGCGCAGCAATACTTCGCGAGGTTGCCATGTTTTCCTTGATCGCCCTCTACATCCAGTATCGCAAGGCGCAGTCCGCCGACGCTGCAGCGCTCGGGGCGACCGCAAGCAAGAGCGGGCCAGCCAATGACGCAGCCGATATCGGGATTGCGAGAGCCGCGTAAATCCGCGAGAGACCGGGCCGGACAACGGGGTTTACCCCTTCCGTTGCCGACCCTAACGAGCGAGGCTTTTTCCCGTGGTAGCGACCGTCATTACCCCCAGCGGCCCCGGCGCGATGGAAGCAGGCCTCGTGCTCGATGAGGACGGCCAGCGCTTCGTCGTGCTGACGTTCAAGGAACCCAAGGGCGAACCGACGCTGGTCACCTTCACCGTTCCGATCTTCCAGAATTACGTCGAGCACCTCGTCCGCACGGCGAAGGCTGCCGACGAAGAAGCCAATTGGGGCATCCCGGGCTGAGAGTCGCACCGCGAGCGACGATCACCCGTACCTTGGGGATCGCAGCACCGAAGACGCCGTCGCGTTCTTGCGAGAGCGGGCAAAACCGGATTTCGCGCCGGTATCTGGCCTCCATACGGGCTAATTAGGACGATTCAGCGACAAGAACGTGAACTCGTCCCTTGGCACGCCCGCGCATTGCCCATACAGCGGTGGAAATTCACCCGCATCACACCACGAGCTAACGACCATGCAGATTACCGTTCGCGACAACAACGTCGACCAGGCGCTTCGTGCGCTCAAGAAGAAAATGCAACGGGAAGGGATTTTCCGCGAGATGAAGCAGCGCCGTCATTACGAGAAGCCGTCCGAGAAGCGCGCACGTGAGCGGGCTGCTGCCATCGGTCGTGCCCGCAAGGCCGATCGCAAGCGCGCGGAACGCGACGCCTGATTCTCTGGCGGGGTGCGGAACGCCCTCCCCGCCAGTCATCCTGTTTCCGGTGAACCTGACATCAGCGCCGCGCTCCGCGGCGCTGATGTTTTGCGTGTGCGCTAGCGACTCGACGCCAGTCGCATCGTTCCGTCGCTGTGGATCGTGGTGAGGCCGCGATAATCGCGGATCTGCGGATATTCCGTCGGGACGGGATGCGCATGGGTGGCGGTGATCACGACGACCGGTGATCCCGCGGCGCGACCGGCCGCGATCCCTGCTGGTGCGTCCTCGAACACGGCGCACTGCGTCACGTCCTTCCCCAGTCGGCGTGCTGCCTCTATGTAGCAATCGGGGGCGGGCTTGCCGTTGGCGATGTCCTCGGCGGTGATGAACAGGGGCGGCGCGGTCAGACCGGCCGCCGCCAGACGCGCCTCTGCCAGCACGCGGGTGGCCGACGTGACGATCGCCCAGCCGTCTTCCGGCAGACCGGCCACGAATTCGGCCGCCCCCTCGATGGCGCGAACCCCGTCGAGGTCGATCGCCTCCTCGCGCGCGATCCACGCGGCTTCCACGCGCGGATCGATTCCCGGAATGCGGAGCCGGGTGATCGTCTCGATCGTCTGTACCCCGTGAATGGTGGGGAGAATCACGACCGGATCGAGATCATGCGAGCGAAGCCAGCGCGACCAGACGCGCTCGGCGGATTCGATCGAGGTGAGCAGCGTCCCGTCCATGTCGAACAGACAGGCCTGGAACGAACGGTCCGCATAAGGGATAAGCGATTGGGAATACTGATTGGTCATGATGCGTGCGTTTCAGGAAAAGCTCGCCCGATGCAAGAGCGTGCGCGACCGCTGAACACCGGTTCACGATGAACATGTACCCCGTCGTCCGCCAGATCGTCGCCCATCGGCCGTGCTGACATTCGATCTGACAATCCCTCGCTATCTCCCTGAGATCTAAAGCAACCACCGGATCGGCAATCGCTCCGCCACCGCGATGACCGCGTGATCGACGGCCGTCATGCCGGGTTCGCGATCATGCAGGATTATGGTCTCCCCCCGGACTTCGCGCCATTGGAGGCTGTCGCCGTCCGCCAGCACGACTTCATACGCTGCCTCAGGAATGGCCTCGTCAAATGTCTCCGCGATGCGCGCAGCGAGTTCGGGACTGTCGATCACGAAGCCGAGTTCGGTGTTGAGGTCGATGGACCGCGGATCGAGGTTGAACGACCCGATGAACAAGCGCGCACGGTCGACCGCGAAAGTCTTCGCATGGAGCGTCGATGCCCCCGAACGCAGTGCGGCAACGCGTCCCGTGCCCGATCCCCGCAGCGTACTCCCGATCCCGAGCCGACTGCCCTGACGACGCGCCTTGTGATCGGGAAGATCGCGCGCGGTACCGCACAGCTCAAACAGCCGCACCCCCGCCTGCAACAGCGCGGTGCGCGATGGCGCATAGCCCGCGTGAACCAGCGCGACGTCGGTCGCGGCGAAACTGTTGGTGAGCACACGGATCGACACGCCGTCCCGTGCGAGCGCGCAAAGCTGCTCCGTCACCGCGTCGCCGGGAACGAAATAGCCCGCCACCAATAGGAGTTCGCGGTCCGGCGTGCCGATCGCCGCGTCGAGCTTGCCCGCCAGCAACGCCTCGCGCGGCGCTGCGTCCAGTGCCTTGGCCGGATCGTCGCTGATCATCCGCACGGGTGCCCAGGTCAGGCTGAGACTTCCGTCGACCAGGTCGCGGATCAGCGGCAGCGCGCGAAGCCGCTCGACGAACGCCCTCGCCCCCGGGTCGCGCTCGACCAGCGATGCTTTGGTGGTCAACTGGTCGAGCTTGCCGTCGCTGACCCGTGGCAGGATCTGCGCGGCAGGATAGGCCGAGGCGCTGTTCCAGTAACGCTCGAAGTCGCGCTCGATCGCTTCGACGATCGGGCCGATCGCGAGCACGTCGAGATCGGCAAACAGCCCGCCGTCGCCCGCGCCGAAATATTCATCGCCGACGTTCCGTCCCCCGACGATCGTCGCGGCACCGTCGGCGGTGAAGCTCTTGTTGTGCATCCGGCGATTGAGCCGCTTGAAATCGGCGAGGTAGCCGATCGCCTTGGGAAAGCGGATGCGGAACGGGTTGAACAACCGCACCGCGATATTGGGATGCCGATCAAGCGCCGACAACACGGTATCGAGCCCGGCGATGCCATTGTCGTCGAGCAGCAACCGCACCTTCACGCCACGATCGGCAGCCTGATGAACCGCCTCGAGCATCAGCGTCCCCGTACGGTCGCCGTGCCAAATGTAATATTGCAGGTCGAGCGTCCGCTCCGCCTGCCGCGCCAACAGGACGCGCGCGGCAAAGGCATCGTGCGCGTCGGACAGTAGCTGCAAGCCGGTCAGATCGGGGTGCCGCGCCGCCGCTGCCGCCGCCGCCCGGCTCAATGTGGTATCCCGACCGCCCCGCGCCGCTGGCTCTGCTTCCGGCTTGCGGTCCGGCAACCGGCTCAGCAGCCGCAAGCCTCCCGCAAGCGCCGTCGCCCCGGCGAGCGCGATCAGGACAACGCGCGCCATGCCCGCCGTGCGCGGGCGCTCAGCTTTTGGCGTTGCCATGCCCGTCCTTCGGCGCGCTGTCGTCACCGTCCACCGACCCGGGCGCAAGGCCAAGCCGCTGCTCGGTCAGGATGCTCCATCCGGTAAGGAACAGCGCACCAACGATCGGCCCGACGACGATGCCGCTCAAACCGACCAACTCGATCCCACCCAGCGTCGTGACCAGCACGAGCCAGTCGGGGATCCCCGTATCGCGGCCCACCAGGATCGGGCGCAGGATGTTGTCGGCAACCCCGATCACGACGACGCCCGACGCCACCACGACCGCGGCTTGCCAGAGGGCGCCGGTGGCAAACAGATAGATTGCGACCGGTCCCCAGATGATCGCCGGCCCAACCGCCGGGAGCAGCGCGGCGATCGCCATCAACACGCCCCACAGCAATGCGGCGGGCAGCCCGACGATCCAGAACGTCACCGCCCCCAACGCACCCTGCACCAGCGCCACGACGACCGACCCCTTGATCGTCGCGCGCGCGACCGTCACGAACTTGTCGGCCAGCCGCACCGCCGCATCATGCTCGATCGGGCACGCGCGGATGATCGCCGGCCCGAGTCGCTCGCCGTCGCGCAGCAGGAAGAAGGTGACGTACAGACCGACGCCGAACGCCAGCAGGAACGCCGCGGCATTCGCGCCGATCGAGAAGGCGCGGCTCGCCAGCATGCTGGCGCTGTTGCTGATCGCTTCCGAAATCTGCGCCTGAGCGCGTTCGAAGCTGCCGAACCCGCTGCTGTCGAGCAATTGCTGCAAGCGGCCCGGCAACGCGTCATGGATCTGTTCGAAATAGGACGCGAAGTTGATCTGCCCCGACCGGATCTGGCTGTACACGCCAGCTGCCTGGTCCACGACCATGCTGCCGACAATCAGCGCCGGGATGACCACCGCGACCGTGATGATCAGCAACGTCACCAACGCCGCGCGATTACGCCGGTCCGGCCAGCGCGCGAGCAGGCGCTGGAACAGCGGCTGGAACAGGATCGCCGCCAGCGCCGACCACAGCAATGCGCCGAGGAAGGTGTTGACGACCAGCCCCAGTCCGATCGTGATCAGGACGACGAAGAGGATGAGCCCGCCGTTTTCCAGGCGCTGCCGTTCGATAGCGATAGTCTGATCCTTTGACTTCATGCGTTTCGGTACGGCCCCGCGCCGTAATCACTCATATTCGTTGCGGGGGTGCAACTCTCAAGTGCCCGGATAGCTCCCTACGAAACGCTCATCCGTATGGCGGATGGTCGCGCAAGCGCGCCCGCCCGCCGCGTTCTGCCCGAACCGCCTGCCGCAATCAGCGCGCGGCGTCGAACCGCACACGGACAGCGCGCCCATCGTACTGGACGACTTTCGCCGCCGCGGGCACCGTGGTCGCGCTCCCGGAGCGGTCCATCACGATCACCTTCAGGCTCCGCTGGCGCACCATGCCGGAGAAAGTCCCGCGCCGCGCGCCGACCGTCAACGTCCGCCCCGCATCGTCCCAGCGCAGATCATACCGCGCCGACTGACCCTTCTCGTAAGCATAGGTCTCGTTATCGTCCTCGTAGAGCGTAAATGCGCCGTCCGCTCCGGGATAGACGCGAATCTCATAGGGCGCATCCGGTCGCTCGGTCGCATATTGCAGCACCGGCCCCATCGGGACGATCGACCCTGCGCGGACATACAGCGGGATCACATCGAGCGGGGCCGCGCGCGCGACGGTCTCGCCACCACGGAAGCGCTGGTTCGTCCAGAAATCATACCAGTCGCTCCCGCGCGGCAAATACGTCCGCATCGTCAGGTCGCGCGGCGCGCTCATGGCGACGGCATCCCGCTTCAGCTCGCTCGGGGTGCGCCAGACGAAGCGGAACACCCGCCCGCCTTCCGGGTGGAAGAACTCGAGCCGTACCGGCAGCCGCTCGCCCTTCCGGAGCGTATGCCGCACCACCTGGGTGCGGGTCGCGCTGCGGTTCCAGTCGTCGATCGCCGGCTTGCCGCCCAGGAACATGCGCATCCCGTCGTTGCCTGTCAGGCCGATCTCATATTCGCCATCCTCGGGCGCGACCAGCTCCCCCTGCCAGCGCGCGGAGAAGTGGCTGAGCGACGTCAGGCCCAGCGGAAGTTCGGCGAGCGGCGGATCGGGCCAAGTGTGATCGATCTTCGCATCGGCCACGGTGCCCGCCGGTTTCTCGAAATTCTCGCCGGCGAAATACTGCACGGTCAGCCCGGGCTTGCCGTCGGCGGTGCGGAGGGTCTCGGTCGGCACCACGGTCGCCCCGGACGGCAGGATGTTATACATCGCCCGCGTCACCGGGTGGACTAGCAACGACGACCCGAACATGAAGCTGTCGTCGATACTGCGCACTGCCGGATCGTCCGGGAAATCCATCGGCAACGCGCGCATCAGCGTGTACCCGTCGGACGTCACCTTTGCGCTCAAGCTGTAGATATAGGGCAGCAGCCGATAGCGCAGGTTCACACTGTCGAGCAGCGTCTTGTACACCGCCGGATCGAGCGTCTTGAAGATATACGGCTCGCGTTCGACGTTGGTGCCGTGGACCCGCATGATCGGGTTGAACGTCGCATATTGGAACCAGCGCGCGAACAGCTCGCGCCAAGCCGGGTTCTTCTCGCCGCCGGGAAAATCGCTGACGAAGAAGCCACCGGTATCCTGCGTCCAATAAGGGTTGCCCGTGATCGTGACGTTGACGCCGCCCGACACCTGCTGCGCGAACGTCTTCCAGCTCGCGTAGATGTCGCCGGACCAGGACACCGCCCCCGTACGCTGCGCGCCCGCCCAGGCCGAGCGCGTCAGCGTGAACACGCGCTTGTCGCTGGTCGCGCGCTCGCCGTCATAGGTGCCTTGCGTCGTCAGCAACGAATAGGGGTTCAGATACCGTGTGAAATCACCCATCGCATTGCTGCCGAGCGCCTTGGTATCACGCACATTGTCGACCGGGTTCCACATCGCGGAGCTGACCTCGACCTCGGTCCCGTCCATCCACAGCGCGTCGACGCCTTTGTCGAGCAGGCCGGACTTGATGTACTTGAAATAGATCCCGCGCGCCTTGGCGCTGTACGCATCATAGACGCGCGCCTGTTTGGAGATCCAGTGGAGCGGCGCGAACCGCAGGTTGGACTGGTCGAGTTCCTTAGCCAGCGGCGTGTCGTTGCCGACCGACGGCCAGATCGACACCATCAACTTCATGTGCAGGTCGTGGATTTCGCGGCTCATGCCCGCCGGGTCGGGATAGCGCTTCGGGTCCCAGATCATCCCGGACCAGCTGCCGTCCTTGTCGCTGCCCCAATATTGCCAGTCCTGCACGATGTAATCGAGCGGAAACTGCTCCTTGCGGAAGGTCCGTGCGACCTCGACGAGGCGATCCTGCGTCGGGTAACGCTCCTTGCTCATGAACAGCCCGAACGCCTGTTTGGGGAACATCGGCGCTTCGCCGGTCAGCCAGCGATAGGCCTTGACCACCCCGTCCATCGTGTCGCCGGCCATGAAGTAATAATCCACCCCGCCCGGCGCGCTTTCCGCCCACAGCCGTGCGCCATCGGCATCGTCCTTGAAGCGCATCTGCGAATAGGTGTCCCACAGCACCCCGTACCGCTCGGTCGAGACCATTACGGGGATGATGATGCCGACATTGGTCTGGACGAGCAGCAGATCCTTGCCGCGCCGGTTCACCGCATCGTCGCTGGTGAAGCCGAAGCCGTAAATGCCCTCGTCGGGCTTCAGCGTGAAGCGGTTCTCCACTTCATAGGTCGACGCGTCGGAAATGACGCGCTTGTCGATCGACTGCGGAGCATCGCGCTTTTCTTGCGTGAGCAACCGGCCGGACGGATCGTAATAGCTGACCGCCCCCGTGCGCGTGTCGATCGAGACACGCAGTTTCGCGCCTGACAGTTCCAGCGTGCCGGCGGTTTCGCGGACCGTGAACGGCACTGCATCGGGTTCGCGGATCACGACCAGGCTGCGCTGCGTCCAGTAGGATTGCCCGAGATTGGCATTCACCCGCACCACGCCGGGGGCATAGAAGATCACCGATTTGGTCACGCCACCGAGCGTGAACTGCACCCCGTTGCGCAGCCGCTGGAAGTGGAACGCCGCGTCCGCTGCGGGGGCTGCCGTCCGCATATGCCCGAGCGGGTCGAGACCGGTCGGCGGCGTAGGCGACTGCGCGAGCGTCGGACTTGCCGTCAGAATGGCGGCGGCGGCGGTCGCCATCCAGCGAGCTTTCATGCGACTTTCCCCTTTGTGCGACGTCTTCAACGGTCGAACCGCCAGTAATCCACATCGACCAGCGACGGTGCATCGCCGCCCCGGAAGACCAGATACAGGTCATGAACCCCGCGCGCACCGGACACTGCAACGCTCGCCTCGCGCCACTGCCCCGCCGCTCCGCCCGCGCCGACCGGCATCGTCCCGATCACCGCGCCATCGACCCGGTCGAGCCGTAGTTCGATCTTCGCGTCGGGCGCGCCATTGGCATAACCGGCGCGAAACGCCTTCGCGCCGCTCGCGCCGAAATCGACCCCTGCCACCTTGATGTAGCTGCGATCAGCGGTGCGCGTGACGTAGACCCGCCCACGATCATCCTGCGCGGTAGTGACCCCCGGCACCCAGGTGAATGGGCGGTCACGGTCGCGCTTGATCCGCGACGTCCACGCGATCGTTTCCGCCTCGACCCGGGCATAGGGATCGAGCGTCCCGATCTGCGGTGCGCTTGCCTTGTCCCACCAGCCGAGGTTGGGGATCGTGCCGTCCGCATTGTAGGTGAACTTGGCGACCGATACCGATCGGCGCTCATGATGGATCGGGGTCAGCGCGAAATTGAGTTCATAGCTGAACCCGAACACATAGGAGCCGCCCTTATAGTCGATGATTCCCGGATGATTGCCCGTCGCACGGGTATCGTGGTTCATGATCGGGCCCTTGTAGGTCCACGGTCCGGTCGGCTTCTCGCTCATCGCATAGCCGATCCCCTCCGAGCAGCAGGTCGAGGCGAACGCCATGTAGTACCGGCCGTTGCGTTCGTAGAACCACGGCCCCTCCTGATAGTCGGTGATCCGCGGCTGCACCTTCGTGATCGGGCCTGAATAAGACACCATGTCGCGGTTGAGCTTGACGTACCACAGGTCCGGATTGCCCCAGTAGAGATAGGCTTGCCCGTCTTTGTCGATCCACACGGTCGGATCGATATAGCCCTCCCCCGGCGCGATCAGCGGCTTGCCGAGGACGTCGCGGAACGGCCCGGCAGGCGTATCGGCAACCGCCACCGCGATGACGTTCTTGGGTGATCCCGCGACGCTGATCGGCGTGTAGAGATAGAATTTCCCGTCACGCGCGACCACCTGCGGCGCCCAAGCGTCGTTGCTCTGGACCGCCCAGGGAAAGGTCTTGAGCGAGGCGACCACGCCCCGATCGGTCCAGTTGGCCATGTCGGTCGAACTGTACAGCCGCCAGTCGAGCATCTTGAAGCCATCGGCGTCGTCCTCGTCGTGGCTGGTGTAGAGATAGACGACGCCGTCATGCACCAGCGGCGCGGGATCGGCGGTGAAGCGCGTCTGGATGATCGGTGCGTCGGCGTACGCAGGCGCGATGACCGCAGCCGCCGCCAGCAGCGCAGGCGCGGATAATTGACGAAAGGATCGCATGTGAGGTCCAACTCCTGGTAAAGCGTGGCTCAGGGTGTGATCGTGACGATCACGCGTTCGTATCGGCTGAGCGGCGGATCGCCCTTGTCGGTGACACGGACGATGAAATGCGCCTCGCGCGGTTCGGTGACGGTCGGGGCGGTGAAATCGACAGTATGGATATTGGCGGCGATCCCGTTTGCGATTCCCGTCTGCCAATGACCGATCTCGGCATAGTGGAACCACTGGAAGCTCAGGCTGTCGCCGTCAGGATCGGTGCTGTCGCGCGCGCTCAGCACGAAGCGTTCGCCCGACTTGACCGTCAGCCGGTTGGGGTGGGCCAGGTGAACGACCGGCGCATGGTTGGCCTGCGCGAACGGTCGGGTCGTCCACGCCATGCGGGCGGCGAAATCGTTCTGGAAATCGTCGCGCCACCGCCAGATCCCGGCGCGGAAATCCTTGATCTGCCGCTCGCCGGGACCGTCCGTTCGGCCATAGGCGCGCGCGACCTGCGGCGTGTACGTGTCGATCGCGTTGGCCCAGATCGGTCGCGTTTCCGGCACGATGGTCACCCCGCTGAAACCGCTCGGGTCGGTGGTGGCGACCGGCGGGGTATAGAGTTCATACCGACCGCCCCACCCGCCCCAGTCGGGATGTTCCGGGTCGCTCAACCCGTTGGGGATCAGCGACAGATACGCGGGCGTATCTCCCTCCATGCCGTAGGACACGTCGGGATAGAGTGCGCCGAGCGGTCCATGCCCTTGCTGGATGTTGTCGCGCAGCCACGCGTTGCTGATCGTCCTATTGTCCGCCCCGTCGATCAGCGTGTGGATCCCGGTCCAGGTGCCCGCGCCATATCCGCCGGGGCTGACGATGTAGAACAAATCGGGGAAACTCTTGCGGATCCACGCACCGGCGTCGTCCTGATCGGAGATGGTGTAGACCCGCAGCTTGGCGACCAGCCGCCGGGCGATGTCGGGCGATCGCGTCTCACGGATCGCGTGAAGCGCCTGCGCCAGCGTGTTCGCACCGCCCCATACCGAGATCCACAGCGGTCGCGGATCGGGCCGCTCGAGCGCCTCGACGATCAGCCGCGATCCCGGCGTGTCCTTGCCAGCGCCGACCGTTGCCATGCCATAGCCCGGCTGCCCGTCGCGGACGAGCGACCGCAGACGATCGGGGGTCGGGAAACCGGCCTCATGCTTCAGCAGATTGGGATGCACCTGCGCATAGCCCTGGATGATTCGGCGGATCGAATCGGGATGGATCGCGGTCCTCATGTGAACCGACGTGGTCGCGATCAGCCCTTCGAGATCGATCTCGCTGGCGTAGAGAAACAGCCGGATGAAGGACTGCGTGTCATCGGGGTCGGCTTCGATGTCGCTCAGGACGATCATCCGCTGTTTCACGGCTGGCGCGGCGAGCGGGACTGCGGCGGCGGCATTGCCCTTAACATGGGTAGAAGGCGAAGCGACGAGCGCGCAACACGCCAGCACGATCGACACAGTTCGCATCCTACCCCCCGTCCCAAATACCCGTCTTCGGGTCTTGAACGGCAGCGTAGCCGACCAGATATATTAGTCCTACTAGATTATGCCTGCCGGCAAACGCCGGTGTGCCCGCGCCGCGCGCAATGGCTGCATAATATGGCGTCAAAATCGACCGAAACTGCGGCTTTCAGGCTGAAAACGTCAGCTGAAACGACGCGATCGGACGCAATTGTGCTGCATTATGCAGCTGTTTCAGCCGTTCGACTTGAGCGAGCGACGCCGTCATCACCGCGGCGGGCGCGAGACGGTCGGCACGGTGCAGTGCAACAACCGTCGCATCGTCAAGCGCCGCCAGCTGCTCCTCGTCCAGCCCATAAAGCCCGGTAATCGCATGTTCGTGGCCATCCGCATGCCGCAGCACCAGCGACAGGGGCCGTATCACGCGGAGTTGCGCATAAGCGTCGATCAACGCCTGTGCGGCAGCAACGTCTGCGATCACCGCGCCAAGCGCTTCCCGGATGGACGTCAGAAACGGCGTCGCTGATTGGTCAGCCGCAAACAGCGGTTCGCCGCGCAAACTTAAGGCTAGGTCTGCTTCATCCAGGCCAATGCCTTCCAATCCCTCGGGATCTATCCGGAACGCGGTCAGCGACGCAGCACGCGGAAGGTAGGTCGATTGCATCCCGCCCTGCTGCCAGAACAGGTTGCGCTGCTCGATGAGACCGAACAGCGCGACCAGGTTGAACCGGCCGGTTTGCCCATCCTTGACGAGAAACAGCGGCATGTCCGCCGCCGCCAACGCGATTTCCGACAGCCCGATCTGCACGAACTGCCGAGCCGCCGCGCCGGCCATCGTATCGACGCAAACAGCATGGTGCCGTGCAGCATCGAGCGGGACGATCCGGCTCATACCGCCTGCAACCCATGCTCACGGATCGCACGCAGCAAACTGCGGTGACTCGGCATCTGCGCCACCGCATCCCCCCGCATCCGCTCGATCCGCCCGACCCAACGGCGCGCTAAGACCGCGTCTGGGGATGACGCCGCAACTGTCGGATATTGCGTCTCAAATCCCATACCGTGGAGGACATATTGGTAGCTCGGCCAGGAGAACACCTCGCGCGCATGAGCAAAATCCTGCGGCGCCGGGGGATGCTGCCGCCACAGGTCGAGGCGCTCCTTCAGCGCATCCGGGATCGACTCCGGTGCGGCATTATCCCGCCAGAAGGCGGTATCAGTGCGCTTGGTGATCGCATAATGCAGCTTGAGGAACTCGATGATCCGTTCCCAATGGTGGCGGAAGGATTCGTTGAACTGACGGGCCGCAGTGTCCATTGCGCCGCGCGTGCGTGGCAGGCGATCGGCGATCGCGTCCATCGACGCCTCGACCAGCATCAGCGCGGACGCTTCCAGTGGTTCCAGAAAGCCCGCCGATAAGCCCACGGCAACACAGTTGTTTTGCCAGAACCGCTCACGATGCCCCGCCTCGATCGAGATACGCCGCGTCGAAAGGTGCTCGGCCTGCGGTCCCACGTAAGCGCGCAACGCAGCCTCGGCAGCATCGTCGTCGATATGCGCGCTGCTATAGACATAGCCCGTGCCGCGGCGTGCCCACAGACCGATATCCCAGATCCACCCGGCATCCGACGCGGTCGATACGGTATGGCTGGTGATCGGCGTATTCTCATCGGGATACGGCACCTGCATCGCAATCGCGCGGTCCGCGAAGAGGATGTCATTGCACCGCCGGAAGGGCACACCGTACACCTTCCCGATCAGGCGTGCTGCGAACCCAGTGCAATCAATGAACAAATCCCCGGCGACGCTGCCGCCGTCGGCCAGGTCAAGCGAAGCGATGTCGCCATTGTCGGCCATCACCACGTCCGTCACATCACCGATGATATGCTCGACGCCGAGCCGACCCACTGCGTGTTCGCGCAGCAACGTCGCGAATTTGCCCGCATCGAGATGATAAGCGTAATTGGCGACCCCGCCATATTCAGGCGCGGTGATCGTCTTCGGGGCAAGACCGGCGTCGCACAGCGCCTGCTGGAAATCGACCCAGTCGGCGAAATCGCGGTCCGGTGATTCCGCAACAAACGCCTGCCAATGCGGCGACAGGTTCAGGTCGGCTGCACCCGCGGGAGGATTGAGCGGATGGTAATAGGCATCGCGCGCCGATCCGTCCTTCCAGCCGACGAACCGAGCGCCCTGCTTGAACGCTGCATCGCACGATCGCAGGAATTCGGTCTCGCCGATGCCGATCTTGGCAAGCGTGTTGCGCATCGTCGGCCACGTTCCCTCGCCAACGCCGATCGTCGGCACGGTGGCGGATTCGACCAGCTTGACGACGATATCGTCCGATCCGCGCGCGCCCTTCGCGGCGAGCCTGGCAGCCGCAATCCAGCCGGCAGATCCCCCGCCGACGACCACGATCGTCCGGATTATGTCGGATTTGGTTCCGGTTTGCTGCTTTTGCATGCGCTCTCCCTGATCGCCCCTATCGCGCAAAACGGGCCCTGCGAATAGACCTTGATATATCGGACAAATGAAATAAACCGGCTTCAGGAAATCCGTACAGATGATGCGGAACGAGTAGAAAAGGGGGAGAGGATATATGTCGGACTTTTCGCAGACGCAGTCATTCAATCGGCGTATTGTCGGCCTGATGGGCAGCACCGCAGTGGCCGCTGTCGTGATGCTGGCAGCCGCCATGCCGGCGCAGGCGCAGACGCAGGCCCCGACTCAGGCACAGCCACCGTCACAGGCCGGGATCCCCGCGGATACCGCCGGTGCTGATACGTCTGTTCCGCCGTCGCTGGCGCAGGATGCCGCGTCACCTGACATCGTCATCACCGGCATCCGCGGCAGCCTCGCGTCGTCGGCTGCACAGAAGCGCAACGCGTCGGGCATCCTCGATGCGATCTCGTCCGAAGATCTCGGCAAGTTCCCCGACGCGAACGTCGCTGAATCGCTCCAGCGCATTCCTGGCGTCGCGATCGATCGCAGCAGCGGCGAAGGCCAGTCGGTCACCGTCCGCGGGCTCGGGCCGGCGTTCAACACCGTGCTGTTCAACGGCCGCAGCTTCGCCTCGGACAATTACAGCCGCGCCTTCTCGTTCGATCTCATCCCCGCCGAACTGATCAGCGGCGCACAGGTCTACAAGAGCTCGCAGGCCCCGCTCCAGGGCGGCGGCATCGGCGCGACGATCAACGTCCAGACCCCGCGCCCGCTTGATCTCAAGAAGTTCAAGGGCGTGTTCAGCGCCAAGGGCCTGTACGAAAAGAACAGCGAGAAATTCACGCCGCAGCTGTTCGGCCTGCTCAGCGACACGTTCGCCGACGGCCGGATCGGGCTGCTCGCGTCGCTGTCCTATCAGAAGCGCATTGCGTCGATCGATTCGATTTCGAACGACGGCTACATCCCCAACACGTCGGTCGGCCCCAACAACGCGCCGCTGTTCACCAACGTCTACGCGCCGCGGAACCAGAACATCACCAACACCGTCGATCGCCGCACGCGGCTCGGCGCGACGCTGGTCGGGCAATATGCCCCGACCGACACGCTGACGTTGACCGTCGACGGCTTGTACAACCGCTTCAAGAGCGACCAGAGCGGCCACGGCCTCGGCAGCTGGTTCGAGCCTTCCAACTACACGGCGGCAACGATCGACGCCAATCGGTCGATCACCGGGCTGAGCACCAACGGCAACGCGGATTTCATCGCCTCGGGCAGCGTGCGTGAGACGACGACATACGAATTCGGCGGCAACGTCGAATGGAAGCCCAGCGACACCGTCAAGGTCGTGCTCGATGCGACGCAATCGCGTGCGAAGAACTCGGGCGGCGGCAAATCCTATTTCGCGGTGATCGGAACCCCGACGCCGTACAGCTTCACGGCGGCAGAAGGCGGCGGGATCCCCTCGACCTTCGGCTATGCATCGGGGGCGCTGTCCGATCCCACGCTTGGGAAAACCCACATCGCCGGCGTCAGCGGCAATGACGTGACCGAGAAGGTCACCGAATATCGCCTCAACACCGAATGGAAAGCCGATTCGGGCGCGCTCAAGGTGCTCCGGTTCGGCCTGATGCGGACATCGCGCGACAAGCAGAACGTGCCGATCACGTCCGATCCGAACGTCGGCTGCGTCTATTGCGGTTATTCGACCTTCGCCGATTCCTCGCTGCTCTCGCCATTCTCCATCGGATCGTTCGGCTCGAGCCAGTTGCCGACGTCGTTCCTTACCTTTGATCCACGTGCTTATCTGAACTTCCTCACCAGCCCGGCCGCCACAGCTGCACTGGACCAGGCGCGCGGGAATGCGCCGGGAACGACGGCTGCGCTCTATGCTGCCTCGAACGGCTATGCCGCGACGGCGCAGCCTTCGACGCGGGTCCGAGAGACGGTCTACGCAGGCTATGCCGACGTCGACTTCGAGGGGACGCTTGGCGGCGTTCCGTGGTTCGTCAACGTCGGTGCGCGTTACGAGCACACAGAGTTGCGGTCGTTCGGGCAGCAATTGCAGTTGACGGACCTGCTGCCGGTGGCGGGCGATCCCACCATCTACAACGGTGTCTTTGCCAACAACCGTCAGACGGTCTCGGTCGACAAGGAATCGACCTACAACACGTTCCTGCCGAACCTGAACGTCCGAGTGAACATCGCGCCCAAGTTCCAGGCCCGCTTCGCCGCCTACAAGTCGCTGACGCGTCCTGCGATCGGTGATCTCGCGCCGAACCTCAACTATGATACGCTGCGTCCGGCGACGCTGACTGCAAGCGGGGGCAACCCTGAACTCAAGCCCTATCGCGCGACCAATTTCGATCTGTCGTTCGAATATTATCCGACGCGGACGACGACGCTGTCGGCGGCGGTGTTCTACAAGAGCATCGACGATTTCATCGTTCAGACCTTCGCACCGGAAAACTTCACGATCGCCAATTCTGGCAACTTACCCGTCGGCGGCCTGATCACCGGGCTGAACACCGCGCGGTTCAGCGTACGGCGGCCGCGCAATGCGGAGTCGCTCGATATCCGCGGGCTCGAACTCAACCTCGTCCATACGCTCGACTGGGCACCGGGCATCCTCAGCGGGTTCGGCGTGCAGGCGAACGCCACGTTCGTCAGCACCAATCGGAGCTTCGACGTGACGCAAGTCGGCCAGTCCTTCGCTGCGGAGGGGATCGGCAACTCACAGAACGGGACGGTCTTCTATGAGAAGTACGGTGTCTCGGCGCGCATCGCCTATAACCGGCGCGAGCGGTTCCTGCAGACGCTCGCGGGCGGCCCTGGCAACGAACCCGTCTTCGTTCGGAACTACGGCCAGTTCGACGGAAGTGCGGCCTATACCGTGACCAAGAACGCGCAGGTGTTCATCGAGGGCACCAACCTGTTCAACGCCAAGTACATCACGACGGGTCGGTTCGATAACCAGTTGCTCGGCTATCAGAACTTCGGGCCGCGCTATGACATCGGCTTCCGGTTGAACTTCTAAACGGGCAACGATCACGGCTTCCGGTGCGCAACCGCGTATCGGAAGCCGCGATCGTTCCGTGCGCCGTCGGTTTTACCGAACGTGCCAAGAAGCAGAACCCTGACCTCATTGTCGCGAGGGTCGGATACCCGTGGGTAACGGACGGCTCACGCGCTCCGCAGTGGCCAATGCCAATCCTTGACGTCACGCCCCCAACCTTCGAGAGTTAACGCCATCATCGATAGTGTTACTCCTCGAAGAGGTTGATCATGACCGGTTTTGCGCGTCGCGACGTTCTGATGGCCGGTATCATGGGTGCGGTGGCTTCCCCGCTTGTGGCAAAGACCGACACCCCGCCCTCCCTCGACGTGCTGGCGCGACGCAAGGGCTTGCGGTTCGGCTCCGCTATCAGCTGGGGCACCGCGGGGGCCGATCGCGGATCGATTGCCAACCCACCGTACGCGCGGCTTGTCGCGGCGGAGTGCGGGGTGATCGTCGCCGAAAACGAGATGAAGTGGCAGGCCTTGCGGCCGTCGCCGACCGCCTTCGCGTTTGAACGGTTCGACGCCATCGTCGCCTGGGCCGAAAGTAAGCGCCTAGCTACGCGGGGCCATAACCTTTTGTGGCATCAACCCAAATGGTTGCCCAGATGGCTCAACAGCTACGATTTCAGCGCGACGCCGAAACGCGAGGGTGAGCGATTGCTGACCACGCATATCGATACCGTCCTGGCGCGTTATGGGAAGCGGATCGAAAGCTATGACGTGGTCAACGAAGCCGTCCGCCCGTCAGACGGGCAGCTGTACGATACCAGCCTGTCGACCGCGATTGGCGGGGCGGAGGCGACGCTCGATCTGGCGTTCCACACCGCGCGTGCCGGGGCCCCACGCGCAGAACTGGTCTATAACGATTACATGAGCTGGGAGCCGGGAAACGCATCCCACCGTGCCGGCGTGCTCAAACTGCTCGAAGGGTTCAAGCGCCGTGGGACGCCCGTGGACGCGCTTGGCGTGCAGTCGCATCTCGTGACCCAGGGTCTGGATGCCAGGGCCAGCGTGACTCGGCTCGAACGGGACTGGCGACAGTTCCTCGATGCAGTGACGCAAATGGGCTATGCACTGGTGCTGACCGAGCTCGACGTGCGCGACAACGGATTGCCGACCGAGATCACGCCGCGGGACCGCGCCGTCGCTGATTTCACGAAGGGATATCTGGACGTCACGTTGAGCTATCCGGCCGTGCGCGACGTGCTCAGCTGGGGGCTGTGCGACCGATACAGCTGGATCGAGGGGTTCGAACCGCGCAAGGACAAAGCGCTTCGCCGGCCGACGTTGTACGACAGGGAGTTCAGACCGAAGCCTATGCGTGAGGCGGTGGCCGCCGCATTCGCCGCCGCCCCGCCGCGAAACCGTGCCACGTGATAGCGCCCGGATTATTCTGACCGCCGTTCGCGCTCGTCGCCCGGGCGGCGTTTGATGTCCCGGGCATGGCGCACCACTTTGCCCCGTCCGCGCGCGCCCGAGCCTTTGAAGATGACGCTTACGTACGGTGCTTTCCCCTGTTATCGTCCCGCAGGGGTTTGAAAACGGGGGGATTGAATGCGACGGATCAGCAAAGGCTGGCTTCGGGTTGCGGCATGTGCGGCGGTTCTGGGGGGCGGTAGCGCCATAGCACAGACAGCACCGCAAACCCCGCAAATGCTGTTCGACACCGCGCAGGCGGCATTGGAAAAGGGCAACTTTGCCGCCGCCATCACCGGCTATCGCGCCGCGGTGGCGGGGTTGCCACCGTTGGCGCGATCGACCGCCGTGATCCGGGCGCGCCTCGCCTATGCACTACAGCAGAGCGGCCAGTTCGATCCCGCGATGGCCGAGGCGACGCTCGCGGTCCGTGCCTTCGCCGCACAAAAGGTCACGCGCGACGAGGACCTGGCGTATTCCCTGCGGTTGCTTGGCAGCCTGCACCGTGGCGGGGCAAATAACACGCAGGCGATTACCGAGTTGCAACGTGCAATCGCCGCCGAAACCGACACCAAGTCCACGGACGCCTTGTCGGTGCGCTACACACTGGCGCTGGCCGCACTCACTGAGCAGCCCGATCTGGCCGCGGCGACGCTCGACGCGGTCCGCGCCGACGCCCCCAGCTTTGCCAAACTGCCCAAGACCGACCAGGCTAACTTCTTCAGCGTACGCGCGCTCGCCGACCTCAATCGCGGGCAGCCCAAACTCGCCGCGCCGTTCATCGAACAGGCGCTCGACCTGACCGGCCGGACCACGACCAAAGTCTCGATCAGTCAGGTGCGCATCCGCGGCAATGCAGCGCTCATCTATGCCCGCCTCGGCGATTCGGAAAAGGTGCGGCAATATCTGACCTATTCCGGCGCAGGGCATTTGCCCGACCAAAGCTGGATGACGATGTCGGACAAGGACCTGCCGGTGTGCGGCGGGGACGTCGCGCCGCAGGACGTCGCGGTGGTCGAGTTTGCAATCGAGGACAACGGGCGCGTCTCCGGGGCAAGTCCGGTGTATGCAAGCAAGCCGGGGCCACTGGGCAACGTGTTCGCCGCAGCCGTCGCGGAGTGGCGCTGGCAACCCGCTGCACTGGCAAAGCTCGATCCATTCTGGCGACAGTCGATCCGGCTCGAACTGCGCTGCGTCAAGCGCCCGCCCCTGCTCGCGCTGTCGGATGCGTTCAACGATCGGACGCGCGACTGGCTCACGCAGATCCACGTCGATCCCGACGTGATCACCCCTACGTTTGATCCGAACCAGCCCGGTGCCGGTGCCATTCCCCGGGCGCTGGCGGCGGTGTATACCGCGAAGGACAATCGTAGTCGCGCCGAGGCGGTTGCCGCGCTCGATGCTGTGCTGGTTTCGCTAAATGCGCCTGCAGAAGCGCGTGCCTACGCCCTATTCGTCGGGGCTTCCCCGGTCCGTTCCGCCACGCGCAGCGGGTATGAAAGCGACAAGGCACGCGCTTTCGGCGTTGCGGTCGCGCGGCTCGAAACGCAGTCAGGTTCTGAACGCGCGCGCGCCTGGTTGCGCACCGAACAGGCGCTGGCGCTCGAAGCGAGCGGCACGCTCGCACCGGCACGCCAGCTGTTGCAGGGGGTGATCGCAACGCCCGCGGCATCAATTCCGCAGGACGATCCGATCCGCAGCCTCGCACAGCTCCATTTGTCGCTGATCGAGAAACGCGACGGTGCCCCTGCCCGCGCCGACCAGCGACTGACCGAGGCGGGCATCACGCCCGAGCAATGCTCGCTGCTCGATGTCCGCCCCGTCCCGCAAAACACCAATATCTCAAGCGCCGCGTTCCCGAGCGAGGCGCTACGCTGGAACTTCGAGGGGAATGCGCGCGTGGCGTTCGACATTGCCGCCGATGGCCGGGTCGAGCAGACGCGCACGGTGATCGCCTATCCGCCGTTCGTCTTCGGGCCAGCGACCGAGCGCGCTGTCGCACGCTTCCGATATCTTCCGCCGACGCTCGGCAACGAAGTGCTTGGGTGCGTCGGCCAGTCGGTCAACGTCCATTACCAGATGCCGAAGTAACCCCTAACAGCGTGTCGACCAGCCGGGTGATTTCGCCCGGCCGGAACGCCCCCGCCTCGACCCGCACGATCCGCCCGGAAGGGTCGATCACATACGTCGTCGGAACCGCGGCACCACGTGGGCGATATGGCGCGGTGATGGCGGTCGCGACGGGCACGCGCATCGCCGCCGCCTGACGCGCGAGCAGCCGCGGCTCTGTCCGCTTCCCGGCGTCGATCGCGAACACCGCAACGCGAGCGGCACCATGCCGCGCGAGCACCGCATCGAGCTCGACAAGCTCGCGCTTGCACGGCGCGCACCAGGTCGCCCAGAAATTGAGGATCACGACGCGGCCGGCAAGGCTGCGCGAGTCAACCTCCCCGCCCTCATAGAGACGGACCGTAAAGGCGGGAGCCTGCTCCGCCACCGTTGTGGCAGGAACTGGTGCAGCGGGAAGCGGGGCAGCCGCCAGAACGGCCGCGATCGCTCCGGCACGTGAGTAGCGTTGCACCGAATCCTCCTGTTTCGCACATTGGCTAGGCGACCGAAGGCTAGCCGTGCGCCTAAGGTGGCGCCAGACTATCTCGCATCTCCTGCCGGAGCGTTCCTCGCCCGTTCGTCCCCCCGTCGATCACGCTTGGGACTGTTGGTCGAAAACTCGAGACCGGGTCAGGGCCGCTGGAAGGTCCACCGTCCTGTATCGCTGGCGGGAGAGAATGCTGCCAGCGCCGGCGTGCTTCGGCCAAGGGCCACCAGTGCCACAGGCCCCTTCGACCCGACGCTGACCTTGGGCATGATCCGGTAGGTGCCGTCGTTCAGCTGATCGATCCGCCAGAGCTGTCCCTGGGAACCATCGAAGGTCGGTACGGCGCGAACGGTCCCTTGCGGACCGACCGCAAGAGCGCGCTCAGTCCCGGCGATGACGATCTTGTAGTAAGGCGCGCCGAACGCACCGCCTGCGCCCGCCACCGGTGAGATCGTCCATTGCTGATGCGCGCGGATCATATAGTCGCCCAGATCCACCTCGGCGTCCCCCGCGGGCCACGACGTCCGACCTTCCGCCAGTGTCTGATTGGGGATCGGCGCTACGGGCTCGTTGCTCTTCGCCATGAAACTGCGCCGCACGTTGAAGGGCATGCGCACGAAATCGACCGCCAGTTGCAGGGCTCCGCCACTGCGCTCGGACTGGATCTCGTAGGTGCCGGGTACAATGTTCGCGCCACCGACGGGCCAGCCGTCTTTCCAAAGTAGCGGCTGGATCGCGAGGACGCTGCGCCCACTGCGATCGAGATCCGCTTCATAATGCATCGAGTATTTCTCGACGCCGTCCCCGAGGTCGATCAGTCCGAAATGCCCGGGGCCATATTGCCGCCCCCGTCCGGCCACGACGAGTTTGCCACCCCCTTTGAGGAGCGGCACGCCCATGTTGTCGACATACGGTCCAAGCGGACTGCGCGAACGACCGACCCGAATGTTGTACGACGAGTTGGGCCCGTCACAGCACGTCCCATGCGTCCCCAGCAGATAGTACCACCCGTCGCGGTGCAGCAGCGCGGTCGCCTCCATGTCGATAGCGATATCAACGGGCTGGTTGCCCGCCAGACGACCTCCGGTCTTGGGATCGAGTTCGACCATGCGGATCGACCCAAAATATGTGCCGTAGCTCAGCCACAGATGCCCGTCGGCGTAGAGGAACGCCGGGTCGATCGCATCCGCCACTTCGATCCCGTTGGTCGATGCGACGATCCCGACGTCATGATAGCCGAACGCCGGCGATTTGGGATCGAGCGAGTTGGTCCACATGATCTTGACGTTGCTGGAATGGCCGCCGTTCATCCCCCCGCCCCCGACGGCATAGGCAACGTAATAGCGGTCGCCGATCTTGATCACGTCGGGTGCGACACCGCCCCCGGGCCGTTCGCCACCGCTGTGCCAGACCCAGCCATCGTCGGACACGAGCCCACCGCCGCGGGTACCGAAGGTCCACCATTTGCCGTCCGACAAGGTCAGGGTCGACGGATCGTGAATGAACGGCTCGCCCTCGAGTTGCGCCGATGCGGTACCGGGAACCGCGAGCAGCATCGCTGCTGCCAGGACGATGGAGCGCTGCATGATGATCCTCACTTCACGTCGACCTTGATGTCCCGGATCGGACGGCCGCTTTCGTCGAGCAGGCGGACGCAGAAGTCGCTCAGGCCGGGTCCGTTGATCACCGCGCCGCGCAGGACGTTGCGCCCCTTGCGAAGCGTCACGGGGCGCGACAGCACGTCGTCCATGACCATGCGTCGATCGCCGAACAGGCCGACGGTTTCCTTGCCGTTGAGCCACCACACGGAAGCGGAATTGGAGCCGACCGCGAGACGAACGTCCCGCATCTCGCGCGGGCTGTCGACGACGGTGACCGCCCAGAAGATGACGCCGTAGGTCGGCTTGCCCAGCCCTTGCGCCAGATTGAACAGCTTGACGTCGAACAGGTTGGTATCGAGCGCGTGCCACCGCGGCGTACCTGGTGCGGTCGTCGTTTGACCGTCCCGCGGCACGGCGTCGAACCGGCCAGGATAGTTTGCGGGCGATAAGGCATCGCGCACATAGGCCGATGTGAAGCCCGAGTTCGTCCGGTTGGGCTTGACGATCGGCTCCAGCAACAGCCAGCGGCGAAGGAATCCGTCCTCGTCCGGGGTACCGGGAGCAGCAGTCGCCGGACTGAAGAACGGTGCGAGTCCGGTTGGCGGGGGCAGCGCCTCGACCACGTTGCCGGCGGTCTGCGCGTGGAGCGTGGCCGGTATGGACAGGCCCAGCAAGACGGTCGTCAAGACCCGCCATATGCCGCGATGCCGTATCGTCTGGTCGGACCCAGTCATCGTCAGCTCCTCAACCCCCTGGCGACTCGATGCACGGTCACCTTGTTATCGGTACCATTACGCTAGGGGGTGTTGATCCCTGCCGTCAACCTGACACGATTGGACAAGTCCGATGTCCATTTCGTCTTGAGCCCCAGCCTGTTATCACCGATCGCGCCAGTCCCGTCTGGAAAAGGTTACTACATCTCCGCCAGTACGACTGAAATGTAAGTGGTCAACGCCTCGGCGCGCCCTGTTCTACGGCCCGCATATTCCAACGCTGGATTTGCTGTCTCCGTTCAATACTATTGTTTCCCTTGAGGGCGCGCAGACGTCGATACGCTGCCGCGCGACTGCAACCCGCAACTTCAAAGTACAAAACGGGTCGTTCGTCGACGCCAAGATTGCATATTTCCCCTAACGCATCCGGCTGGGCTGCGTGCGCCGGTCGCCCGCCACCAAGGTCGGCTGCGTAAAGCGCGCTGGCAATCAACGTTCCACGATCGGGGGACGCCTGCTCCGATACCCAGTAACCGGTGATCAAGGCCCCTACGATAGCGCCGAGCGCCGGCTTGACGATCGACAAGCCGAGCATCGCGAGCAGCACCACCATCATTCCGACCAAGACCAGGTGCGATCGGCCATTCACGAACGCTTCGAACATCGGCGACAGCAACGACAATAGTAACACCAGCCATATGAGGACGACGAAGGCCGACAGCATGAAACCGGCGGACGCCGCGAAAACGTCTTTATGTGGGGGTGGCCGACCGGTTGCGGCCCAACCGCCTGCCATGCCGCCGAGAACCGTGCCGCCGATAAATGCGATCGCAAGCTGGTCGAGATCCGCGATCAACGTCACGGCGACGACAAGGACCGTGACAAGCGCCGTCACGCCACAGGCCAGCTTGATCTTGCGCTCCGGCATGGTTGGCGCATTCCATCGGACCACCGTGGTCCAGACCGCAGGCAGAAGGACGATCACGGCGAACATCGTGGACGCCAGGATACCAAACAAAAGCAGGAACACCCAGTCGCTTGCCTGACTGACGGGAATTGGCGGCTGGTTCAGCTGGCCGAGATATCCGTTGAAGATGAACAGCATCGGCAGCGCCAGCACAGCCCCTATCGCTAAGGGAATAGGGGCAAGCTTGAGGATGGTATCCAGCAGCGGCGCATAGCGCTTGTTCTGCTTCAGAAGCCAACCGAGTTTCGACGGTGCGGGGGCCATGATGTTATTCCATCGTCGCTGGGTGACCAACCAGTTTGCAACGCAGCCGCGAGCGTCAGTCTTCGTCGAGGCTTTCCGCCATCTCCATGAAGCGTCGTGCAGCCGCGCGGTCCGCTTCGGACGGGAAGGCGACGTCCAGATCGGGCGCGGCACCGAGCATGTGCAGTAGCGTCCACAAACCGAAGCGGCGGTCGCGATCCTTTTCCAGTCCGAAATCGACCCGCATGTGCTCGATCCCTGCATCGAGCGCGGACGGGTTCAACGCGGCAAGATCGCTGCTGCCGAAATAGCGGCGGAACTGGTCGTCGAGGTCCATGCGCCTATTCTTTCAATGCGGAGCGAACGCTGGGCAGCATACGCCCGACGATGATCTCGACGCCGCGGGCGTTCGGGTGCAGGCCATCGGCCTGGAGCAGCGTGCGATTTCCCGCGACGCCTTCAAGGAAGAACGGGTAGCGCGCAACCCGATGGTGCTTGGCGAGCGCGGGGTAAATGCCTTCGAAAGCGGTCACATAGTCCGGCCCCAGATTCGGCGCAGCGCGCATTCCGGCGAGGAGTACGGGAATATGCCGGTTCCGCAGTTCCGTCAGGATCGCGTCGAGATTGGTTCTGGTCTGCCCCACCGGAAGCCCCCGCAGCATGTCGTTCGCGCCGAGTTCCACGATCACCAGATCGGGGGTCGCGCCAAGCCCACGCAGCCCCCAGCGCAGCCGCGCGCGTGCTTGCGCAGCGGTATCTCCCGCGACGCCGCCGTTGCGCACGGTGGCAGCGACACCCGCCCGCCGCAACGCGGCCTGCAGCCTTGCGGTGAACCCTGCAGCGGGTGGGAGGCCGTAGCCAGCGCTGAGGCTGTCGCCGAAGGCCCAGATCACCGGGGCACGCGGCGATGCGTCCGCGGTCGGCACAAATACCGCAGGCGACAGCAATGCGAGATGGACAATCCCTCGCCACCATCCATATCGCTTGAGACGTGACCATATCATCCCCCATCGATAGCGCGCTGATCGAAGCACGCAACGTCTCGCTGTCGCTCGGCCGTGCGCCGGCACGCGTGGACATCCTGCGCGGCATCGACCTGAGGGTGTCCGCGGGCGAAAGCGTCGCGCTGCTCGGGCCGTCGGGATCGGGCAAGTCGTCGCTGATGGCGGTGCTTGCCGGACTGGAACGCCCGAGCGGCGGCACCGTGACGGTCGCCGGGCTGGATTTCGCAGCCTTGGATGAGGACGCACTCGCGATCGCGCGGCGCGGGCGGATCGGTATCGTGCTGCAGGCATTCCATCTCCTCCCGACGATGACTGCACTCGAGAATGTCGCCGTCCCACTGGAACTGGCGGGCGCGCGCGACGCGTTCGAGCGCGCCGAGACAGAGCTTGCCGCGGTCGGCCTCGGCCACCGCACCGGGCACTATCCCGCGCAACTGTCGGGCGGGGAGCAGCAGCGCGTCGCGATCGCGCGAGCGCTGGTCGCCGCACCTGCGTTGATCTTCGCCGACGAACCAACCGGCAATCTCGATACCGCGACCGGTGCCGCAATCATGGACTTGCTGTTCGAACGCCACGCCGCCAGCGGGACGACACTGTTCGTCATCACGCACGATCCCGCCTTGGCAGCGCGATGCGCCCGGGTCGTCACGCTGGCGGACGGCCGCATCGCCACCGATCGGCCGCGCGCTTGAGCATCGCGTGGCGGCTGGCGCTGCGGGACCTGCGCCGTGGTGGGCGCGGACTGGTTCTGCTGGTGGCGTGCCTGTTCCTCGGGACCGCGGCGCTTGCCGGGATCGGTAGCCTTGCTGCGAGCATGATCGCGGCGCTCGACGCGAATGGCCGACAGATCCTTGGCGGCGACGTCGAGTTCACCGTGTCGCAGCGTCGCGCCACGGTGGCGGAACTGGCGACCTTCGCGCAGGCGGGCCGGGTGTCCGAGACGGTGTCGATGCGCGCGATGATGAGCAGAGGCGAAGGCACCCCCGCGATGCTCGTCGACCTGCGCGGTACGGACGCGGCGTGGCCGCTGGTGGGGCGTTTCCGGCTTGCGGCCGGGGCGCTCGCTTCCCGACCGCACGATCACGAGATCGCGATCGCGGCGGCTGCGGTGGACCGGCTGGGCGTGAAGGCTGGCGATACCGTCCGCATGGGTACGACCACCTTACGCGTCGTGGGGATCATCGCGGAGGAACCCGACCGGCTTGGCGCGGGGTTCACCCTCGGTCCCCCGGCGCTAGTCGATCTGGCAGGGCTGGATGCGACCGCGCTGGTTCAGCCCGGCAGCCTCTACGAAAGCCACTATCGCATCGCGCTCGCCAAGCCTGCCGATGCCAAGGCGGTACGGGATCGCTTGCTCGCGCGCGTATCAGACTCAGGATGGTCGGCGCGGACGAGCGACAGCGCGGCGGGCGGTTTGCGGCGCGGTATCGACCAGTTCGGCCAATTTCTTCTGCTCGTCGGCCTTGCCGCGCTCGCCATCGCGGGCGTCGGCGTGGGGAGCGGCGTTGCCGCCTATCTGGCGGGGAAGACCCCGATCATCGCGACGCTCAAGGTGCTGGGGGCGACCTCGCGGACGATCGCGACGGTGTTCCTTGCGCAACTCGGCATGGTCGCCGCGGTCGGGATCGGCGGCGGCTTGCTGGTCGGTGCGGCGGTACCATGGCTGGTCACGGGGATCGTCGGAGCAGCGCTTCCGGCGCCGCCACGTTTGGCGCTCTATCCCGTGCCCTTGGCGACGGCCGCGCTGCTGGCGCTACTCGTTGCACTGCTATTCGCTCTGCCCGCGCTGGCACGCGCACGCGACGTGCCCGCGGCGACCTTGCTGCGGGATGCGCTCGGCACCCGCCGCCGACCATCCGCGATCGTGCTGGGGGTGATGGCACTGCTGGTCGCGGCACTAGTTGCGCTCGTGGTTCTCACGACGTCCAACCGGCTTCTGGCGCTCGGATTCGTCGGGGCGGTGTCGGCATTGATCGTGCTGTTGTGGCTCGTTGGCCTTGCCACCCGGTTCACCGCTGCCAGACTTCCGCGTGCGAGAAGGCCGCTGGTGCGCCTCGCCATCGCCAATCTGCACCGACCCGGCGCGCAGACCGACCGCCTCGTGGTGGCGCTGGGCCTGGGCTTCTCGCTGTTCGTCGCGCTGGCGGTCATCGATGCGAGCCTGTCCTCTGAACTGCGCAACGCAGCCCCCGCCAAGGCACCGCGTTTCTTCGCGATCGACCTGCAACCCGAAGACGCCGCCGCCTTCGCTCAAGCCGTCAAGGGCGCAGCCCCCGCCGCGAAGATCGAGGCACTGCCATCGCTGCGCGGGTCGATCGTTGCGTTGCGCGGGCAACGCGTGGCCGACATGAAGACGCTGCCCGAGGGTGCCTGGATCCTGCGCGGGGACCGCACGATCACCTGGTCGGCGACGCTGCCCCCCCGCAACGCCGTCGTCGCCGGCCGGTGGTGGCCTGCCGACTATCGCGGCCCCCCGCTCGTTTCGCTCGAGGACAAGGCGGCGGCGGCGCTTGGCCTGAAGATCGGCGACACGATCACGGTTTCGGTGCTCGGCGTCGATGTGCCCGCGCGGATCACCGCCTTGCGCAAGATCGACTGGGGTGGGCTTGGGCTCAACTTCGCGATCGTCTTCTCACCGGGCTATATCGAGGAAGCGCCGCATGGCCTGCTTGCCAGCGTCTATGCCCCCCCTGTGCGCGACGGGGCGATCATGCGCAGCGTCGGGACAGCTTTGCCCTCGGTCACGATGATCCGCGTCGGTGACGTCATCGGCCAGCTCGGCGCGGTACTCGGCCAGATCGCAGTGGCGATCCGGGCGGCTGCGGCGGTGACGGTGGCGGCGGGGATCGCGGTGCTGATCGGCGCGGTGTCGGCATCGGCGCGCGCACGGCGGTACGATGCGGTGATCCTCAAGCTGCTCGGCGGCAGCCGACGCCAGGTATTGGGCGCGCAGGCGCTGGAATATGCGATGCTGGCGGCGATCCTGGTAGTGGTCGCGCTGGCGGTCGGAACGGGGGCGGGATGGTATGTCGTGACGCAGGTGTTCTCGATCGCCTGGGCACCGCGCTGGGACATCGTTGCGGCGACGCTGGCGCTCGCGGTCGCGATCACGCTCGGGATGGGGATCGCGGGCAGTATTCCTGCGCTTCGTGCCAAGCCCGCCGCGGCGCTGCGCGACCTTTGACGGCGCCGTTACTTGCGGCGCCCGCGCCAAACCGCGTTGAGGCCGGCCACTGCGTCATAGGGGATCGCGGCAAATTCACGGGCCCACATCTTGGCTTGCAACCGCTTCGGGCCGCGCGCGACGATCGGCACCGCGCGGGTCGAAAACCCCATCAGGCGGAACAGCATGATCACGCGCGGCTGATGATACGCATCCGTACAGGGTTGGATCGTGCCGTAGCCATGTTCGCGCCCATGCGCGACCGCCGCCTCTACCGTCTGCAGCGTGTCGCGGCTGGCTTCGTCGAGGATGAGCCGCTCGGCGGACACGACGCCATCGACCATATTGGCCATCGCGCGTGCTTCCGACGGGCGATACGTCCCTACCCCGCCCGACAGGAACAGATCCACGCTTGGATCACTTTGCGCGACCGCAGCGGCATAGCCGACGCGGCGCGCGAGCGCCGGGCTGGCGGTGCCGTCGGGACGCACCGCAGCGCCGAAGACGACGACGAGCGTCCGGTTGGCTTTGTCCCGTTGGGTCATGCTGTTCGTTTGGCGTTTCGGGTCAAGATTACGGGCTGATCAGTAAGTCTGTCACCCGGGGGCATAAAGCGCGCGCGGCAGATCTACGGGAACGCTCACCGCAGGGACAGGGCGCGACGCCGCCTTGGCGAGCCATGCGGCACCGCCATCGCGCGAGCGGGTGGACCCATCGCTGCGCGTCGCAACGCGCCCGTAGACGGGGCGGTCGGTATCCCCGGGCGACCCGCCGAACATTGCGGCGATATTGCCGTACGTCGCGGGATCACGACCATCCAGGCTCAGCCTGTCGTTGAGGTAACAGGCCGTTGCCCAGGCGGTTTCGGGGTCGGGCGTCATCGCGATGATGCGCTTGCTCCAATACATCCGCAGGTTGTTGTGCATCCAGCCGAAACGCAGGAACTGGCGCTGGCAAGCATTCCAGCTTTCATCGCGCGTCTCGCCTAGCAGCATCGCCGTCAGGCTTTCCAGATGGGACCGCGGGTCGCCGGCGTGGTCAGCTAGCGTCGCGCGCGCCCAACCGGCGACACGGTCGTACTGTTCTGGCTTGGCCAGAGCGCGTGCCTGATAATGGAACCACTCGCGCCACCCGAGCAGTTCGTCGGCGAACTTGATGCTGTGGCGTGCCCCGACAGCCGCCTGCTCCACCGCGCGCATCACCTCGCGCGGCCCGAGCACTCCGAAATGGAGATAGGGCGACAAGCCGCTTGCGCCCTCGCGCCGTGTCGCATCGTTGCGGGTCGTGGCGTAACCGGGCAGAACGTCCTGGATCAAGCGCATTAGCCGCGTTTCCGCCGCCGCTCGTCCTGCGGGAAAGGCGGCGCTTGCTGGCAGGCTGTGATCGATATCCAGCTCGGCGATCAATGCGTCGAGGTCGCCCTCCAGCGTATCGGGCACGAACGGCAACGTACCGTCATAGGGCGCGATGTCGGTCGACTCGTCGTCGGCGACGGTCCATGCCGCCCGCTCCGGTTCATGGCGTCGCAGGAAGCCGGAACGCCCCCCGATCCCCTCGCCCAAAACGGCAGGCGGTACGAGGCACGCGGCGTTGACCGCATAGACTGGGATTTTGATCCGTTCGGCCACCCGCTCCGCCTGCCAGCGTGCCACGAACGTCGGCTGGTCTTCCAGCACCAGCGCAGCGGCGTCGGCACCGAGCCTGTAGACCAGCCCTTTCTCGCGATGCCTCGCGCGATCGACGTGCTGGACGCAAGCAAGACCCCGCGCCCGACATCCCGCGGCAAGATCGCGGCTCGCACCAAGGATGAAGTGATGCAGCCGGTCGGAGGCATAGGGATAATCCTCCCGCACGCCGTGATAGACGAGCACCGGCAAGCCCAGCACATTGCCAAGCCGGACCGCTGCGTCGATAACCGGATTGTCGGTTGCACGCAGCGCCTGCTGGAGCCAGCACAGGACGTAACGCGCACCTTTCGCGACGGGGCGGTCATTCATCGCACGAACCCGCGGCAGCTCGCGCCAGTCGGCGAGCCCTTGCGGTAACGTCACACTCACCATCCCATGCTGCCGGGGACGCCCTTGAACGGCCCTGCAAGGTCGGACGTGATCCAGCCCCCATAGAAACCGCCGGGCTGGGGGATCACCCGCTCGCCATCGACCGCGCACAGGTCGAAAGGTGCCGCGTAGAACGCGACATGATCCCGAAGGATCGCGAAGGCAGGAGTGGGGTTCGCATAGCTCCAGCCCACGTCATTGAACGTGCGTCCGGCTATTTGGACATGCCAGTAGCGCGCCTCGCCCTTCCATTCGCAGAACGAACGGCGGGTCGACGGACGCAGCAGGCCGGGCGTGATTGCATCCGGCGGGATGTACCAGCTCGGCGGATGGCTCGTCTCGAGCGTGCGCACCGCCGCATTGGTGTCGGCGACGATGATTCCGGCGTGTTCGATATGAATCCGGCGGCGACTTGGCTCGGCGATCGCCGGCCGCGGATAGCGCCAGACACTTTCCTGTCCCGGGGCGGGCGTATCGGGCTTGGGCCTCACTGGCTCATCGCCCCTTTTCCGGATTGTCGCGCCAGATCCGTTCGGCAAGCAGAGTCGCAAAACCGAGCCACGCAACGAAGGGGATCCCGACCGCAGCCGCCGGTTTGTCCACCCGCGCGGCCGCGGCGACGTAAGCGGCGCTCGACGCGACCATCGCGCCCGATGCAGCGGCGCTCGCGCCGAGTTGCTTCTCGCGGAAGAACAATTGCGTCCAGCCGCCGACCATCGCGGTGTTGAGCAACCACAATCCGACGGCAGTATTGCGCGCGGTGCCCGAGGGCTGGCGCAACAGCCGATACCCGCCGACAGCCAGCCCGGTCTCGAGCACGGGCCACACTGCCCCGAACGCCGCATCGGGCGGCGTGAAACCGGGCTTGTCGAGCCCGCGATACCATTTGCGGATCCGGGGATGCGAGGGATCGGGCGCGTTGCGCCGCCCAACGACCGCACTCACGCCAAGCACGAGACCAACCGCGCCGAGCGCCAGCAGCGGCGACAGTGCGCCCTTTCCGGCTGCCGTCACAGCGCGTTCCGGTGCGTCGGAAGACCCGTCCGTGCGGTTTTGATCATATTGCGACAAGTCGGGTTCCTTCGTGCTACCGCCAAACAGCTTGCCGGTGATGCCGCGCACAGCGGGGCGGCTTGCCACGCTTAACGCACCATGCAGCAGACGGATGCCAAGCCGACTGTGCGGATTCATCAGTCGCGGAGCGATTTTGGGGACCCCCTGCGCATCCTCGACCATCGGGCGCATCGCGCGCTCATAGGCGGCAAACGCTGCTACGACATCGTCGGACCGCGCCATCTCGGCGGCCAGCACGTAGGCCCCGGTGATCGCCAGCGTCGTACCGATCCCGGCGATCGGCGTGGCGCACCACGCGGCATCTCCGGTCAGCACAACCCTGCCCTTCGACCAGCGCGGCATCCGCACCTGACGTAGTACGTCGAAATAGAAGTCGTCGGTTGTGTCCATGCCGTCCAGCACGCGCGCGGACTGCCAGCCGGCATCGCTGAACCGCTTGCGCAGCCATGTCTTCTGGCGCTCCTGGTTCCAATCCTGTTCGCCGCCGGGCGGCTGCTGGACCGACAGCATGACCCGTGTCGTGCCGTGGCGATCGGGTCGCAACGACACGCTTCGACCCCCGGGCGCGTTGTACCAACGCCAGAGCCGGTCATCATCCGCCGCGCGCGGAATGGTGAAATAGGCGATCGTCAGGTCCATCCAGCGCGGCGCGTTCTCCTGTGCAAAAACGTGCGCGCGCGTTGCCGAGCCCACGCCCTCCGCCACGATGACCGCATCATACCGCTCCGTCCGCCCGCTGGCGAAGGTGACGCAGGCGGCCTCATCGTCCTCGACGATCGCCGTCACACTGTCGCCGAAGCGGTAAGTTGCGCGCTCCGCGGCGGGCTCGTAGAGCAGCCGGGCGAGGTCGCCGCGCAGGATCTCCATCTCGGCGGTGGGTCCGTCGCCGTCCTGATCCGCGGTCAGGAATTGCGCAGCGATGTGGCCGTTTGCATCGACCCAAGCCGTGCCTTCCTCCCCGGTGCCCTGTTCCAGAGCGGACTGCTCAAGCCCCATCCGACGAAGCACTTCGCGCCCCGAACCGCGGACGTCGATATTCTGCCCGTCATCACGGAACGCAGGTGCGCGCTCGACCACGGTCACGTCGAAACCGGCGCGGCCAAGCCACCATGCGGCGGTGTTGCCGGCAACGCTGGCACCGGTGATCAGAATACGGCGGGACATGGCATTGCACTCCTCTGCACCGCACAACGGTCGAGCAGCGTTTAGGTCGCCTGATCTTGTGCGCGTCCGCAATCCCCCGCTACCCGGGTCCACCCACCAGCAGAATCGCTAGGCCTCGGTGCCGAAAACCCCGTAATGCTCGCGCCATGCCGCAACTTCGTCTCGCAGGTGCGCAGGGGCCGTCTCTCCGGACAGGACCAGGCTGGCCACGTCGTCCGTCGGGTGCATCAACATCTTCTTCGTCCCGTCGCTAAACCAGACGGGTACGAGCTGATGACACAGGCTGTCGAGAACGGCCCCGGCCATGCCCTTGTCGATCGCACCGCCGCGACTGGTGGTGCGGACGATGATCGACACGCCTTCGAAGCAATTGCGCGGCGCGCGTTCGAAATTGAGCGAGACGAGAAGGCCGGACAGATCCGGACGCGCCTGCTCCGGCATCGCCGCGGTGCGTCTCCAGGCACAGAACCACGTTCGGCAGATCGTGGGCCACGTCGCATGGATGCCGCACCCCTGTGGCGTGAGGTGCATGCAGGGCGTTTCGCCGGGCTTCCGAAACTCCGGCGTATCCACGGTCAGGACGGTGCAACAGACGGTGCAGTCACCACATACGCGGTCGGGGAGGACCGGCCCGAGCAGGATGGTTTCCAGATTTGCCTCGGTATGCATTGCGCGGGGTTGCCTTGGCCGCCGCGGAAAGACAAGCGCCGTTGGCCTGCCGCGGACTGGCCGGCAGGCTCGTTCACGCACGAACGATCCTTGCCGCCATGGGCACGATTATTGGAGCACGCGATGAGCAACCCGACAAAGATATGGGACGGTGAACAAGTTCGGAACTGGCTGACGCGGCGCGTGGCGGCGGCGAAGCTGGACCAGGCGGCAGCGGATCGGCGCGGCTATGAGGCTTGCGACGATTACGACAAGGCCGCCGCCGAGGAATGGGTCTGCAGCAGGCTTCAGGGCGCTGCTGACGTCAACGACCAGCCTGCGTTTGCCAAGCGCATCAAGGACCTCATCGGGCAGGACGACTATCCCGTAACGGGGATCTACGACGACGTGCGTTTCGAACGACATGTGCGTAGCTATCTCCGGAAGCTGGCGAAGATGGTCAAGACGAACGAAGGGTTCGAGAACGCCCTGCGCTATCAGTGACCGGGGGGGATCGAACCGGGCCGTACCAATCCGGCACAGCCTGATGATGGCCGTTTCTACGCGGTATGGAACTGTCAGAGCAGGTCGGCGTTTGCGTGCGGGATTGGTTAACTCGTTCTTCAGGAAGCAGAACATGGTACGCAGGACTTACGGATCGGCTCTGTCCAAAAGGGCTGCACAGGTTCCACGGCGGCTCAATGACGATCCGCGCGCTGGGCTCACCCCGATCGAACTGCAGATGCTTGACAAGGCCCTCAAAGTCGCAGGCTGATCCTAGCCTATGGTGGCGCGGCGGTCCGCACGAAAATCCGTCTGTCAGACGATGGATGCAGCAGGCCCCGCCCGCCGCCACTCGCGATATCCGGCGATCGCCAGTCCGATCATGGCTGCATACAATCCAGCGGTCAGCGTCAGCCCCTTAAAAGCGAACATGCCGACGTAGGCGACATCGACGACTATCCACAGCAGCCAGTTTTCGCAATGTCGCCGCGCCGTCCAATATTGTGCGACAAGGCTGAAGCTGCTGAGAGTGGCGTCGATCCACGGTAGTGCAGCGTCGGTATGATGGCTGGTGAACCATCCGATCGCAATCGCACCGATCGCCCCGCCACTCAGCCCCATCAGCGCGTGTGATCGTTTCAGCGGCACCACGACGACCGCCCCCGTATCACGCTTGCCCCGCGCCCAGACCAGCCAGCCATACAGGATACCAACGGCGAACACCGCCTGCAGCACCATGTCGGCGTAGAGGCGCACGTCGAGGAACAGCTTGAAATACAGGCCGCACGCGATGAGGTTGAGCGGCCAGCACAGCAGATTGCGCCGTGCCGTCAGCCAGATCGCCAGGAAGCTGACGACGACCGCGACGATCTCCAGCGTCGACATCAACCGCCCGCCGCCGCGCCGACCTGCGCCATGAAATCCTGGCCGGGTGCGGACAGGAACCATTGGGCATGGCCAATGACATACGCGTCCCAGGCATGCATCGCGGCCGCAGGATCCCCCAAGACGCCTGCGAAATACGCGATCTCGGACAGGGCGAATTCGATATGCACCAGCGGCAGCAGTCGAACGACTGTCTCGATCTCGGCGCAGCTCAAGGGCCGGATCGTCGCATAGCCCGCGATCAACGACAGCGCCGCCGCCGGATCGGCGATGGCATCATCGTCGTCACCCAGTCGCAGCCATTCCACCGCCGTCCGCTCGATCGCGGTGGCGAGGTCGTGCAGCGCGCAAGTCCGGTCGGACAATCCGAAGTCGAACACCGTCGCAACCGTGCCGTCCGCAGCCCAGAGCAGATTGGACGGATGCCAATCGTTATGCGTCCAAAGCGAAGGCTGATCGGCAAGGCGCGCCGCCAGCCCTCCCGCCAGTGCTTCGAAAAGCAGCTCCAGTTCCTTGCGCCACGGCAAGGTGGCGAGGAAAGCCGCCAGCGTGGGGCGTGCCGCGACATAGGCCTCTGCCGCCGCCATCGGATCGCTCGCCGGCAGGATGGTGAAGCTCGCGACCAGCGGTTGCACCGTGCGCGCCGGCGCGGCGAACGCGCGGGACGCCTGATGCACCTGGGCAAGCGCGACACCCGCCGCGTGCGCGTGGCCATAGGACAGGAACGGGGTCCAGGACGGCCTGTCCCGATACAGGTCGGCCCCGGTCGCGCGACGCTGAAGCTCGAAGGTCCCCTCGCCCATTGCCAGGGCGCTGGCACCGTCCGCCGTCCGCATGATTTCGGGCAGCGATATTCCGGCCGCCGCGAGATGCGACACGAACGCATGTTCCTGAGACAGCTCCACCGCGGACCGCACGTGGCGATCATGCCGTTTCAGCAGGAACTGCCCGCGCGTCGTATCGATCAGCGTCGCCGCGGAAAACGGCCGCGGCGAATGCCACAGCAATCGCTCGATACGGCCCGCCGCCGGAAAGCGGGCAAGGACCGCGTCGGCCTCGCCCACCTCGATCATGGGCCAGGCGGGCGTCTCCAACGCGGTGCCCATGCCGTGCACCAGATGCCCGGTGGACGCGGGTGCGGCCTTGGCCATGCTCAGAAGCTACGCGACACGGTCGCGATGACCGCCGCACCGCTGCCGATGTAATAGGCCGGGGCATAGCCCGAAATCACCGTGCCCCCGCTCCCCACGACATCACGTGCGTTGGTGCTGACCGCCTGCACCCCCGCAAGCACGTGCGGATTGGTCACGTTGATCGCGTTAACGCGCAGATCCGTGCGTTTCCCGTCGATCCAGTCGGCCAGATGAACGCCGACCGACAGGTCGAGCGTCGCATAGCCCGCGATCCGCTCGTCGTTCATGAACGTCGCATATTGGGGTCCGAGATACTTGCCCGCGATGCTGCCGAACAAATGCCCGTCATCATAGGTGCCGCCCGCGCCGAACTGGACGCTCGGGCTGGACACCGCATGCTTGCCGCGCGTGGGGAGGAAATCGCCGCCGACCGGCAGATCATCGTCGATCCGCGCGTGCAGATACTCGCCCGAAAGATAGACGCTGACGCCCTTCGCCGGGCGATAATCGATTTCCGCATCGACTCCGTACGTTGTCTGCCCCCCGGCATTGAGCGTCGAGTTCACCTGCGCGCCGCCGACGTCGATCACCGTCGCCAGTTGCCGGTTGCGGAACTTGTAGTGGAAGGCAGTCGCCGATGCGGACAGATTGGGCCCGATGTAGCGATAGCCAAGCTCCTGCGAGACCGAATATTCGTTCTTCAGCGCGTTCGTCCCGCGGGTAGAAACCACGCCGCCGTCATAGCTGTCGTAGAGCGTGAATTCGTTGGGCGTCCGGAAATTGGTCGTGATGTTGGCGAAAATCTGCTGACGATCGCTCAACGCATAATGGATCGCGGCACGCGGCAAGGCGGCGAAACTGTCCTTGCGGACCCGCGTTTGCGGCCCCGGGAGATAGTTGCGACCATTGCGCAGCAAGTTGACGCCCTTGAAACCGGCGTCGAGCGTCAGGCGCGGGGTGAGCGCGATACTGTCGGCGAGGAAGAAGCCCTTGGTCACCGTGACGGTGCGCTGATTCTCATAAGCGAGCAGGCGGCCATCCGCAGTCTGGATCGCCCTGTCGCGGTATCCCCATCGGTCGGTCGGGTTCCCGTCCGGATCGACATTGGTGTACGTCTGCGTGACCCGGTCCGTCCCGTAATCGAACCAAAGGCCGCCCGTGATCCGGTGCATCCCCGCCTGCAACGTCAGCGTGGTGACATTGCCGGTGCGCATCTGGTCGCCGGTGTAATTGCCGAGCACCGTCGCGACGCCATCCACCGCGCCCGGCAGAACGATCGGCTGCGTCAGTTCCTCATTGCCGAGGAAGTTGCCGGTCGTGGCAAGCTGCGTGCCGTACGGCGAATTGCCGTAGCCGAACTGCAAATAGGTCGTGTTGTCGAGCGTCAGCCGGTCGTTCAGTTTGAGATGCACCGGAGCCGACGCATAAAGGTTACGGAACGGGGCCCGGTAAAGCCGCCAGTAATTGGTGTTTCCCGCGGTGTAGCGCGCATCATAGTTGAACCCGCGCCCCTGGGCCTGCCAGTCGGCGAGTGTCGGGCTGGGATAGCTCGATGCATTGGCGTTGTTGTACGACAGCGCCAGGCTGGCGCGGTTGCCGTCGCCCCAGTCACGCAGCAGCTTGGCGTCGACATGCTGGCGCGTGTCGAAGCCAGCCCCGCGCCAATTGTCCGCGCGTGTGTACGAATAGGAAACGAACGCCTTCACGCCCGTCCGCCCGATCTCACCCGTATCGACCCGTGCGAACACCCGCCGCGCATCGTACGAGCCGAGCGACACGTCGAGCAGTGCTTGCGGCGCGGCCTTGGGGTCGTCGAGCGTCAGCGACAGTAGCCCGCCTGCCCCGCCCACGGTCGGGGAATCAATGTCCACCGACCCTTGCGCCAGGGTGATCGTGCGCAGGTTGCCCGGGTCGGCGAACTGCGACGGATACGCGTAATAATAGCCAATATCGTTCTGCGGCGCGCCTTCCATCAGGACGCCGATCTGATCCTGCCCCAGCCCGCGCAGCGTCAGGCTCGAACTCGTCGACAGGCCGTACGGGTCGCTCGATGCCACATTTGCGCCCGGCAACAGGTTGACGAGCTGGAACGCATTCAGCGTCGGGGCCTGCTTGACGATGAAGTCGGCAGAAATCTCACTCACCGCCTTGGGGGCGGTCTGGTCGGGCAACAGTCCTTCGGGATCGCGGTGTCCGGTGACGCGAATGTCCGCGGTGTCTTCGGTGGTCTGTTGTGCCCATGCGGATGCCGGCACCGTCAGAAGCACCGCCGTCAGCACCAACGCCCTGCGCCGGCTCCTCAACCCATCATACGAAATCATTGCTGGCATTGTCTTACGTCCACTCCACACGGAAGGACGACGGACGTTCCGCCAACCCTCCCTACGCCGGTATCAGCCGGATCAGGTTCAGCGGGTCATGGGCTGCAGCCCACCTCTCAGCCGCGCGTCAGCGGCCCCCCGGGGATAGCGCCTTCTAGGCGATCCGATCGCGTGTGCAAACAGGGATTGATGGCCCCACGGTCGCCCCTCTCCGAGCCGGCACGGACTTTGGCCGGATAGGCGTGGTGATGAAGCCTCTGCGGCCCCACGTCTCGGACGACAACAACAAGACAGCTGGCACTGGCACTATTCGCACAGAACAGGTAGCGTTTGCAGATTAAGGCGTTGCGGGCGGCAAAGGTTGTTGCAATACCTTGGTCAAGATCAGTCGATCGCCAAACAGGGCGGCACGAACACTTCAGGGAGAGCATGATGAAACGCATAGCAGCAGCGTTGTTGATGGCCGGTATTTCGGCCTTCCCGCTTGGTGCGCAGACAGTTGCGCCGTCCATTTCCGAAGACTTCAAGCCGTCATCGCTCAACCAACCCGGACAGCAATACCCGCAGGTGAACTCGCAAGGCTATGCGCGTTTCCGGATCGTCGCGCCGGAGGCTACAGCCGTGAAGGTCAGCCTCGGGTTGGGCGGACGCGGCGGTACCGTTCTTGCCAAGGCACCCGATGGCACCTGGATCGGCACGTCGGAAGGTCCGCTCGACGAAGGCTTTCACTATTACCACGTCACCGTGGATGGCGGCACGTTCAACGACCCAGGCGCGCTGAACTTCTATGGATCGACCCGCTGGGAAAGCGGGATCGAGATACCGGCGCATGATGCCGATTTCTACGCGCTGAAGGACGTGCCGCATGGCCGGGTCGAGCAGATCCTGTTCCCGTCGCCGAGTACGGGCACGCCACGTCGCGCCTTGGTCTACACGCCCCCCGGTTACGGGGACAAGCCGCAGACCCGCTACCCCGTCTTGTACCTCCAGCACGGCTGGGGCGAAGACGAGACCGCATGGAGCAACCAGGGCCATGCAAACCTGATCATGGACAATCTGGTCGCGGAGAAAAAGTCGCTGCCCTTCATCATCGTGATGACCTACGGCATGACGAACGAGATCAAACCCGGCAGCCCGGGCGGGCTTGCGAGCTTCGACATCCGGCCCTTCCAGACGGTGCTGCTGAACGAACTGGTTCCGTATGTCGACCGCACCTACCGGACCGTTGCCGATGCGCGACATCGGGCGATGGCGGGCCTGTCGATGGGCGGCTTCGAGACGAAGCTGATCGCGCCCAAGAACCTCGACACGTTCGCCTATATCGGGCTGTTGAGCGGCGGCACGGTCGGGATGGACGACGTCGGCGCAACGCCGGGGTTCAAGGACAAGGTGAAGTTGGTGTTCGTCAGCTTCGGCAGTCGTGAACTCGAAGGCAACCGCCCGCCCGCGCCCGGCGGCGGCCCCCGCCCCGATCCGCGCGCGAATGCGGCAGCGATCAAGGCCGCCGGGATTAACAGTGCGTTCTACGTTTCGCCCAACACGGCGCACGAGTTCCTGACGTGGCGCCGCAGCTTGCACGAGATGGCCCCGCTGCTGTTCCGGGATTGAGGGTTCGCGCGACAGGCCGGTCAGCGGCGTTGCGATTGGGGTGCCCCCTCTTCTTGCCCCTTCCCTTTAGGGGAGGGGTCGGGGGTGGGGCGGTGCCTCGCAGAGAAGTAGGTCCTGCTGAACTTCCCCACCCCAACCCCTCCCCCGAGGGGGAGGGGCTTTAGTTGCGGTCGGGGTGCCCCCTCTTCTTGCCCCTCCCCTTCAGGGGAGGGGTTGGGGTGGGGCGGTGCCTCGCAGAGAATTGGGTTCTGCTGGACTTCCCACCCCAACCCCTCCCCCGATGGGGAGGGGCTTATGTTGAGGTTGGCGTGATCCCTTCTTCTTGCCCCTCCCCTTCAGGGGAGGGGTCGGGGGTGGGGGCGGTGCCTCGCAGAGAATTGGGTTCTGCTGGACTGCCCCACCCCAACCCCTCCCCCGAGGGGGAGGGGCTTTAGGTACGCCAGATCCCGCCCCCGCATTCTCCCCGCAAGGACCCCGCAATCTCTTCGGGCGTGCCAAAGGCGTAGCGGCTCGGTACCATGCCCCATGCAGCGCCCACGAACGACGATCCGCCAACTCAGCTACTTCGTCGCGCTCGCCGAAGCCGGCAGCTTCACGCGTGCCGCCGAGCGGATGGGGGTGTCCCAGCCATCGCTCTCGCAACAGATCCGCGCGCTGGAGACGATCCTCGGTGCACCGCTGTTCGAGCGCGGTGGTCCCGCGATCCTGACCCCGCTCGGGCGTGAACTGCTGGAGCGGGCGCGGCGGATCCTGTTCGATCTGGTCGACCTGGAAGACGTCCGTGCGGCGTCGGCCGACGCGCTGGTCGGCACGATCCGGCTGGGCGTGTCGCCGACGCTCGGCGCCTATCTGCTCCCCGGCCTTGTCGCGCGGCTGCACCGCGAACATCCGACGCTGCGGATTCACGTGCGCGAAGGGCTCCCCTCTGCGCTGACGGCAGGCCTCACGGCCGGGGATCACGACCTGATCCTCGCGCAGTTACCCGTTGCAGGGCGCGGCTTCCACAGCGAGCGCCTGTTCCGCGAGCCGCTGTATCTGGCGATGGCCGCCGATCATCCGTTCAGCCAGAAGACGTCCGTGACCGTCGGCGATCTGGCGGGGCAAAACCTCCTGACGCTCGTCGCGGACTATCGCCTGGCGCAACAGGTCGCCGTGATTGCCGAAGAGGTCGGCGCGGTCGTGCTCAACGATTATGAAGGCACCAGCCTCGACGCGATCCGGCAGATGGCCGGGATGGGCATGGGTCTCGCGCTGCTGCCGAACCTCTACGTCCGCCAGGAAATCCGCGACGGTGACGACGTGGTCGTGCGCCCCTTTGCGGGCGGCCGGCCGTATCGCGAAATCGGCCTGCTGTGGCGTACGGGTGCCGGTCGGGCACCCGCCTATAAGTTGATTGCCGACATGTTGCGTGCGGTCGTCCGATAGGTATATCCTATCGGAAGTATAGCTTACCCATTCTTGCGCCAATAGCCCGCCGGAACGATCCTGTGTCCGGGGTCAGTTAGGACGGATGATGGACGCGGCAGGAAAACGGATCGGTTGGCGCGAAGCGGCGGGGTGGCTGGCGGAGATCGTCGGGCCCGACATGCCCTATCTGCGGCTTGCGATGGTCTATGGCCTTGCGATCAGCCTGTTGTCGCTGGCGACCCCGATCTCGGTCCAGTTGCTGATCAACAGCGTCGCCAACACCGCCCTCCCCGCCCCGCTCTGGACGCTGGCCGGGCTGCTCCTTCTGCTGCTGCTGTTCGTCGCCGGGCTGAGCGCGCTCCGCTTCTGGATCATGGCGCTGTTCGAGCGGCGCTTCTTCGCGCGCGTGGTTGCCGAGATCACGCAGCGCGCGGTTCATGCGCAGAACCCGTTCTTCGCTGACCAGAATCGCGGTGACCTGTTCAACCGCTATTTCGACCTGGTCGTGGTGCAGAAGGCGATCCCGAGCCTGGTGATCGGCGGCTTCACCATTCTGCTGCAATCCGCGGTCGGGCTGGTGATCACCAGTTTTTATCACCCGTTCTTCCTGGCGTTCAACGCGCTGCTGATCCTACTGGTGCTCGCGATCTGGTTGCTGTGGTCGCGCGGATCGATCCGCTCGGCGGTCGCGCTCAGCCATGCCAAGCATGACGCCGCGCGCTGGCTGGAAAGCGTCGGCGGGTCGAACGGTTTTTACAAGTCGAGCCGTCATCTCGATTTCGCTATGGATCGCTCCGAAGCGGTGACCGCAACCTATATCGACCGGCATCGCCGCTATTTCCGCTACAGCTTTGCGCAGACGGTCGCCTTCCTGCTGCTCTATGCGTTCGCCAGCGCCGCGCTGCTCGCGCTTGGGGGCAACCTGATCCTGCGGGGCGAACTGTCGATCGGCCAGCTCGTCGCCGCCGAGCTGATCCTGAGCGGCGTCTTTTACGGCATCTCGCAGCTCGGCTGGTATCTCGACACGCTGTACGACCTCGTCGCGAGCGCCGAGGAACTGTCGCTGGTGTTCGCGATCCCACAGGAACACGCCGTCGCCGCGGCGGGACAGGCGCCGGCGGACGGCGCAGTCCGGCTCGAGGGCGTCGCGATCGAGGACGCCCGTTTCGATTTCGCGGTCGCTGCAGGCGAACAGCTCGTCACGCTGGCGGACGGGGGTGCCGAGCGACTGCTGGCGATGGTGCTGAAGCGCCACAGCGTGCCCGAGCGCGGTCTCGTCACGGTCGGCGGCACGGATCTGGCGACGTTCGACATGTACCTGTTGCGCTCGGAAATCATGGTGCTCGACCGGCCAACGATCGTCGAAGTCACGATCCGCGAATATCTCGCGCTTGGTGCTGCGGGGGCGATGTCAGGCGGAATGCTCGATGCGCTCGACGCGGTCGGCCTGCGCGAACGGATCGCGCGGCTTCCCCACGGGCTCGATACCCCGCTTGCCGGATCGGGCTATCCGCTGTCGATCCGCGAGGTGATGGCGCTCAAGCTCGCCAACGCGCTGCTCGTCCAGCCACGCGTGCTGATGCTGTCGCAGCTCTACGATCTGATCCCCGCCCAGCGGCTGGCGGACGTGCTGCAGCGGTTGAAGGCGGCGGAGACAACCGTCCTGCTCTGTACCGGTCGGCCCGAGGACATTGCGCTCGATGGCTGGTTCCGGCTCGAACCCCACCGACAGCGACGGTTCGCGACGCGTGACGCGCTGATTGCCGATATGAACGAAGATCAGCAGCGTGGAGGCGATGATGGCGTACCAGCCTGACCGCGTGGCGCACTTTCCGACGCTGGCGTCGATGCGCGCGCCGCGTATCGCACTGACTATTGCGGGCATGCTGATCATCGGGATCATCGTCGCGGTGGCGATCATGGCGTTGGTCCCCTGGGTGCAGACCGCGAGCGGCACGGGACAAGTCGTCGCGCTCGATCCCGACGACCGCCAGCAACAGGTGACCGCTTTCGTTCCCGGTCGCGTCGAACAATGGTACGTCCAGGACGGACAGCATGTCGCCAAGGGCGACCCCATCGCACGGGTCGCGGATCTCGATCCCGACCTGCTGTCCAGGCTCCGGGCCGAACGCGCGCAAGTGCAGGCGGAGATCGCCGCGGTTCAGCAGAGCCGCGCGGTCGCCGGGATCGACGTGAACCGCACAAGCCAGCTGTTCGCCGAAGGGCTCGCTTCACGCCGCGACTATGAGCAGACGCAGATCAAGGTCGCTGACGCGGGTGCAAAGCTGGCCGAGGCGCGCGCCAAGCTTAACCGGATCGACATCCAGCTCAACCGCCAGTCCGCGCAGATGGTTCGCGCGCCGCGCGACGGGCGCGTACAACAACTCAACGCCGCGACCGGCGGATCGATGGTGTCGCCGGGCACGGTGCTTGCGGTGATCGCACCCGAACGCGTCCAGCGCGCGGTCGAACTGTATGTCGACGGGCGCGACATGCCGCTGGTCCGCCCCAGCCGTCCGGTCCGGCTGGAATTCGAGGGCTGGCCTGCGATCCAGTTCAGCGGCTGGCCCTCGGTCGCGCAAGGCATGTTCGACGGCCGCGTCCGCGCGATCGATCCCAATGCCGCGCCCGACGGTCTGTTCCGCATCCTGGTCGAACCTGCGCCGGGCAAACCCGCCTGGCCGACGCGCGACTATGTCCGGCCCGGCGGCAAGGTGCGCGGCTGGGTGCGCGGGGAGACCGTGCTGGTGGGTTATGAACTGTGGCGTCAGCTCAACGACTTCCCGCTGGAATTCGGCCGCCGCCCTGCCCCGCCGGCCAAGGCGGGTGCCAAGCCTGCGGAATCGAAGGACACTGCCAGCGACGAAGGCGGCAAGAAATGATCCGCCTGATCCTGTTCGTGGCTGCAGCCCTATGCCCGGTCGCCGCGATCGCACAGACCGAACCCCTCACACTCGAAGAGGTGTTGCAGTCGTCCGCACGGTCCGCGCCACAGATCGTCGAGGCGCTGGCACGGGTTCGGCAAGCGGAGGGACGTGCGCTGTCCGCAGACGGCGCGTTCGACACGGTGTTCGATGTCGACGGGCGTTCGCGGGTCGCGGGCTATTACGACGGCACCGTCGTCGAGGGCCGCGCGACCCGGCCGCTGACGAACAATGGCGGCTATCTCTACGGCAACTATCGCGCGTCGCGCGGGACGTTCCCGGTGTATGAGGATCAGTCCTACACCAATCGCCTTGGCGAGGCGAAGGTCGGCGCGTTGTTCGCGTTGCTGCGTGACCGTGTTGTGGATGAGCGGCGCACCCGGCGACGCGTCGCGGGTTCCGATATTGATGTCGCAAGGTTCGAGGCGGCGATGGTCGCGATCGGCGTTCAGCGCCGCGCGGTCGATGCCTATCAGACGTGGGTCGCGGCGGGATTGCGGCTGCGCGCCTATCGCGACTTGCTCGATCTGACCGAACGGCGGCGCGGCGCGATCGCGCGGCAGATCACGCTCGGCGCGCGGCCCGACATCCTGCTGGTTGAGAACGACCAGAACCTCGTCCGGCGGCGTGCGCTGACCGTGCGGGCGGAGCAGGATCTCGCCACGGCGGCCAATGCCCTCTCCTTCTACCTGCGCGACGAGAACGGGGCACCGTTGCTCGTATCGGCAGAGCGGCTGCCCCCCGACAGCAGCGCGCTGTCCGGGGTGGCGCTGCGCGGCAATGGACCTGCACCGGTCGAGCGCCCCGACTATCGCGCGATCCTGACTCGGATCGACCAGTCGACCGCCCGGCTGATGCTGGCCGAGAACGACCTTGCGCCACGGCTCGACCTGCGCGGCGAGGTCGGCAAGGACGTCGGCGCGGTCGGGCTCGGCGGCCCGACCAAAACGCCACTGGAAGCGGTGGTCGGCTTCCGCTTCAGCGTGCCGTTGCAGAACCGCGCGGCAAAGGGCCGCGCCGCGGAAGCCCGCGCCGAAATCGACGCGCTGACCCAACGCAGCCGCTTTCTGCGCGACCAGATCGCGGTCGAGGTCGAGGGCATCGTGATCGCGGTCGGCGCGACCGAACGACTGGCGACGATCGCGGCGGAAGAACAAAGCCTCGCCGAGCGCCTTGCCGTTGCCGAACGTCGGCGGTTCGAGCTCGGATCTGGCGACTTCTTTCTGGTCAACCAGCGCGAGGACACTGCCACGGACGCGCGCGTTCGCCTGATCGACGCACAGGCCCGCATCGCCTCCGCCCGCGCGGAACTGGCGGCGGCAACCGCCGACCGTGGGGCATTGGGTCTGGAGGAGTAAGGCTTCAGCCCCCCCGGCGGCGTTGGTCGTAACCGACGAAAAATACGCCAACTATATGCGCGCACTATGCGTTTTCCCGGAATCGATCTCGAAATCGAACGTTGGATGCGCCTAATCGCACATCCCTGAAGGCATCGTCGTGGGACGAGCGCCGCTCAAGGGGTGCACCAATGAAGTTCCGTCATGCGGCCGCGGTCGTCGCGATCTCGATGTTTCCGATCGCCGCACACGCGCAATCGACTCCGGACGACAAGGCCGCTGCGGCCGAGGCCACCGCACACCCGCCCACCGTACCTCCTTCCGCGCTGACGGTCACCGGGTCGGTCGCGCTCGCTTCCGACTATCGCTTCCGCGGCGTGTCGCAGTCGGACCAGGAGATGGCGATCCAGGGCGGCATCACGGTCGCGCACCAGAGCGGGCTCTACGTCGGCACCTGGGCCTCGAACCTCGCGGGCTGGGGGACGTTCGGCGGCGCCAACATGGAGCTCGACCTGATCGGCGGCTACAAGACCAAGCTGACCAACAGCGCGACGCTCGACGTCGGCGTGACCTGGTACATGTATCCGGGCGGGGCGGACAAGACCGACTTCGCCGAGCCCTATGCCAAGCTGACCGGCACGACCGGCCCCGCCACGCTGACCGCGGGCGTCGCTTATGCGCCGAAGCAGCAGGCGATCGGCAAATGGTACAACACCGGCGCGGATGCCGCGGCCGGCGTCTACAACCGTCCGAGCGCGAAGGACGACAACCTCTATCTGTGGGGTGACGGCGCGCTGGCGGTTGCCGGTACGCCCATCACCGCCAAGGCGCATGTCGGCCACAGCTCGGGGCAGGATGGCCTCGGCCCGAACGCCACCGCAGTCGCGCCCACCGGCGACTATTGGGATTGGTCGCTAGGGGCGGATGCCACCTACAAGAACCTGACGCTCAACGTCAGCTACATCGACACCGACATCTCGAACCAGGAGGCGAGCTACCTCCGCCCGAGCTTCAGCAAGGGCCAGGACGGCACCGGCAACATCGCCGGCAGCACCGTCGTGGTCTCGCTGACGGCTGCCTTCTGACCTCGAAAGGACATCTGATGCAGGACGTTCTCTGGATCGCCATCATGGTCGGACTGGTGGCGCTGACGCTCGCCTTCGCCCGCCTCTGCGATAACGCGTGAGGAGCAGGCAATGACCCTCGACCTCTGGCTCGCGGCGCTGACCGCGCTCGGCCTTCTCCTCTACCTGGTGGCGGTTCTCATCCGCCCCGAACGCTTCTGAAGGAGGCGGACCAATGACATTCCAGGGCTGGTTCCTGATCCTAGGCTTCGTTGCCATCCTGCTCGCGCTGACCAAGCCGGTCGGCGTGTGGCTTTTCACGCTGTACGAGGGACGGCGTACTCCGCTCCACGTCGTGCTCGGCCCGGTCGAGCGCGGCTTCTACAAACTCGCCGGAATCGATCCCGACGTCGAGCAGGGCTGGCGGCGCTATGCGGTGCATATGCTGCTGTTCAACGTTGTGCTGATGGCGTTTACCTATGCCGTACTGCGCTTGCAGGGCATGCTTCCGGGCAATCCGCAGGGGTTGGCCGGACTGTCGCCGGATCTCGCGTTCAACACCGCGATCAGCTTCACCGCCAACACCAACTGGCAGAGCTATGGCGGCGAGAGCACGATGTCGAACCTCAGCCAGATGCTGGGGCTGACGATCCACAACTTCCTGTCGGCGGCGACGGGCATCGCGCTCGCCTTTGCGTTGTTCCGCGGCTTTGCGCGGCGCGAAGCAAAAGCGATCGGCAATTTCTGGGCCGATATGACCCGGATCACGCTGTACCTGTTGCTGCCGATTTGTCTCGCACTGACACTTTTCTATATCGCCAGCGGCGTGCCGCAGACGATGGCGGGCGTGGTCGACGTGCAGACGCTGGAGGGCGCGAAACAGTCGCTGCTGCTCGGCCCGGTCGCGAGCCAGGAAGCGATCAAGATGCTCGGCACCAATGGTGGCGGCTTCTTCAACGCGAACAGCGCGCATCCGTTCGAGAACCCGACCGCGCTGACCAACCTCGTCCAGATGCTGTCGATCTTCCTGATCGGCTTCGGGCTGACCTGGACGTTCGGCAAGGCGGTGGGCAACACCAAGCAGGGCTGGGCGATCCTGTCGGCGATGGTGATCCTGTTCCTCGCCGGCGTCACCGTCACTTATTGGCAGGAAGCCGCGGGCAATCCGGTGCTCCAGCATCTCGGCGTCGCGGGCGGCAACATGGAGGGCAAGGAGGTCCGCTTCGGGATCGCCGCATCCGCCTTGTTCTCGGTCGTCACGACCGCGGCGTCGTGCGGCGCGGTCAACAGCATGCATGACAGCTTCACTGCGCTCGGCGGGCTGGTTCCCTTGTTTAACATGCAGCTCGGCGAGGTCGTCATCGGCGGCGTCGGCGCAGGGATCTACGGCTTCCTGCTGTTCGCGATCCTAGCGGTGTTCGTCGCGGGGCTGATGGTCGGGCGCACGCCCGAATATGTCGGCAAGAAGATCGAAAGCCGCGAAGTGAAGCTCGCGGTGCTGGCGATCGCGGTGCTGCCGTTGATGATCCTCGGGCTCACCGCGCTGTCGTCGGTGCTGCAACAAGGACTCGCTGGGCCGCTCAACAAGGGGCCGCATGGCTTCTCGGAGATCCTCTACGCCTTCACCAGCGCGGTAGCCAACAACGGCTCCGCCTTTGCTGGCCTGACTGCCAACACGCCGTATTACAACGGGCTGCTGGGTGTCGCGATGTGGGTCGGGCGGTTCTTCATCATCGTGCCGATGCTCGCCATCGCGGGGAGTCTCGCGGCGAAGAAGTACACGCCCGAAAGCGCGGGCTCGTTCCCGACGACGGGCGGGCTGTGGGTGGGGCTGCTGGTCGGCATCATCCTGATCCTGGGTGGTCTCACCTTCCTGCCGAGCCTCGCGCTCGGTCCTATCGCCGATCATCTTGCGATGATCAGCGGCAAACTGTCCTGATCGGGGGCCAATATGGCAAAGACCCAGACAAAAAGCCTGTTCACGGCCGACCTCGTCGTCCCCGCGATCAAGGCGTCGTTCCTCAAGCTCAATCCGAAAGAGTTGATCCGCAACCCGGTGATGTTCGTCACCGGCGTGGTCGCGGCGTTGATGACCGTGCTGCTCATGGCCGGGCAGGACAATCTGTCGCTCGGCTTCAAGCTCCAGCTCGCTATCTGGCTGTGGCTGACCGTGCTGTTCGGCACGTTTGCCGAGGCGCTCGCCGAAGGACGCGGCAAGGCGCAGGCCGCTAGCCTGCGCGCGACCAAAGCGGAGCTCACCGCCAAGCGGCTGAAGGGCGATGGCCGGGACATCGACGCGGTCCCCGCCAGCCAGCTCAAGGTCGGCGACATCGTGCTGGTCGAGACCAACGACCTGATCCCGTCGGACGGTGACGTCGTTTCGGGGGTCGCCTCGGTCAACGAGGCGGCGATTACCGGCGAAAGTGCGCCGGTGATCCGCGAGGCGGGCGGCGATCGCTCGGCGGTGACCGCGGGGACGCGCGTCATCTCGGACGAGATCCGCGTCAAGGTGACGGTCGAGCCGGGCAAGGGTTTCCTCGACCGGATGATCGCGCTGGTCGAAGGCGCTGAGCGCCAGAAGACCCCCAACGAGATCGCGCTGACGCTGCTGCTCGTCGGGCTGACGATCATCTTCCTGATCGCGGTCGGCACGATCCCGGGCTTCGCGTCTTATGCCCACGGGTCGATCCCGGTGGCGATCCTGGCGGCGTTGCTGATCACGCTGATTCCGACGACGATCGCTGCGCTGCTCTCGGCGATCGGGATCGCGGGGATGGACCGGCTGGTGCGCTTCAACGTGCTCGCCAAGTCGGGTCGTGCGGTTGAGGCGGCGGGGGACATCGACGTCCTGCTGCTCGACAAGACCGGCACGATCACGATCGGCGACCGGCAGGCAAGCGAGTTCCGCGCCGTCTCCGGTACCAGTCCGCAGCAACTCGCCGAGGCAGCCTTGCTCGCGAGCCTAGCCGATGAAACGCCCGAAGGCCGCTCGATCGTGGTGCTCGCGCGGCAAGCGTTCAGCGTCGCGACGACCGAGCTTCCGACCGGGGCCGAGATCATCCCGTTCACCGCGCAGACCCGCATATCGGGCGTGCGGATCGGCGACACGCTGATCCAGAAAGGGGCGGTCGATTCGATCCTGCGCGCCAATGCCGGATCGGGCGAAACCGCAGCCGCAACCGAACTCCGCCGGATTACCGACGAGATCGCCCGCGCCGGTGGCACGCCGCTGGCGGTCGCGCAGGACGGGCGTCTGCTCGGCGCGATCTTCCTCAAGGATGTGGTCAAGGCCGGCATCCGCGAACGGTTCGGCGAGTTGCGCGCGATGGGCATTCGCACGGTGATGATCACCGGCGACAATCCGCTCACCGCTGCCGCGATCGCGGCGGAAGCCGGGGTGGACGATTTCCTCGCCCAGGCGACGCCCGAGGACAAGCTCGAGCTGATCCGCAAGGAGCAGACCGGCGGCCGGCTGGTCGCGATGTGCGGCGACGGCACCAACGACGCGCCCGCGCTCGCGCAGGCGGATGTCGGCGTCGCGATGAACACCGGCACGCAAGCCGCGCGCGAGGCGGGCAACATGGTCGATCTCGACAGCGATCCGACCAAGCTGATCGAGGTCGTCGGCCTCGGCAAGCAGTTGCTGATGACGCGCGGCGCGCTGACGACCTTCTCGGTCGCCAATGACGTGGCGAAGTATTTCGCGATCATCCCGGCGATGTTCGTCGTGCTCTATCCGGGGCTTGGCGTGCTCAACGTGATGCGGCTGGGCAGCCCTGAAAGCGCGATCCTGTCGGCGATCATCTTCAACGCGGTCATCATCCCCTGCCTCGTCCCGCTCGCGCTGCGCGGCGTCGCTTACAAGCCGATGGCAGCCGGACCGCTGCTCGCGCGCAACCTCGCGATCTATGGCCTTGGCGGCCTGATCGCACCGTTCATCGGCATCAAGCTCATCGACCTTGTGGTCGGTGGCCTCGGTCTCGCGTAAGGATCAACTGAAATGGGCAAGGATTTCTCTTCCGCACTCCGACCAGCGATCGTCATGACGATCCTGTTCGCGGTCCTTCTCGGGCTCGTTTACCCGCTCGCCATGACCGGAATCGGCCAGGCACTGTTCCCGAGCCAGGCGAACGGCAGCCTGGTGCGCGACGCCCGCGGCACCGTGATCGGCTCCACCGTCGTGGGGCAGGCGTTCACGACCGACCGCTATTTCCAGACCCGGCCATCGGCCGCCGGCAAGGGCTATGACGGCCTGGCGTCGTCGGGCTCGAACCTCGGTCCGGCGAGCCAGGCGCTGGTCGATCGCGTCAAGCCCGACATCGCCAAACGCCGTGCCGAGGGCGTGTCGGGTCCGCTGCCCGCGGATCTGGTCACTGCCAGCGGTTCGGGGCTCGACCCCGACCTGTCGCCCGCCGCCGCTTTGGCGCAGGCTCCGCGGATCGCGCGCGTCCGCAGCGTGCCGGTCGAGCGGGTAAGCGCGTTGGTCACACATGCGACGGATGCATCGATCCTCGGTGAGCCGCGCGTCAACGTCCTCGCGCTCAACCGCGCGCTCGACGCTCTGCCAGCCTCCGGCGCGCCCGCGCGCTGATGCCGGTCTCGGGCGACGGCAGACCTGACCCCGACGCCCTCCTGCGCGCCGCCGCGCAGGAGGGCCGTGGGCGTCTCAAGGTCTTCCTCGGTGCCGCGCCCGGAGTCGGCAAGACCTTCGAAATGCTGTCCGAAGGCGCGGCGCGCAGGCGTGACGGGGCGGATGTCGTCGTCGGCGTCGTCGAAACGCACGGGCGCGCGGAAACCGAGGCGCTCACCCGCGGGCAGGAGATCATGCCGCGCCGTCCGATCCCCTATGAAGGGCGCACCCTGTACGAGATGGATCTGGACGCGATCCTCGCGCGTGCGCCGGGGCTCGTCCTGGTCGACGAACTCGCGCACACCAATGCAAGCGGTAGCCGTCATCCCAAACGCTATCAGGACGTCGAGGAACTGCTCGCCGCCGGGATCGACGTCTATTCGACGCTCAACATCCAGCACGTCGAGAGCCTCAACGACGTGGTCGCCAGCTTCACCCGAGTCCGCGTCCGCGAAACCGTGCCCGACAGCGTGCTGGAAATGGCCGAGATCGAGGTCGTCGACATCCCGCCCGACGAGCTGATCGATCGGCTGAAGGCGGGCAAGGTCTATCTGCCGCAGGAAGCGACGCGCGCGCTGTCGCATTTCTTTTCCAAATCCAACCTGTCGGCGTTGCGCGAACTCGCGCTGCGGCGCGCGGCACAGGCGGTCGACGCGCGGATGCTCGACGACGTTCGCGCGCTGGGATTGGGCGGCACCTGGGCGGGCGGCGACCGGATCGTCGTCGCGATCAACGAACTGCCCGGTGCCGACACGCTGGTGCGCGCGGGCAAGCGCGTCGCGGACGGCCTGCGCGGGCCCTGGACCGCGGTGTTCATCGAAACCCCGCGCGCGGCGCATTTCACCGACCTCCAGCATCAACGCGTTGCCGCCGCGATGACGCTGGCGACGCAGCTCGGCGCGGCGGTCGCCACCGTGCCCGCGACCGATGTCGTCTCGGGACTCCAAAGCTTCCTGGTCGACGCACGCGCGACGCAGCTCGTCATGGGCAAGTCGCGGCGGTCGCGCTGGTTCGAATGGCTCCACGGCTCGGTCGTCGACCGTGTGATCCGCGATACGCCGGGGGTGACGGTCCATGTGCTGCCGATGGTCGCGGAAGGGGGGGCAAGCGAACGCGGCCGCCGCCGTCCGGCGCGCTGGGGCACGCCCGGTGGCTATGCGGTGACCACCGCGATGATCGCGGGCATCACCGGCATCGCCAGCGCGCTGCTCCACATCCTCGATCTCGGCAATGTCGCTCTGCTGTATCTGCTGCCGGTGATGGCCGCGGCGAGCCTCTATGGCCTGCGCACCGGCCTGTTCGCGGGGATCGCCTCCAGCCTTGCCTATAACTTCTTCTTCCTGCCGCCGGTCGGCACGCTGAGCATCAGCAACCCCGAGAACCTCGTCTCGGTCGTCGTCCTGCTCGGCATCGCGATCGCGACGAGCCAGCTGACCTCGCGCGTCCGGGCGCAGGCCGATCTCGCCGCGGCGAGTGCGCGGACCAATGCGACGCTCGCGGGGTTCCTGCGCCAGATCACCAGCGTCAACGACATCGACGTCGCCGCGCAGATGATCTGCGACGACGTCGGCGGGTTGCTCGACGTGCAGGTGATCCTGCTCGTCGCCGGGACGGGCACCAACCTCGAGATCCTCGCGGCGAGCGATGCGGCCTACCATCTCGACACGATGGACACCGCCGCCGCGACCTGGGCGCTCGACACCGGCATGGCGGCCGGCAAGGGCTCGGGCACGCTCGCGGCGTCGGAATGGCTGTTCCAGCCGCTAAAAGCCGGTGGCCGCGTGCTCGGCGTGCTCGGCGTCGCCAAGGACACGACCGCAGACCCGGTCCGCGCCGACCAATTGCCGCTGCTCAGCAGCCTGCTCGACCAGTCCGCCCTGGTGCTCGAACGGTTGCGGCTCGAGGTCGAGATGCGCGATGTCGAGACCGTGCGGACGCGCGACCGGTTGCGCGCGGCGCTGCTGTCCTCGGTCAGCCATGATCTGCGCACCCCGCTCACCGCGGTCATCGCCGCGGCGGACCAGCTCGAGCACGGCGCGACGCCAGACCTGATCGGGACGATCAAGGCCGAGGCGGCGCGGCTCAACCGCTTCGTCGCCAATCTGCTCGACATGGCGCGGGTCGAGGCGGGGGCGCTCAAGCTCAATATCGAGCCGACCGACCTCAGCGATGCGGTGACCGGCGCGGCGCACGATGCGCGGCGCGCGCTGGAAGGCCATGCGGTCCGGCTCGACGTCCCGCCCGACCTGCCGTTGGTCTACACCGATCCGCAGCTGCTCCACCATTGCCTGCTCAACCTGCTCGACAATGCCGGGCGTTACGGCGATCCCGGCACCGAGATCGTGATCGAAGGGCGGCACCGATTCGGCGAGCTTCGCCTCGCGGTGAAGGATCACGGCCCCGGCCTGCCGCCGGGCAAGGAAACCGAAGTGTTCGAGACGTTCCGCCGCCTCGAAGGGTCCGATCGCGCGATCGGGGGAACCGGCCTTGGCCTCGCGATCGTCAAGGCGTTCGCCGAGGCGATGGACATGACGGTCGAGGCCGGGAACCGCAACGACGGTCCGGGCGCTGCCTTCGCGTTGATCTTCCCGCCCGCGCTCATCGTCCGCGATCTCAAACCCGAAAGCCTCGCCTGAATGCCTGCAAAGATCCTCGTGGTGGACGATGAAGCCGCGATCCGTCGCCTGCTCCGCAACACGCTGACCCGCGCGGGCTATGCCGTGGTCGAGGCGGGGGACGGACGGCAAGCGCTGCACCAGGCGGCGGTCGAGCATCCGAGCGCGGTGCTGCTCGACCTCGGGTTGCCCGACCGCGACGGGTTGAGTCTGATCCCGTTGCTGCGGACGCATGGCGATGCGGTGATCCTGGTCGTGTCCGCGCGCGATGCGGTCGACGAGAAGGTCACCGCGCTCGATTTGGGGGCGGACGATTTCATCACCAAGCCGTTCGACAGCGAGGAACTGCTGGCCCGCCTTCGGGTGGCGCTGCGGCATCGTGGACTGTCAGAAACCACGCCCAAGATCGTGCGCACCGGCGACGTCAGCATCGATCTCGATCGCCGGATCGTGTTGCGCGGCGACGAGGAACTCCATCTCACCCGCAAGGAGCATGACGTCCTCGCGGTGCTTGCACGGCATGTCGGTCGCGTGGTCACGCACCAGCGCGTGCTCGCCGCGGCATGGGGCGGCGAGGAGGACCCGCGCGTCGAATATCTCCGCATCGTGATCCGCAACCTGCGGCAGAAACTGGAACATCCGGGGCCGGTCGGCAGCGTCATCGCCAATGAACTGGGCGTTGGCTACCGCCTGCGTTCCGACGCCTGACGTTCCGCAAAACGCCCGTCACAATCCTTTAATGCAAACAAATCGCTTAAATTTCAGCGACAGAATACAGTAAGCCGGTCGCCATCATCATCGGGAGCGATCATGCACCGCCGTCAATTCCTTGCCTCTACCAGCCTCCTGTCTGCAGCTGCGGCAACACTGCCTCAGGCGGTTTTCGCAGCCTCGCGCAATCAGGACGCAGACTTCCGCGCGATGCTCGATCGTTTCTTTTACGCCCGCCTCGAGGACAGCCCCGAACAGGCAACGTCGCTCGGCCTGGATAGCGGCCCGCGCGCGCAGTTGAAGATGAAACTGGACGACACATCGCGCGCTGCCCAAACACGACAGTTCGCGCGGGCCAGGCAGGAACTCGCCGCCTTCAAGACGGTCCGGCGCGACACGTTGGGCGAAGCCGCGCGCCTCGACTATGATGTCGTCCGCTATGGCCTGGAGCGGGTGCTAGACGGCGAGCGATATGCCTATGGGGCCAGTGCCGGTCGCTACGCGCCCTATGTCCTGTCGCAGCTGACGGGCGCGTACCGGAATGTCCCTGACTTCCTGGCTAACCAGCACAGGGTTCAAAACGCTTCCGACGCCGACGCCTATGTCGCGCGGGTGGAGGCATTCGCCGGCGCGATCGATGCCGAAACCGAACGGCAGCAGGAAGACGCTGCCAAGGGCGTATTTGCCCCGGATTTCATCCTCAACACCACGCTGAAACAGCTGGCCGCCGTACGCGACAAGGCACCCGGCGCGAGCGGTCTCGTGGCGGACCTTTCTGCCAAGCTCAAGGCGGCCAACCTCCCGCCGGAACGCGCGATGCACGTCGAGAAACTGATGGGCGATCGGGTCTACCCCGCGCTGGACCGGCAACGCGCGCTGGTAACGGAGCTTCGCGGACGCGCACGCCATGATGCCGGCGTCTGGCGCCTGCCCGATGGCGACGCCTATTACGCTGCGGCGGCCAGCGCAGCGACCACGGTGGACATGACCGGCGACGAGATCCACAGGCTCGGCCTCGCACAAGTGGCGGAGATTGGAGCGCGGATCGACACCATCCTCCGGTCACAGGGACTGACCCAAGGCAGCGTCGGCGAGCGATTGGTGGCCCTCAACAAGCGCTCCGACCAACTCTATCCCAATACCGATCCGGGGCGCGAACAGCTTCTCCTGCAACTGCGCGGGCAGATTTCCGCGATGACGAAGCGCCTTCCCGAGCAATTCGCCGTTCTGCCGCGGGCGCCGGTCGAGGTCCGTCGGGTGCCCGAGGCGATTCAAGCCGGTGCTCCCGGAGGGTATTACCAATCGGCCTCACTGGACGGCACGCGACCGGCGATTTACTTCATCAACCTCCGCGACACGTTCGACCGTCCGAAATTCGGACTGGCGACGCTCAGCTATCACGAGGCAGTACCGGGTCATCATCTCCAGGTCATGTCCGCGCTGGAGAGCGAGGACATCCCGCTGATCCGCCGCCGCGGCTTCTATTCGGGCTATTCCGAAGGGTGGGCGCTCTATGCCGAGCAGCTTGCCGACGAGATGGGCCTGTATGAGGGCGATCCGCTAGGCCAAGTCGGTTATCTGCAGTCGCTGCTCTTCCGCGCAACGCGTCTCGTGGTGGACTCGGGGATGCACGCCAAGCGGTGGAGCCGCGAGAAGGCGACCGACTATCTGATCGCCACCACCGGCATCGCGCGGGGTCGCAGTCAGGGCGAGATCGACCGCTACACCGTCTGGCCGGGCCAGGCGTGCAGTTACAAGATCGGCCACACCGTCTGGGTCCGGTTGCGTGACGAGGCCAAGCGGAAGGCGGGCGCGCAATGGGATCCGAAGGCGTTCCACAAGATCCTGACGATGGGTGCCATGCCGCTCACCGTTCTGGAGAAAGTCGCCCGCCAGCAAAGGACGTGATGCGCAACCGGGCGACGGTGCCATTGCCTAATTGGCTGGCAAGGCACCGCCTCCATAGATCGCGCGGGCATCGCGTTTGAAGGCTGCGCCGCTGTCTTCGCGGCTATAGAACATGTGGCCGCCGGGATAGACGGTGAGCTTTACCCGTTCCACCGCACCGAAACTCGGCAGTTGGTCGACGATCAGCCGCGAGGCAAAGAACGGACAGGACAAATCGTCCCAGCCGTGCACGATCATCACGGCCATTCTGGGATCGTTGGCGATCGCCTTGCGCAGGTCGGTGACCGGCGTGTCGTCCGGCTTGCCACGGTCCCATGCCGCATTCACCTCGTACGACAGCGCATGATACCGGGCGTCGGTCTTCCACCCCACTTCGCGCGTCATGAAATCGACCATCGCGCTGGTCGTCGGCGCGATCAGCGCGTCAAGGATCGGATCGCTCGACTGGCGTGCGGCAGACCAGGGAAACGGATCGAACGCGGTCACGTTGGAATCGTAGATGCTGCCGATGGTCCCGTCTGCACGGTGGATTTCGCGGAGGAACGTCGCGGAGTCGACCCGCCCGCCCAATTTCTGGACCAGCCCCGGATCGAGCCCCGTCAACCGGCTGACATTGGCCACAAGCCGCGACACCGCCTGCGGATCGGTCCGCCCGCGCAGCAGGTCCGTTGCGAATGCTCCGCGGGTGTACGCTTCGACGTCGGCCATCGCCGCAGGCGTCAATTGCTTCTGTTGCTCGAGATGCGCGGCGGCCATCGACGGTAAGGCGATCATCCACGGCAACGGCGACAGCGCCGTCGCGCCGTCGCCCGACGCGGGGTCGAGATACGGCGAGACCATCACGATCCCGTTGACCCCAACCCCGATCTGAGACTGGAGTTCGTAGGCGATGCGCGGCGCGCGGTAGCCGCCGTAGCTTTCGCCCATCACGTACTTCGGCGACCGCAACCGGCCCGCCGTAACGAGCCAGTCGTAGATCACCTTGGACAGATATTTAATGTCGGGGTCATTGGCGTAGAACGCCTTCTTGGTCTTCTCTTCGTCGACCAGACTGCGGCTGAACCCCGTACCGACGGGATCGATGAACACCAGGTCGGTGAAATCGAGCCAGCTGTTGGGATTGTCGGTCGTGATCGGCGCATCGGACGGTGCGTTGCCCTGGGCGCCGAACTGGACCCGCTTGGGGCCTACCGCGCCAAGGTTCAGGAACACCGACGACGCGCCGGGACCACCGTTAAACGCGAACGTCACCGGACGATTGGGTGCGGCACCCCCCTTCCCCGAACCGGCCGCGACATAGGAGGTGTAGACGACCTGACCAATTTCCTTGCCCTTGTCGTCCCGCACGGAGATCTTGCCGACGGTAGCGTCGTACGCGATGCGGCGACCACCGATCATCGCCGACTGACGCACCGTCTTGTCGGCGGGCAGCGGCGGCAGCTTGACCTCGTCGTCGACCTTCTTCTCGACGGTCGAGGTTTCCTTCTTGTCCTGTGCCGCGATCGGTGTCGCGACCAGGCTTGCCACAGCGAGCAAAGGGATCAGGCGCAGCATCATTTCGCGGGGCCCCCGCCAATGGCAATCCAAGCGTCGATCTTGCGTTCGAGGACCGGCATCGGCAACGATCCCGTATCGAGCACCTGCGCATGAAAATCGCGCGGGTCGAACTTCGCACCCAGCGCCGCTTGCGCTTTCGCCTTGGTCCGCGAGATCGTCAGCTGACCAATCTTGTAGGCGAGCGCCTGCCCTGGAATTGCGATATAGCGTTCGACCTCGGCGGTCGCATCGGTGCGCGACATCGGCGAATTGGCGAGCATGTAATCGATCGCCTGATCGCGCGTCCAACCCTTGGCATGGAGGCCGCTGTCGACCACCAGCCGCATCGCGCGCAGCATCTCGTCGTTCAGGCCACCCATCCGCTGATACGGATCGCTCTCCACCCCGAGTTCTTTCCACAGGGTCTCGGCATAGAGCGCCCAGCCCTCGACATAAGCGGTGTTCCCGCCGAACCGCATGAAGGCGGGCAGCGCGGTGTTTTCCTGCGCAAGGCTGATCTGGAAATGATGCCCCGGCACGCCTTCGTGGAGGAACAGCGTCTCCATCTCCCACATGTAGCGCGAGGGCAGGTCGTAGCTGTTGTAATAGAACACGCCCGGCCGCGACCCGTCGGGCGTGCCGCCGTTGTAGGAGCCCCCCGCCTCCGTCTTTTCCTTGAACGCGGGGACCGGGCGGATGTCGAGCGCGGTCTTTGGCGTCAGCGAGAATTGCTCGGGAATGCGCTGGTAGATGCGCTTTTCGATCGCCTTGTAACCGTCGCGAAGCTGGTCGACCGAACGCGGCTGGAACTGTTTGTCGGTGCGCAGAAAGGTGAAGAAGGCGGGCAGATCGCCGGTGAAGCCGACCGCCTGTTTCTGCGCCTCCATCCCCTTCAGGATCCGCGCAACCTCCGACAGCCCGAGCTGGTGCACCTGCTCCGCAGTCATCGACAGCGTCGTATTCTGCCGGATCAGATACGCGTAATAGGCGTCGCCGCCGGGCAGCGCGGACAGCCCCACCGTGTCGCGCGCGACCGGCAGATACGTCTTCGTAAGGAAGTCGCGCATCCGCTGATGCGCGGGTGTGATGACGTCGCGGATCTGCGCCGCATAGGAGGCCTTCAGGCGCGTCTGCACGGCGGCGGGAATCGTCGCGGGAAAGCTCTTTACCGGGGCGTAGAAGGTAGACCCCTCGACGCCTTCGGCGATGAGATTGTCGAACTCCTGGATCATGTTGGTGACGATCAGCTTCGGATGGACGATACGGTCCGCCATGCCCTGACGAAACAATCCGATCGCGCGGTCGAGCACCGCGGCATATTGCGCGTTGCGCTTGAGGTTGTTCTCGTAATCCGCGAGCGTCTTGAACGGTGCGGCGCCCTTGCCCGAGGCGAAGTCCGGGTAGAATGTCTGGAACCCGTTGAAATGGTCGATCGGCAGGACGCGCTGGACCTTGAGGATCCCGGGCGCGTATCCGGCGAGATCGGTCTCGTTGCTGGTCTTGAACACGTCATAGGCGATCTGGTCGATCGGGGTCAGCCGGTTCCGATCGATCGTCTTGAGCGCTGCGAGATTGCCCTCGATCGCGGCGCGTTCGCCCGCCAAATACGCATCGGTCAGATAGTCGCCGAGCCGATCCGCGTAGCGCAGGTCGCCGCGAAAGATCGCCGTGATCGGATTGCGTTTCAGGCTCGCCTCGTCGCTGTCGTAGAAAAGCCTTTTGAGGCGGGTGTCGTCTGCGCCCTCCCCTGGCTGTGCGACCGGCGGGGGCAGTGCCTGCGCCGTGGCTACGGTCGCGCCGAGCGTGGTGGACAGTAAGGCGGCAATCAGCAGTTTCAGCGACACCAAGCGTTCCTTCAGGTGGGACGGAACGGCGTAGAATACCGCAGGTGCCCTCGCAAGCTCGGGCGGTCGTGTCGGCGCAGCGCAACCAATCTGCGATCGCAACGCTGGCGATTGACCGCGAATAGGCTAGCGTGCGCATCCCCTGTCGCGGAGCGAGTCATCCATGATCCTATACCCAGTTCTGCTCACCCTCGCCGCCGCCCAACAGACCGAGGTCGCAGCGCCCGCGCAGGCCGAGCACGTTGCAATCCAGGCGACGGACATCGATCGCAGTGCGGCCTTTTATCACGAAGCGTTCGGACTGCGGATCATTTCCACACCCCTGAAGAACCGCCGGTGGCTCGACCTCGGCAACGGGATGGCGTTGCACATCCTCGACGGACGCGTCACTCCCAAGCCGTCGAACCGGAACGAACACCTCGCGCTCCACGTCAACGACCTCGCGACGGTCACGGCATGGCTGGACCGTCACAAGCTTGTTTGGACTGACCTCGCTGGTACGGCGCGCACGATGCAGAACCGTTTCGACGGCGTCCGGCAAATCTACGTGCAGGATCCCGACGGCTACTGGCTGGAAATCGGGGACTCCCGAGGCGTTCGGACGCAGTGATGCAGCGGCCGCAAAGGCGGCTGACGATTGCGTATTCGAGGTGAACCGGCTTTCCGGCTTTGTGGCAAAACCCCGCCGCGTTTGAGATCTGAGTGCATCAGATTTCGAACGCTGCGACCTCATATTCCATCAGCCCCGGGACCGTGAAGCTGAGCTGACGTCCGTCCTGTTTGAAGACCAATTCGGTATCTGCCCGCAGCAGACGAGCCCGCTGGATCCTCGTATCGATGGGTAAGGTCATGCGGACAGTCTGCGGCCCCAGGGGGTAATGTTTGCGCACCGTGTACGCGAGCGCATTGGGGTTCGTGTAATTCAGCAGGTGAACTGCGTAGCCCGGTTCGGTTTGCCACGCGAAAACCTCGATCAACCCATCGCCATCCACTACCGGCCCGATGTCGTCCCGCATGATCCACCGCACCGTATTTGCGACAAGCGTGGCAAGATCATTGTCACCGGTGCGCCAGAAACTGCCCTCTACGTCGCCCGCAAAGTGCGCCAAACGCGATTTACCCCGTTCGCGCAGGACAATGGCGGGCTTGCTGGTCCGGTCTGCGCGACTGTAGGTCTGCTCCGTCGGGTAGATCGGCCACGGATCGATCAGCGTCAGAATGGGGTCCCCACCCGCTTCGATCGGGATCGTCCAGTTCGGACCCGCAAGCCAGTTCGTATCGTCGAAACCCTTGAGGATCGCGTGGGTCGCTTCGATCCGGTGGTAGCTGGCAAAGGTCGGCGGATATGGCACCGTGTTGCCCGGCAGCGGCTCATGGGAAGAGGCCCGGTCGCCCACCCGGCGCATCCCCAGCAAGGGGCCGAGCGCGAAATCGGGTCGCATGATCCCTTTCGTATCGTAAAGCCCCGTCTCGAAGCTCGACATTAGCGAGCCCCCGTTCTCGACGAAGGCGCTGATCATCCCCAGTTGCGCGTCCGTGAGGATCGCAACGTTGGGCAGGAGGACGGCACTGTATTGCACCAGCTTGTCGCGCGTCAGGTTTTCGGCCGTCAGAACGTCAAACGGAATGCGTGCTTCCAGCAGAATCGAATACAGTCCCTGAACCGAATCCGTTGCCTCGCTGCCATCGGGTTTGGGATAGACCCGGTTCGTCAGCGGGGAGACGATCATCGCCACCTTGTGCAAAGATCGCACTGTATGGAAATGCGCGTCGTTTCTTGCCTGCCAGGCGAGGTATTCGCGACCGATCGCCTGCCAGCGGCGATCCTCCTTGAATCCCTGATGCGCGCCAAGCCAATGATAGTGGATCGCCCCGCCAGCGGCTGCAGTTTGCGCCATGCGGGTCTGGAGCTCCGCAGGGTTCTGGGTCGCGTTGCGCCACCAGATGTTGTTCCCGCGCGCCCATCCCCCGGTCAGGTTCAGGACGGTACGCTGGCCCATGACATCGCGGGCAATGCGCGCCTGCTGTGCCGAATCCCACACCGGAAGGTTGGCCCCGCGGTTCTGGTTATCGCACAGCAGGACTTCCGCGTTCTTGGTAAGCGAGGTCAGATCGAGTTCCCCGCCGCGCAGGCCACCGGTGATATTGCCGGTGTAGAAGCGGTCGCTCCGGCCGGTCTTGGCGATGCCGGTGTATAGGTTCCACAGCTTGATCGCGCGGGCCTGATAGGCACCGACATAGGCCGTGCTGTCGGCGTCCGCGACTTTCTGACAGGCAGCACACCAGCATTTGCGAACCTCTGTGTTCGGCCAGCCGTTCGTATAGAGTCCATCGACGTCGTATCGCGTGACCAGTTCGCGCATGATCGCGGGAATCTGCTGGTCGTAATACGCCGTGAACTGGCATGTCTCGCCGTAAGTGGGCGGCAGCACGCCGCCGCCTGCGCCGTGCCGGGCAATCGTGCCGTCGCGTTCGCGCCGAAACCAGTCCGGGTGCTTTTGCGCGGCCCTCAGCTGAACGATGTCGGGGCTGAACCGCCCCACAACCCGGATGTTGCGCTTGCGCAGCGCACTGACGCATTCACCGAAAAGATCGCGGCCATCGAGGCCCGCCGCCGGGTAGAAATCCGGGACCGCAGAGGGATAGAAGGACACCGAACCTGTCACGCTCAGGAAAGTGACTTGTGCCTGCGCAGCCGCCAACAGGTCGGCATAGGCTTCCACATCCATGTCGAGCGGATCGAGTTCATTGAAGTTGATGTGGAGAACGCGCTTGATGCGTTGATGCCAAGGGGCCTTCACAGCGGCAGCCTGACCAGCCGCGGGTAGCGCTAACAGCGCGGTTGCTGCTGTTCTGGTCGCGAACTCGCGACGGTTGATCGCCATGCCATCCCTCCCGGAACTTTGTTATCCCCTCAGCCTAGCTGGCTTTTCTCCACGCGAAAGACCAAATGTTTCCGCGTGTCGGTAGCGTCATCACAACGGCGCGTCTGATCGCAACCGTCGTACCGCCAACCACCTGCCATGCCCGCAGCGCTATCCCGACAAACGCTCGGACTAGGGGTTTGCCCGTAATCGCCAAATAAAGCGGCCGTAACGAATATCCCGATACGACGGAGGCTACCGCGTTCTGGGGGTCGTGAGTCATGTGGTCGAAGCGTATTAACGGAGAAGATCCCGCCGAGACGTTCCCGGCAATCCCCGATCTGGTTGTCGTCTTCGGCCCGACCGATCGTCTGGCCGACGGGGGTCTGACAGACCGGCTGATGTCCAGCTGCGGCGACGCAATCGTGATCGGCTGCAGTTCGGGAACGATGGTCGATGGCGACGGTCTGGACGATGATGCCGTCGTCTTGCTCGGCATGGGGTTCGAACGAACCAAACTCGCCCTCGCGGTCCAGCCGCTGCCTTCGGCGGACGGCTCGTTTGCAGCGGGCGCTGCCATCGGCATGGATCTGGCAGACGATAGCCTGTCCGCGATATTCGTGTTGTCCAACGGGTTGAACGTCAACGGCAGTGCGCTGGTCGCCGGCATTCGGAGCGGGACCGGTGACGCCGTTTTGCTGAGCGGCGGGCTTGCGGGCGATGGCGCACGCTTTGGCGACACGCGAATTCTGGCGGGCGGGGACTGTCTGTCCAACGCGGTGGCTGCCATCGGTTTTTACGGGGAACATGTCCGCCTTGCCCATGGCAGCGCGGGTGAATGGCAGCCGTTCGGACCGGTGCGCACGATCAGCGATGCGAACGGCGCGGAATTGTGCCGCCTCGATCATGAACCGGCGCTCGCGCTCTACGAGCGCTATCTGGGGGACGAAGCGGCGGACCTGCCGGCGTCCGGACTGTTGTATCCGCTCGAGATCTGGGATCCCGCAAAGCCCGACGACCGCGTCGTTCGGACGTTGCTCGCGATCGACCGCGACCGGGGCACGCTGACCTTTGCAGGAGACATGCCCCAGGGATGGAAAGCACGGCTGATGCGCGGCATCTTCGACGACCTGGTCGACGGGGCATCGACCGCGGCGCAGCATGCGCTCCACCAGGCCTCGACTTGGGGCGTCGCCCCCTCCGCCTGCCTGGCGATCAGCTGTGTCGGCCGCCGGTTGCTCATGGGACAGCGTACGGAGGAGGAGATTGCAGCGGTTGCGGCAGCGCTGCATCCGGATATCGCTCTGGCGGGCTTCTACTCTTATGGCGAGATCGCACCCCAGAACGTCACCGGCGTCCCGTGCCTTCATAACCAGACGATGACGATCACGTTGATCGGCGAACGCGTATGAGCCCCCCCACCTCGAACGTATCCACAATCGGGCCCCCGATCGAACCGCCCCGGCTGCACCCGATCGCGCTGAGACAGGCCCGCCGCGCCCGCATGCCGGACGGAAGCATCGACGTCGATCGCCTGTTGGCCCTGATGTCCGAAACCTACACCGAGACCGATGTCGATCGCCGGCGCACCGATCACGCCAACCGGTTGATGGCGACGGAACTGGAAGCGGCCCTGTCGGAAAGCGCGTTGCAGAACCTGCGCTTCAAGGCTGCACTGGACAACATGAACCAGGGCCTTGCACTGTTCGACGTCTTTGGGCGGCTGGTGCTGACCAATCAGCGGTTTCTCGACATTTACTGCCTCGACGACGCACCGCCGGGCAACACGGTGGATCAAGTGCTGGGCCGCAGCCCCTGCCTGTTGGTCGGAACGGCTGTCGAGCATTGTCGGCTGATCAACGAATATCGTGATGTTACATCGGTTGGCGGTGCCAAGATCGAACAACGCCTGCCGGATGGCCGGACCATCACGATCGAACGCACGCGACTGGCCGATGGCGGCTTTCTCGACACGGTTGCCGATGTGACCGAAGCGCGTAACGCATCTGCGCAGATTGCGCATCTTGCGCGACACGATGCCTTGACCAACTTGCCCAACCGAACGCTTTTGCATGAACGGCTGGCCGAGATGGTGCGTAACGCGCGCCGCGGCGATCGGTGCGCGATGCTGGGCCTGGACCTCGATCGGTTCAAGCTGGTCAACGACACGCTTGGCCATCCCGTTGGCGATGCCTTGCTGGTCGCGGTGGCCGAGCGGCTCGTCAAACTCGTGCGGCCGCATGATGTCGTCGCGCGGTTGGGGGGTGACGAATTCTCGATCCTCGTGCAGCACGTGACGTCGGATGACATGGTCGAGCAGCTGTGCCAGCGGATCATCGACACGCTGACGCAGCCATTCGAGATCGCCGGCAATCATATCCAGATCGGCGCGAGCATCGGCATCGCGCTGGTCGAGGTCGACACGATCGATCCCGATACGTTGCTGCGTGACGCCGACCTAGCGCTCTACCGTGCGAAGCGCGGAGGGCGCGGAAGCTATCGCTTCTACACGCCTGACATGCACGTCTTTGCGACCCGGCGACGCCAACTTGAGATCGAATTGCGCCAGGCGTTGTCGTCCAACCAATTCGAAGTCCATTACCAGCCGCAGGTCGACATCACGACGCATACGGTCATCGGCTTCGAAGCCCTCGCGCGCTGGTATCATCCCGAACGCGGGGTCGTTCCGCCGGGCGACTTTATCGGGGTGTGCGAGGAAATCGGCCTTATCGGCGCCGTCGGCGAACTCGTCCTGAAACAATCGTGCCGCGACGCTGCGCTTTGGCCGAAAAGCATCAAGATCGCGGTGAACCTGTCCCCGCTCCAGTTCAAGTCGGGCACCCTGCCCGCAATCGTTTCGCAAGCCCTGTCCGAAAGCGGTCTTGATCCAAAGCGGCTCGAGCTCGAGATCACCGAAGGTGCCATGCTCGAGGACACGGCCAGTGTGATCGAGCAATTGCAGCGATTAAAGGAACAAGGCGTGCTTATCTCGCTCGATGATTTCGGCACCGGCTACTCGTCGCTGAGCCACATCCGCAATTTCCCGTTCGACCGCGTCAAGATCGACCAATCGTTCGTTCGCGACCTCGGCACCAACAATGACAGCCTTGCCATCGTTCGCGCGGTGACGGGATTGTGCGGCAGCCTCGGGATCATGTCGATCGCGGAAGGGGTCGAGACGCTTGACCAGTTGAACATCCTGATCGCCGAAAAATGCGACAGCGCGCAGGGGTATTTTTACAGCCGCCCCGTCCCGCTTGCCGAAACTCTCCCCTTCATCTCACGCATGCTCGAACCCCAGCCAAAGGCGGCCTAGCAAAAGGTGCGCGCAAACGGGGTGATGCCAGGTTCCGCCCGCACCGGTCGGTTCTATTTCGCGCAAACACCGGGTAGAGGACCCTCCCGCACGATGGCAAAGGGAGGGCGGCTTGCGCACTTTTATCGACCGATTACTGGTTCGTTCCGATTTGACGGAAGGTGAACAGCTTGCGTTGCTGGGGCTCCACACGCGCGAAGCGGTCATCCCCGCAGGCCGGGATCTGCGCCGATACGGCGAACAGTCCGACTATGCTGCGATCATCTCTGCAGGGGTGGTCGGTCGCTATCACCAGGCGAGGGACGGACGCCGGAATTTCGTTGCCATGCACCTTCCGGGCGACATGGCGGACCTGTGCACCACCGTTCTGAAGGACGTGTCGTTCGGGCTCGAGGCGATGACCGACGTCACGGTCGAACTGGTTTCCAAAGCGGACTTGCTCGCCCTCGCCCATCTCCATGCGGCAATATCCCAGGCCTTCTGGCGCGATTGTGTTTCAGACACGCTGTTGATCGCCCAGCACGTCGTCCGGGTCGCCGGGTTATCCGCCCGTCAGAAAATTGCCCATCTGCTGTGCGAGATGGCGTACCGGTTGAGCGTATCGGACCATCAACCCCGGCTGAAATTCAACCTGGGTCTGACGCAATCCCAGTTGGGGGACTTCCTCGGGCTGACCGCCGTTCACGTGAATCGCATGGTCCGGGAAATTCGCGACATCGGACTGGCGGTCGTCGACCGGAGGTCTGTCTCGATCGATGACTGGGCCGGCCTGAAGCGGCAGGGCGACTTCGATCCGAAATATCTTTCCATTCCGCACGCCAGCGAACAGATCTGACGGTCCAAGGCAGGCGCTCGTTCGCGACGAAGCCACCGCCGTCGCTCTGACGCTTCACTCAAATCGGCGTCAGGCTTGGTGCCCGGGCAAACTAAAGAATGGCCCAAAGCTGAAATGGTCGCCCCGGCAGTTTGGCTCTAGGCATACCTTTAGAGAACCAACGCGGTACAGTCAACGTCTCCCTTCCCGGTTTCCGCGAACCCGACGATGGAATGCCCGTCCCGCTGCCGTCGCAGTCCGACGCATCTCAACTCGGTGGCCGAAAACACTGCAAAGCAGGCGTTACTGCCGTGGAGGTGCGCTTCGCAAAATCCGCACGGCGCATCTTGCGGTCGTAGTGTGTAAACGTGCCTCCAGGGCATGCCGCCTTGAGCATCGTACGCCCGTTCCTACATTACAACATTTTGGTAATGTTTTGGTATTTCCAGTTCGCAATATTGCTGGTACCAGCCCGGTATGTTGCTGAGCGTGAGCGCACGCCATCTGGATGAGGTTGCTATGATTGTACGGAACGTTGCGTCGCAAGCTGTATTGGCTGCCGTTTTCCTGTTGAATGCGGCACCCGCCGCTGCGCAGGAAACACCCGAACAGGCCAAGACCGAGGCCGACGCCGCCACGGCGACCGTCGCAGCAGAACCCGATCCGCAAGCGGATGCATCGATCGTCGTGACGGGGTCGCGGATCCAGCGCCCGAACACGACCTCCGCCGCCCCGATCACGTCGGTGACCGCGCAGGACATCAAGGCGCAGGCCGCGATCAACGTCGAGGACGTGCTCAACCGGCTCCCGCAGGTCGCGCCGGATAGCCAGCAGACCTATAACGATTCGGATGGCCGCCAGCGGATCAAACTGCGCAGTCTCGGGTTCGAACGCACGCTGGTGCTGATCGACGGCAAGCGCATCGGCACGCAAAACGGCCAGGACGTCGGGATCATCCCGCCGTCGCTGCTCGAGCGGGTCGACGTCCTGACGGGCGGTGCCTCGTCGGTCTATGGTTCCGATGCGGTCGCGGGTGTCGTCAACTTCGTCCTGAAGAAGGATTTCGAAGGGATCCAGCTCGACGGCAACTACAATTTCTACAACCACAACAACAAGGACACGGTCGTGTCGTCGCTGGCGAATGGCGCCGGTTTCGGCAGCAAGCGCGGGCTGAGCAATGACGGTGGCCGCGCCGACGTGACGCTCACCGCGGGCAAGAAGTTCTTCGACGGCGCGCTGCGGCTCAACGGGTTCGTCAATTACAAGCACACCGACGCGATCCTGCTGTCGGATCGCTCGAACTCGGGCTGCTATCTGACGCAGACCGGCCTCAACGCACCCTTGTCGTGCGGGCTGACGCCGAGCAGCTCGACCAGCGGCCTGGTCACGCCGCTCAGCGGCGCGAACGCCAACGCGCAATATGTGAACAACCCCAACGGCTCGCGGACCTTCGTTCCGTTCGGACCGGGTGCCGGGAACGCGTCGAACTATTTCAGCAACTACGCTTATCAGCGCCCCTCCGAGCGCGTGAACGCCGGTGGTTTCGCCAGCCTCGACATCTCGCCCAACGCCGAACTCTACGCATCGGGCATCTGGTTCCGCGACAAGTCGTACAACAATTACCCGGCGATCGCCGGGGGCAACGTCCAGGTGAATTGCAACAATCCGTTCCTGTCCGCGAGCCAGGCCACCGCGATCTGCGGTGCTGCCGCCGGAACCGCGACTACCGCACCAATCGATCTTCGCTACCGTCTGGGCGAAGGCAACGACCAGCCCGACGCCTATCTCAACACCGGCGTCCGCCTCACCGGCGGCGTGCGCGGCAAGGTCGGCGATGCGTGGACGTATGACGTCGGCGGCGTCTACGCGCGCAACCATCAGGATTATTCGCCAAGCTTCGTCGATCCGACGCGGTTGCAGAATGCGATCAACGTCGGCGGGACCCGCGCTGCACCGACCTGCGCTGCGACGGCCGACGCGGCGTGCGTTCCCTTCGACGCCTTCAGCGCGGGCAACAGCGATCCGGCGCTGATCGACTATCTCTATAATCAGGGCACTGCGGTCACCGTCGGCACGCTGTACGACGTCCAGGCCAACGTGACCGGCGACCTCGGGAAGTACGGCATCACATCGCCGTTCGCGGAGCAGGGTCTGGCGGTCGCACTGGGTGCGGAATATCGCAAGGATACGCTCAAATCGCGGGCGGACAGCGTGTATCGCGCCGGCCTTGGCGGAACCGACAACTTCCTCAGCCAGGATGTCTGGGAAGGCAATATCGAGGTCCAGGCACCGCTCGTTCAGCACAAGCCGTTCGTCGAGCAACTGCAGGTAAACGGCGGCTACCGCCTGTCGAAATACAGCAGCAACCCCAGCACCTTCAACACCTGGAAGGTCGAGGGCATCTACGCCCCGATCCGCGACCTGACGTTCCGCGCCTCGTTCAACAAGGCACAGCGCGCACCGACGGTGGTGGAAATCCGCCAGGCGACCAATGTCGAGTTCGCGCGCGGCGGATCGGGCACGTTCAACGATTTCTGCGCGCCGACCGTCACTAGCAACCCCAATGGCGGCGTGACGTACGGGTCGCCGGTCGCATCGCGCGATGTCTGCCGCGCGACGGGCCTGTCGGACGCTCTGTACGGCAGCCCGACGCTGCTCTGCCCGGGCGACGCCTCTACCGGCGCAACCGGGTGCACCGTGCGCTCGGGCGGGTTCACCGCCGATCCCGAGACCGCCTACACCCAGACTTACGGCCTGATCATCAAGCCGCGCTTCGTGCCGGGGCTGTTCTTCTCGGTCGATCGCTACCGGATCAAGATCAACAACTCGCTCGGGTACAACGATTTCAGCTATTACACCGATGGCTGCCAGCGTTCGAACGGCGATGCGTTCTTCTGCCAGGGGATCGTGCGCAACCCTGGCACGGGTACGTTGTATTCGTCGGCGGCCAGCAACCCGACGACGGGCTTCATTCGTCAGGGCACGACCAACTTCTACACGTCGATCGCGCGCGGCTATGATTTCCAGACGCAATACACGCTCAACCTCGACAAGCTCGGCAAGATCGACTGGAATTTCAACGGCTCGCTGACGACCTTTGCCGGTGGCCAGGATTCGCCGGTGCAGCCGTCGCGCAATTGTGCGGGCTATTATGGCAATGGTTGCGGCCAGTTGATCCCGAAGTGGTCGCATGGCCTGCGTGCAACCTACACCACGATGAGCAAGGTGTTCAGCGCCTCGGCCAACTGGCGCTATGTCGGGTCGCTGACCAACGCCGACAATTCGGGCGATCCCGCAATCGGCGGCACGCCGGAGCGCGCGCGGACGGGCTATTTCCGGGTCGCGCCGCAGAACTACTTCGATCTGGCGCTCAACTTCGCGGTCAACAAGGCATTCTCGCTGCGGCTAATCGCGAACAATCTGCTCGATCGCAGCGCGCCGATCGTGCCGGACTCGTACAACGTCGCGCTCGCCCGCACGAACACGATCCCGCAGCGGTATGACTCCCTGGGCCGTAACCTGTCCGTGGGCGCGACCGTCCGGTTCTGATCCGCTCGCCGTATGTGTGCCGCTACGTCCCGACGTACGGCACATTCGGCCAAGCCCTTACCGCTCCCTGGACCGAGCGCACGCTCGGTCCACAGGCTCGTCTAGCCGGCGGGAACGCAACCATAGCAGCGCAGTCTCGCTTTCAACTGCCCGCACGTGCCCGTCCGCCTAGCGCCCCGTAGCGGCAGGATCGAGCCCCCCGACGACCGGTCAGCATGTCATCCGCATTGACTATCGGGCTAACGCATGACTAACTCCCGCCATAAAAACAAAATGGCTAGGAGAGGCGAATGACCATTGGTCATCAGTTCGACACAGCATCGCATAGCAGAGTGTTAACGTTAACTGGGCGTGAGCCGGCATTCGCCCGCGCGGTCCCCCTGACCGGCCGGGGTGCCGCATGATGATCGACCGCAGGGCTGCGCTCGTCGGTCTGGTGGGAGTCTTCGGGGCAAATCTGTTCGCGCCGCTCGCCCGCGCCGTCGGCTATCAGCCAAATCCCGCCATCAACACCGGCGCACCCGCCGTGGTCTTCACGCCGGCGCAACGCGCGCTGGTCGCCGCGCTCAGCGAGCGCGTGCTGCCGACCACCGACACGCCCGGCGCGATCGCGGCGGGGGTGCCCGAATATATCGAGCATATGCTTGGCGACTGGGCGGTCAATGACGACCGAGCGACGATCCTCGACGGCCTCGCCGCGATCGATGCCCGCAGTATCGCCGATTACGGCAAGCCTGCGCTCAAGGCCTCGGCGGCGCAGCAGGATGCGCTGCTGACGCTCTCGATGAAGGGTGCCCTGCCCGGCGCGCCGGCGTTCTTCGAGCCGTTCCGCCAGCTCGTGATCACCGGCTACTACACGTCCGAGGTCGGCATCACCCAGGAGCGGCATTACCTGCCCGTGCCCGGTGATTACGACGGCGCGTATCCCTACGCGAAGGTCAAGCGCATCTTCTCGGCCTGACCGCGCGGTTCGCGCACCCTCCCCTATCCCCCTCTTCGATCCGGTGGACAATCATCATGGCAGCAACAGATCGCTACGACGCAATCGTCATCGGCTCCGGCATCAGCGGCGGCTGGGCCGCGAAGGAACTGACCGAAAAAGGGCTGCGCGTCCTGATGATCGATCGCGGCCGGATGGTCGAGCATGGCGAGGATTATCCGTATGACGGCAAGTCCGCCTACGACATCCCTGCACGCGACCGGATGCCCGCCGCGCTCGCCAAGAGTGACTATTTTGCGCTCAACGGCTGGGTCCAGCCCAGTACGCAGCCGTTCTTCATCAACGACCGGCTCAATCCCTACGATTACGATGCCCCCAACAAGTTCAACTGGGTGCGCCCGTCGGTGGTCGGCGGCAAGTCGCTGACTTGGGGGCGGTGGAGCTTCCGCTGGGGCCCGAACGACTTCGAGGCGAACAAGCGCGAGGGCGTCGGCACCGACTGGCCGATCCGCTACGAGGACGTCGCGCCGTGGTACACCTATGTCGAGAAGTACATCGGCGTCTCGGGCGGGCGGGAGAACCTGCCCTATCTACCCGACAGCGAATTCATGCCGCCGATGCCGATGAACATCGCCGAGAAGTGGCTCAAGACCCGGCTCGAAAATGAATTCCCCGGCCGCAAGCTGATCAACGCGCGCCTCAGCAACATCACCGAGGACAAGCCCGAGCAGAACCGCTCGCGCTGCCAGAAGCGCGCGCAATGCCATCGCGGGTGCAGTTTCGGTGCCTATTTCTCGACGCAGGCGGTGACGCTGCCCGCCGCCCGCGCGACGGGGAAGCTGACGCTCCGTTCGGACAGTTGGGTGACCAATCTCGAATATGATCCGGCGCGCAAGCGCGTCACCGGCGTGCGGCTGGTCGACGGCAATACCGGGGTGGCGGAAGTGATCCCGGCGCGGATCGTGTTCCTGTGCGCCTCGGCGATGAGCTCCCTCCACATCCTGCTCAACTCGCGGCCCGCCGACAGCCAGCGGAGCTATTTCCATTCCAACGGAGCGCTGGGCAGCGCGGTGATGGATCACATTTTCCGCGTGAACGTGTCGGGCGAGATTCCCGGCATGACCGACTATGTGGAATATGGCCGGCGACCGGGCGGGGTCTACGTACCGCGTTTCCGCAACCTCGCCGACGAGGATCTGCCGTTCAAGCGCGGCTATGGCTATCAGGGCGGCGCAGGCCGGCAAGCCGCCGCCCCCGAAGGCTTCGGCGCAGCGATGAAGCACGGCATGCGCGAATATGGCCCGTGGCGCTTCCAGATGGGCGCGTTTGGCGAATGCCTCCCCTATGACGACAATCGCGTCACGCTCAACCATAACAAGGTCGACCGCTTCGGCACGCCGCTGCTGCGCTTCGACGTCCGGTTCCGTGACAACGAAATCAAGATGATGGACGATGCGCAGGAGCAGGGGATGATCATGCTGCGCAAGGCAGGCCTGACCAACGTCACCAGCTATCGCGGCAAGCATGTCCCCGGCGAGGCGATCCACGAGATGGGCGGCGCACGGATGGGCCACGACCCCGCGACGTCGGTGCTCAACAAGTGGAACCAGGCGCATGACGCACCCAACCTGTTCGTGACCGACGGATCGCAGATGGCCTCGGTGTCCTGCGTCAACCCGTCGCTGACCTTCATGGCGATCACGGCGCGCGCCGCGGATCAGGCGTTCAAACAGATGCAGGCCGGCGTGATCTGACGGAATGACACAGCGAGCGCGGGCGACCCCAGGTCGCCCGTCGTCTCAACTCATGCCTTACGAAAAAGACATATCTTTCTTAGCCTTGGTCGTAGATGCTGTCTGGCGATCCCAAGTCTGAGTCAGACACGCTCGACGAGCAAAGCGATCCCCTGCCCCACGCCGATGCACATGAACGCCAAGGCATAGCGCCCTTTGGTACGCTGCAGTTCCTCGACCGCCGACATCGTGATCCGAGCGCCCGACATGCCGAGCGGATGTCCCAAAGCGATCGCGCCACCGTTCGGATTGACGCGCGGGTCTGCCGGATCGACGCCAAGGTCACGCAGCGTCGCGATCGCCTGGGCGGCAAAGGCTTCGTTCAATTCGATGACGTCGATCTGATCGAGCCCGACGCCCGTGCGCGCCGTCAGCCGACGCGCAGCCTCGATCGGCCCTATGCCCATGACCCGGGGCGCCACACCATGCGCCGCCATCCCGATTACGCGCGCGCGAGGCACCAGTCCGTGCCGTGTTGCTGCCGCTTCGGAAGCCACCAGCATTGCGGCCGCGCCGTCGTTGAGCCCCGAAGCGTTCCCCGCGGTAACGGTTCCGTCGGGACGGACGACCGGGCGCAGTTTTGCCAACGCTTCTAGACTGGTAGCGCGCGGATGTTCGTCGGCTTCGAAGACGATCGGGTCGCCCTTGCGTTGCGCGATGGTGACCGGGACGATCTCCGCGGCAAGACGGCCGTTCCGCTGCGCGGCGGCCGTCTTCTGCTGGCTGGCGAAAGCAAAAGCATCCTGATCCTCACGACTCACGCGCCACTCAGCCGCGACGTTCTCCGCGGTCTGCGGCATCGTATCCACGCCGTACTTGGCCTGCATCGCCGGGTTGACGAAGCGCCAGCCCAGCGTCGTATCCTCGATCTTCTGCGATCGATCGAAACCGCTGCCCGCCTTGCCCATCACATAGGGCGCTCGCGTCATGCTCTCGACCCCGCCTGCGATCATCAGGTCGGCATCGCCGCTGCGGATCGCCCGCGCCGCCGATCCTATCGCGTCTAGGCCGGAGCCACACAGCCGGTTGATCGTCGATGCCGAGACCTGTTCGGGAAGCCCCGCAAGCAGCACCGCCATCCGGGCGACGTTGCGATTGTCTTCCCCCGCCTGGTTCGCACAGCCGAGGATCGCGTCGTCGACCGCATGCCAGTCGACGTGCGGATTGCGCGCCATCAGCGCCCGGATCGGGATCGCGGCAAGATCGTCCGCCCGCACGCTCGACAAGGCACCGTTGAGCCGACCGATCGGGGTGCGGATCGCGTCGCAGATGAAGGCGTCGGTCATGCCATGAGCTCCTGTGCTACCGTGAGGGGTGCGCCCGTCCTTGCGCGAATGTCATCGATGCTCGTCCCGGGGGAACATTCGATCAACCGAAGGCCGGGCTTGTCACAAGCGATGACCGCGAGATTAGTGATGATCAGGTCGACGCACGCCTTGCCGGTCAGCGGCAAGCTGCATTCGGGCAGGATCTTGGGCGTGCCGTTCTTGCTGACATGATCCATCGCCACGACCACCCGCTTCACCCCCGCGACCAGATCCATCGCGCCGCCCATTCCCTTCACCATCTTGCCGGGGATCGTCCAGTTGGCGATGTCGCCGTCAGCAGAAACTTCCATCGCGCCGAGGACCGTAAGGTCGATATGGCCCCCGCGGATCATCGCGAAGCTGTCGGCCGAGGAGAAGAAGCTCGACGTGGGAAGCTGGGTGATCGTCTGCTTGCCGGCGTTGATGAGATCGGGGTCCGCTTCCCCTTCAAACGGAAACGGCCCCATGCCGAGCATCCCGTTTTCCGACTGGAGCGTCACGTCGATCCCGTCGGGAATATAGTTCGCGACGAGCGTCGGAATACCGATCCCCAGATTGACGTAAAAGCCGTCCTCGAGTTCTGCCGCCGCGCGCGCGGCCATCTGTTCACGAGTCCAGGGCATCAGACAGTCTCCCTTGCGCGGGTCGTAAGTTTCTCGATCCGCTTCTCGTTGATGGTGCTGAGCACGACCCGGTCGACGTAGATGCCGGGCGTATGGATGCAGTCCGGGTCGAACGTGCCCGCGGGGACGATCTCCTCAACCTCAACGACCGTCACCTTTCCCGCCGTCGCCATATTGGGGTTGAAATTGCGCGCGGTCTTGCGGAACATCAGGTTACCGGCCGGATCGGCGCGCCACGCCTTGATGATCGACAGATCCGCGCGCAGCCAGGTTTCACGGACATAGGCCTCCCCGTCGAACGTCTCCACGGGCTTGCCCTCGGCGACGACGGTGCCGACGCCTGTCTTGGTAAAGAAGGCAGGGATGCCAGCACCGCCCGCACGGATCCGTTCCGCCAGCGTGCCCTGCGGGGTCAATTCGAGCGCGAGGTCACCCGACAGATATTGCTGCTCGAACAGCTTGTTCTCGCCGACATAGCTTGAGATCATCTTGGCTATCTGCCGACTTTCCAGCAGCATCCACAGCCCGAACCCGTCTGCCCCGGCATTGTTCGAGATTACCGTCAGCCCGCCGACCCCGCTGGCGCGAATTTCGGGAATCAGGCTTTCCGGATTGCCGGACAGACCAAAGCCGCCCGACATGATCGTCATGCCATCTACCAGCAGTCCGTCCAGCGCAGCCGCTGGCGTCTCGAAAATCTTGCCAGACATACCGTCTCCCTTGTTCGTTGATCGAACTGAACGTTCGACCCGTGAATTGCGTTTCGGTTCTGCACGGGCAAGCCGTTTCGGTGGCGTTGCACGCTCAATCCACCCGCCATCGCGCCAGACGGTGCCTGATCCGCTGGATGTGCGGGCTTACCGATCGCGCAGACTTTGCGTCACGCGCTTGGCATGCCCCGTGGCAACGAGATCACCACCCTCAGCCCGCCACCGACACCAGCCATTGCCCGGATCGACCCGCCGTGCCGTTCGACCGCATACTTTGCGATGGCAAGCCCAAGCCCGAAACCAGTGACTTCGACACCGTCGGTATCGACGCGTTTGAACGGTTCGAAGATGTCGGCTTCCATTCCGACCGGAACACCCGCGCCGCGGTCCTGGATCGACACGACGGCACATTCACCGTTCACGTCTGCCGTCACGTCGACAGACGTATTGGGCGGCGAAAACTTGATGGCATTCCGGATCACGTTTTCAAACGCCCGGTAGAGGAGATCGCCGTTACCCAGAGTGACGAACGGTGCCGCGGGAGAATATCGTATCGTGCACCCCTTCGCCCGGCCCTCGAAATTGGCATCGTCGACGATCGCGGTCAGCAGGTCGATGAGGTCGACCGGGCTGACGCCGAAGTCCGCCGAACTCGATTTGAGACGTGCCAACGTCAGCAGTTCCTCGATCAGGCTGTTCAGTCGCTCCGCCTCGCGCTCCACGCGCAACAGCATGTCCGGGATCTTCTCCGGGGATTGGCGCAACAGGCCGATCGCCAGTTGCAGCCGCGACAAGGGCGATCGCAACTCATGCGAAACGTCGTGAAACAGCCGCTCCTGCGTCTGGAGCAGGTGCTGAAGTTGCGCGGCCATCCCGTCGAAGTCGCGGGTCAGATCGGCGATCTCGTCACGGCGCGTACCGACCAAGGGATGGACCCGGGTCGCCAGCTGGCCGTCCGCGATCGCGCGGAACCCGCGGCTCAGATGCGTGATCGGGCGGGCGAGATACCACGCCAGTCCGGCACTGAAGAACAGGCTGACGACCGTGCCGATCATCAGCGGCATAGTGCGGTTGAACGGCAGCGCGTCGAGCACGGCCCGCTCCGCCGCATCCGGCCTGGTGAACGCGAACAGACCCGCACCGATCAGGAACGACGTGCCGCTCGCAAGCAGGAACGCGACGAACAGTTTCCAGAACAGCCGACCAGGACGGCGCGGGGCGAACGGTGTCATCACTCGCACGCCAGCTGATAGCCCTGCCCACGGATGCCCAGGATCCACGGCTGGCCATCGGGACGCGGCCCGAGCTTCTGGCGGATGCTACTGATGTGGACGTCGATCCGTCGATCATAGGCGGTGAGCGCCCGCCCCAGCGCGTTGCGCGACAATTGCTCCTTGCCGACGATATGCCCCGCGTTGCGCGCCAGTTCCTCGAGCAGGCTGAACTCGGTACCCGTCAGATCCAGTGCAGCGCCATACCACTCCGCGCGCCGCTTGCCGGGCAACACCGTAAGCGGGCCAGCGACGATCGGATCGGCCGGGCCATTGTCGCGGTTGCTGGAGACCCGCCGCAGGATCGCGCGCATCCGCGCCACCAGTTCTCCCGCCGAACACGGCTTGGGCACATAATCGTCCGCGCCGAGATCGAGCCCGGAGATGCGATCGATATCGTCGCCCCGCGCGGTCAGCAACAGCACCGGTACATCGCTGGTCCGCCGGATCCGCCGCAAGACCTCGATCCCCGACAGGCGCGGCAACATCACGTCGAGCACTACCAGATCGTAGCGCCCCGACAGCGCTTCGGTCTCACCGCTCTGTCCGTCATGCACGGCGAACGCGCCGAGACCCTCGCCTGCGAGATATTCGGCCAGCATCGCGGTCAGTTCGCGATCGTCGTCGATGAGCAGGATCTTGGTCATTTTCTCCGGTCGGCGCGTGTCGGGTTGCACTGTCATGCCTGGTAAAGCCGCGTCAGGCGTGCACCTTTACAAAACTAAACGCACCTTTTTCCTAACTTTACACCCGCCACGAACACCCGGACATCGCGCTCGGCTAAGCAAGGGGGGCCATGATCCCCCTGCCCTCCCTTGCCCGCACACGCCGGTCGCTTCGCTGGACGCCGCTTTTGACGGCGGCGTTGCTGGCGGGCTGCACCGTCGGACCCGAGTATCGCCGCCCGCAGGTCGCGATGCCCGCCGCATGGGTAGCCCCGCTGCCCCACGACGCCAGCGCGACTGCGCCGAAAGGCTGGTGGCAGCGGTTCGACGATCCCGTCCTGCTCCGCCTTCAGGAACAGGCGGAGGCGTCGAGCCCCACGCTCGACCAGGCGGTCGCGCGGATCCAGCAAGCGCGCGCCACGCTCGACACCAACCGCGCGCAGGGGCGCCCGCTGGCGAACGTCGGCGCATCTTTTACCGAAAGTGGCCAGCGGACGAGCACCGGCGGCCAGAGCTTCCAGTTCGTCACTGGCGGCCTCCAGCCGAGCGCCGACGCCAGCTGGGCGCTGGACCTGTTCGGCAAGATCCGCCGCAACAGCCAGGCCGCGCGCGCCCGGATCGAAGCGCGCGGAGACGACCTCGCCGACGCGCGGATCGCGCTCGCGGCCGAGGTGGCGGACGATTACGTCCAGTATCGCGGGTGCGAACAACTGGCGGCACTCTACGATCAACAAGCCACGTCGCAATCCGAGACCGCGCGGCTGACCCGGATCAGCCAGCGCGCGGGCTTCACCGCCCCCGCCGACGCCGAACTGACCGATGCCAGCGCAGCCAGCGTGCGTGCCAGCGCGACCGACCAGGTGGCGCAATGCGACCTGCTGGTGAAAAGCCTGACCTCGCTCACCGGATCGGGCGAAGCGACGCTGCGCGCGACGTTGCTGCCCGGCAAAGGCCGCTTGCCGATGCCCGCGATGCTATCCGTGACGACGCTTCCCGCGGATCTGGTGCGGCAGCGCCCTGACATCGCGTCGAGCGAACGCGAACTGGCGGCGTCCAGCGCCGAAATCGGCGCGGCGACCGCGGAACTCTATCCCAGCCTGTCGCTTTCGGGCTCGATTTCCACCGGCGGCGGGCTGTCGCAATGGTCGTTCGGTCCCTCGCTCAGCCTGCCGATCCTCGACGGCGGCAAGGCGCGCGCCGGGGTGCGGAGCGCACGCGCCGCGTATCAGCTGCAATTCGCCACCTACCGCGAGAGTGTTCGCACCGGGATCCTTGAGGTCGAGCAAGCGCTTGTCCGGCTTAAGTCGGCGCGCGCCCGCGACGCAGATTTGTCCCGCGCTGCACAAGGCTATGCGGCCAACTACGCGGCGATCGACCGCCAGCGGCAGGTCGGTTCGGTCAGCATGATCGACCGCGAAAGCGCCCGCCGCAACGCACTCGAAGCAGAGCGGACGCTGGTCAACCTGCGACAGACCCAAGTGCAGTCGCTGATCGCGCTCTACAAGGCGCTCGGCGGTGGATGGGATGCCGGCGTAGTCTCCATTGGAATGACAAGATGATGCGATCCCCCTCTTCCGCCGCGCTGCTCGCCGGTGCGCTGCTGCTGGCAAGCTGTAGCGCCAAGGACACCGCGGTGAAGGAAACCCCCACCAGCCTGACGGTCTCGGTCGTGCGCCCGCAGCAACTGTCCTGGCCGCGACTGCTCAACGCCAACGGCAATCTGCAACCCTGGCAGGAAGTCGTGATCAGCGCCGAGACCGGCCCCTATCGGGTCGCGACGCTCGACGCCGACGTCGGCGCGCAAGTGCGCAAGGGGCAAGTGCTGGCGACGCTTGCACGCGAGACGCTGCTCGCCGAGCGTGCCCGGCTGCAGGCGGCGGTGGCGGAGGCGCAGGCCAATCTCGCCAAGGCGGACAGCGACGTCTCGCGGGCACGGCAGATCGGCGACAGCGGCGCGCTCTCGGCGCAACAGATCCAGGGCTATCGCGTCACGCAGCAGACCTCGCAGGCGACGCTCGCCGCGGCGCGCGCGCAGGTGCGCGGCACCGACGTGCAACTCGGCCAGACCAATGTGCGCGCGGCGGACGACGGCGTGGTCTCCTCCCGCACGGCGCTGCTCGGCAAGGTCGTCAATTCCGGGGACGAGCTGTTCCGCCTCGTGCGCCAGGGGATCATCGAGTGGCAAGCCGAACTCGATGCGCGCCAGATCGCAGCGGTGCGCGCCGGCCAGTCCGCGCGGGTTACCCTGCCCGACGGGCAGACCGTCGCGGGGGTCGTCCGTCTGGTTTCGCCAACGCTGACCAGCACGACCAGCCGTGGGATCGTCTATGTCCGATTGCCCGCAGGATCGCTGGCGCGGGCGGGCATGTATGGCAGCGGGGTGATCGCGGTCGGCGCCGGGCCGGTGCTGACCGTCCCTGACGCCGCGGTCGTGCTCCGGGACGGCAAATCCTACGTCTATCGCGTCGGCAAGGACAATCGCGTCAGCGAAACCACCGTCACCGCAGGCCAGCGCCGCGACGGCCGCGTCGAGGTGAGCGGACTTGCGGCCGACGCGCAAGTGGTCGCCGCGGGCGGCGCGTTCCTCAGCGACGGGGTCGCGGTGCGCGTCGTGCGGAGTACAGCCAAGTGAACATTTCCGCGCTGTCGATCCGGCATCCCGTCCCCGCCGTGCTGCTGTTCATCATGCTGACGATCTTCGGGATCATCGGTTTCAACCGGCTGCAGGTCCAGAATTTCCCCGACATGGACTTGCCGACCGTCACGATCACCGCCTCGCTGGAAGGGGCAGCCCCCGAACAACTCGAGACCGAGGTCGCCCGCAAGATCGAGGATCGGCTGACCTCGCTGCGGCTGCTCGACCATGTCACCACGACGATCACCGAAAGCACGGTCAGCATCGCGGTGCAGTTCACGATCGACAAGGACGGCAACGAAGCGGTGCAGGAAGTCCGCAACGCAGTCGACGGCGCGCGGCAGGACCTGCCTTCTGCGCTGCAGACGCCGACCGTGTCGAAGCAGACCGCCAACGCTTCGTCGATGCTGACCTATACGATCCAGGCGAAGAACATGACCGAGGAGGCCCTGTCCTGGTACGTCGACAACGATGTGACCAAGGCGCTGCAGGCGGTCCAGGGCGTGGCCAGTGTCGCGCGGGTCGGCGGCGTCTCGCGCGCGGTCAACGTCAACCTCGATCCCGCCGCGATGGCCGGGCTCGGCGTCGCCCCCGCCGACGTCAGCACGAAACTCAAGGCGATGCAGACGGACCAGTCGGGCGGGCGCGGCGACGTGGGGACGCAACGCCAGTCGCTCCGCACGCTGGCGGCGGTGCACGATCCGCAGGCGCTGGCCGCGATCAGCATCCCGGCGAGCACCGGCCAGGGCATCATGCTCGGGCAGATTGCGACAGTCGACGACGGCCATGCCGAGCGCAGCACACTCGCCTATCGCGACGGCAAGCCGGTCATTGGCTTTACCGTGACGCGATCGCTCGGCTTCGGCGACGCAGCGGTGGCGGAGAAGGTCCGCGCCGCCGTCGAGCGCTTCTCCAAGGAGCATCCCGAAGTCCGGATCACGGAAGCCAGCAACGCGATCACGCCGATCGTCGACAATTACGAAGGCTCGATGCACCTGCTGATCGAAGGCGCGCTGCTGGCGGTGCTGGTGGTGTGGTGGTTCCTGCGCGACTGGCGCGCGACGCTGATCTCCGCCACCGCGCTGCCGCTGTCGATCATCCCGACGTTCGGGGTGATGTATCTGTGCGGCTTTACGCTCAACATGATCTCGCTGCTGTCGATCGCGCTGGTGATCGGCATCCTCGTCGACGATGCGATCGTCGAGGTCGAGAATATCGAACGCCACATGCGCATGGGCAAGGGCCCGATCGAGGCCGCTACCGAGGCCGCTGCCGAAATTGGGCTGGCGGTGGTCGCGACGACCTTCACGCTGGTCGCGGTGTTCCTGCCGACCGCGTTCATGGGCGGCATCCCCGGCAAACTGTTTCGCGAATTCGGTGTTACCGCGTCGGTCGCGGTATTGTGCTCGCTGCTCGTCGCACGCTTGCTGACGCCGATGATGGCCGCCTATTTCCTCCGACCGACCGATCATGAGGACAAGGACGGCCGGTTGATGCAGCGCTACATGCGCGCGATCCGGGCCACGCTCAAACATCGGCGGACGACGGTGATCCTGGCCGCCGTGTTCCTGCTCGTTTCCTGCTCGATGATCCCGCTGCTGCCCTCGGGGTTCATCCCGGCGCAGGACAATGCGCAGTCGAGCGTCTCGCTCGAATTGCCGCCCGGCAGCACGCTCGACGAGACCGCCGCGATCACGCGGCAAGCAAGTGCGATCCTTCGGAAGATCCCGGAAGTGACGCACGTCTTTGCGGCCGTCGGCACCGCCACCACCGGCGGGGGCATGGCATCGACCGAGACTGCCGCGGTCAACAGCGCGACGTTGACGGTCGACCTCGCCGAGCGTGGCGACCGGCACGACAAGCAGTCGGCGGTGGAGGCGAAGATGCGCGACGCCCTCCGCGCCCTCCCTGGCACGCGCGTCAGCGTCGGCGGATCGGGCAATGGTGAAGTGCTGCAGATCGTGCTCGCGGGGGACGACGGCGCATTGCTCGAACGCACGGCCGACACCGTCGAGGCGGCGGTGCGCAGCGGCGTTCCCGGCATCGGCAACGTGACCTCCAGCGCCGCGCAGCAGCGCCCCGAAATCCAGTTGCGGCCCGACTATGCGCGCGCCGCCGCGCTGGGCGTGACCAGCCAAACGATCGGCGATACCGTTCGCGTCGCGACCTCGGGCGATTATGCGGCGTCCCTGCCCAAGCTCAACCTGTCCGACCGGCAAGTCGATATCCTCGTCCGGCTCGACCCCGCGGCACGCAGCGATCCGCAGGCCTTCGGGCTGCTGCGCGTCAACGGCACCAACGGGCAGGTCGCGCTGGGCTCGATCGCAGAGATCGGCTTCGGCAGCAGCCCTGCGCAGATCGACCGGCTCGATCGCCACCGCAATGTCACGATCTCGGTCGAACTCAACGGCCGCCCGCTCAGCGACGTGATGGCCGAAGCAAAGCTGCTGCCGTCGATGAAGACCCTGCCTGCCGGGGTGAGTCTCGTCGAACAGGGCGAATTGCAACGCACATCCGAACTGTTCGGCAGTTTCGGTCTGGCGATGGCAATCGGGATTTTCTGTATCTGGGCGGTGCTGGTGCTGCTGTTCCACGATTTCCTGCAACCGGCGACGATCCTGTCGGCCCTCCCTTTGTCCCTCGGCGGGGCGCTGTTCGCGCTGCTGATCTGCAAGATGAGTTTCTCGATGCCCTCGGTAATCGGGCTGCTGATGCTGATGGGCGTGGTGACCAAGAATTCGATTCTGCTGGTCGAATATGCGATCATGGCGCGCCGCGAGCATGGCATGTCACGCTACGACGCGCTGATCGATGCGTGCCACAAGCGCGTCCGGCCGATCATCATGACGACGATCGCGATGGCCGCGGGCATGCTGCCCACTGCACTGGGCTTCGGGGCTGATCCGAGCTTCCGCCAGCCGATGGCGGTGGTGGTGATCGGCGGTCTGGTGACCTCGACCGTGCTGAGCTTGCTCGTGGTGCCGGTGATTTTCACCTATGTCGACGATTTTGAACAGTGGTTGCGAGGAAAGGCTCGGCGTCTTGGCGCACAGCATGGTCCGCAATCCGTCCTGACCCATGCAGGATGATACAGCGGACGATCGCACGCTACGCGTCTTGCCCCGTGATCTGTCGCGCCAACCCGAAGCTGCGCCGGCGTAGCGAACTGGGTGATACAGGGCCGAAATTTCGGGCGAACGTTGATCCCCCGGTACGCCGGGACAGCAGATTGCGATGGCAGCCCTTTCCCCTGACGGGATTTGGCCAAACACAGGGTGACGATCGAAAATGACCACCGTGTATTGCCAATCTGATGCCATCTTGCGCGAGAGGTAATAAAAAAGTTTCAAGCGTGCTGTGGGTTTGCCCAAGTCGAACGTCTTTGAACGGTAACACTTCGAAAAAGGGGCGGAAGATGGGGGCGATGCAGCGGGTGATTGTGGGCGCGAGCGCGTTGGCGATGGCAGCAGGGACATCGGTCATCGCACCACCGGCCTATGCCCAGCAACGACAGCTCTCGTTCGATATCAAAGCGCAGCCGCTTGGCCAGGCGTTGCGAGCGCTGGGGCGGCAGGCGCGGATCGAGTTGGTGTTCGACGAAGCGGCGTTCGGAAGCCGGCACTCGTCCGCCCTGACCGGTAGCATGACCATCGACGCGGCGCTGGACCGGATCCTGCAAGGCACAGACCTGAAGGTCACCCGTACATCCAACGGCGTCTATGCGATTTCGGGGGCAGCGGCCACCGCGCCGGTTGCGACGATCGCCTCCCCGCTTCCGGTGGACGCTCCGCAAGCCGAACCGGATGGCGGCGACCTGATCGTGACGGGTTCGCGGATCCGATCGAAGAATTTGGTCGAGACGGCGCCGGTCACCAGCGTCGGTCAGACGGAGATCAAGCTGCAATCCGCGTTCAGCGTTCAGGAGGTGTTGAACAGGGTCCCGGCGATCAAGAACAATGATACCAATCTGTCGAACGGTAACGGTCGCCAGCAGTTCGACTTCCACGGGCTTGGCACGAACCGCACCCTGACGTTGATCGACGGGCAGCGGATCGGCGTGACCGAGGGTATCGATGCGTCGGTGGTCCCGGTCGGCCTGATCGAACGGGTCGACCTGCTGACCGGCGGCGCGTCCGCGGTCTACGGTTCGGACGCGATCGGTGGCGTCGTCAACTTCGTCCTCCGCAAGGACTTCGAAGGCATCAATGCCAACGCCAATTACGGCTTCTACAACACCAGAAACCGCGACAATATCGCCGCACAGGCAGCGCGCAACGCTGGCTTTAGCGTGCCGGAGGGGTCGGTTAACGACGGTGGTCGCTTCGACGCCAATATCAGCGTCGGTCACAACTTCGACGAAGGGCGCGGCAACATTTCGGTGTTCGGGGCCTATAGCAAGGTCAATCCCGTCCTCGCATCGGACCGGTCCTTCTCGGTCTGCCCGATCACCCTGTCAGGACAAAGCGTGGTTTGCGCGTCCCCGTCATCGGCAACGCCGTCCGGCTATTTCCAGGCGCTATCCGGTCCCAATCAGAACGGGACGATTCTCAGCAATGCCCCGAACGGTAGTCGCGAGTTCGTGCCCTACAGTGGGGCGAACGGGTATAACTACAACCAGACCTTCTACTTCCAGCGCGAAAACACGCGGTACAACGGTGCCGTCTTCCTGAACTACAAGGTATCCCCCGGGCTGCAGCTATACGCCAACGGCCTGTACCTGAAGTCCGAAGCGGTGAGCCAGTCGGACCCCGCGACGATCCAGCCCGGGTCCGTTGCGTATGCCATCAACTGCGACAATCCTTTGCTGTCCGGGCAACAGGCACAAGCCCTGTGCGGCAGCGCGGCGGGCACCGCGACCAATGTCACCACCGACGTCCGGTACCGGTTCAGCGACGCACGAACGACCCGCTCGTCGAACGAAATCTACCGGGGCGTTGCGGGCTTCCGCGGCGATCTTGGCAGTGCCTGGCATTATGACGTGGGCGGCGTCTACTCGACGACGCTCTATCAGCAGCGCCAGAACAATCGCGTCGATCCGACCAAGGTCGCGGCTGCCTTGCAGGTCGTCAACGTGAATGGCGTGGCAACCTGTGCCTCGGCGGCAACCAACCCCGCTTGCGTCCCGCTCGACATCTTCTCGAGTGCTGGCCCAAGCGCCGCGGCGGTTGAAGCACTGGCCTTTGGCGGCGGCGGGGGCCTGTTTCGGGAACGGTATCAACAATGGGTCGGCAACGCGAACGTAACCGGTGATCTGGGCGAATACGGAATTCGCAGCCCGTTTTCGAGCAAGGGGATCAACGTCGCGATCGGCGCGGAATATCGTAACAGCAGCTACCGATCCAATCCCGACGCCGCGTATCAGGCAGCGTTCGGCTCGACCCCGTCAAGCCTCTCGAACAACGCCAAGGACATCTACGGCGAAATCAATGTCCCTCTGGTCAGCGACCGGCCATTCATTCGCGATCTGAGCGTTGGCGCGGCGATCCGTGGGTCAAGCTATTCGGGGGTCGACAAGATGCGGTCGACCTACAAGTTCGACGGCAGCTGGCGACCGATCCAGGACCTGCTGTTCCGCGCGAGCTACAACAAGGCGACGCGGGCACCGAGCATCTACGAACTCTCCTCGAATGCCGCGATCAGCTACGGGACGCTCGACACCAACACGCTGGGCGATCCCTGTGCCGGCGCCAATCCGGTCGCGAGCCTTGCTGCGTGTCAGCGTTCGGGGGTGACGGCGGCGCAATATGGTTCGATAGCACAATGCCCGGACTTCCTGTGCACGGTACGCAATGGCTCGCAAGGGCTGGTTACCCCGGAGATTGCACATACCTACACCTACGGCCTGGTGCTGACGCCGCGGGTGCTGCACGGCTTCTCGGCGACGGCCGACTATTACAACATCCAGATCGAGAACGGGATCGGCTATTACCGCGCGATCGACTTCACGCAGACCTGCGCCAATACGGGCTATGATTTCTTCTGCGGGCAGCTGGTTCGAAATTCCGACGGCACCCTGTTCAGCAATGCCGGGGCGTCAAGCGGATACATCAACCAAGGCTACTCAAACCTCGGCAAGACACGCGCAGCCGGCTTCAATTTCTCCGCCAATTACGAGACCCGGCTCGGCCGCTGGGCCCAATTTTCGACCAGCTATGTCGCCACGCTCCAGACCGACAAGGGCGGCGATCTCGGCTTGCCGGATACGGACTTCAACGTCGTCGGGTTGTTCGGCCCCTATGCCGGTCAGGGGTATCGCCGGTATCAGCACAACCTGCGGACCACGTTCTCGTCGCCCAGATCTGCCAAGAACCCCGCGCTGGTATCGCTCAACTGGCGGCACAATTCCGGGCTGAAGAACTCCCGGCTCGCCGGCAATCCGATTTTCGGATCGGACGATGCAAGCGTTCCGGACCAGTATAAGTATCTGCCGTCCTACGACCTGTTCGATCTGAGTGCCAGCATCACGATCGCACAGAAGCTGACGCTTCGGGTCGTGTTGAACAACCTGTTCGATGCATCCGCGCCGATCCGGCCCAGCCCCCCGCTTGAGGCGGCGGAACGGGTGAATACATCGCCGTCGGTCTATGACGCGCTCGGTCGGTCGATCAACTTCGGGGCGTCGATCAATTTCTGAAACGCGCACCATTTCGAGCGACGCTGTCCTGGCAGCACCCGGCTTTTCGGACGCCCCTTCCCGCCGGGAGATTCTCGCGGCGGGGGGTGGCGCCATGCTGTTGGGGGTTGCCGCTCACGTGGATGCCGCTGCTGGCGGAGAGTGGTCTCAGGCGGACCGGCATCGCATCACGGCAACCTCGCCGGCAAGCGAATGGCTGCTTGGGCATCCGGTCGGCAACGGAATCCTTGGCGCGATGATGGGCGGCGGCATCCGCGAGGACACGATCTCGCTGAACCACGACACGCTCTGGACCGGGCAGCCGGACCGGGCAGCGGATCATGACGGCCGGGCGGTGCTGACCGCGGTGCGCGATGCTGCCTTTGCCGGGGATGGCGTCGAGGCCGATCGCCGGAGCAAGCCGCTGCAGGGAGCATTCAGCCAGAGTTTCGCGCCGATGGCCGACCTGAAGCTCGTCATGGACCATAGCAACGTCCCCACAGCCTATCGGCGAGAGCTCGATATTGACCGGGCGATCGCATCGGTCGCGTATCGCATCGGTAGCATCGGGTTCCGTCGGGAGTTGTTTGCGTCGCATCCCGATCGGATGATCGTCCTCAGGCTGAGTGCGGACCAGGGCTCCGCCATTTCCTGCCGGATCGGACTGAGCACCCAACTTCGTGGGAGTGCCACCGCGGCAGGCAACGCCATCACGCTGATCGGCAAGGCGCCCACCCGATGCGAACCCGAGTATCGCAAGGTGCCCGAACCGATTGCCTATTCCGATAGGCCCGGTCTGGGCATGCACTTTGCGACGATCCTCAGCGTCGAGACGACTGGCGGCGGGGTTGTCGCTGCCGAGGACGGAGTGCAGATCACCGGGGCAAGCGAAGTCATCGTCCGCGTCACGGCCGCGACTGGCTTCCGAAGGTTCGATTGCGCACCCAATCTGGCGCCAGCAGTGATCCTCGCCGATGCGCGCCGAGATCTCGCGGCAGGTATGCGCCGTTCGTATCGTGCCTTGCAGGATCGCCATGTGAAGGATCACCGTGCGCTTTACCGGCGCACGGCGTTGGAGCTTCACGCCACGGGGAGCGACCCGGACGTCGCTTGTTCGGAACGCCTGTTTCATCTAGGCCGCTACCTCCTGATCGCAAGCTCACGCGCGGGAACCATGCCGGCCAACCTTCAGGGCATCTGGAATGCGACCGTCCGGCCGCCGTGGAGTTCCAACTACACCACGAACATCAACCTGCAGATGAACTATTGGCCCGCGGAAAGCTGCGATCTGGCGGAATGCCACTTGCCGTTGATCGACCATATCGAACGCATGGCAGTGAACGGCGCGCGCACCGCCAGCATCCTGTACGGCATGCCGGGTTGGTGCGTGCATCACAATTCCGACATCTGGGCGATGAGCAATCCGGTCGGCGGCGGGGACGGCGACCCGAACTGGGCAAACTGGCCAATGGCGGGGCCCTGGCTCGCGCATCATGTCTGGGAGCACTACAGCTTCAGCGGGGATCTCGGTTTCCTCAAACGACGGGGATTCACGATCCTTCGCGGCGCGGCGGAATTCTGTGCCGCGTGGCTGGTCCGCGATCCGCGCGACGGCCGGATGACCACCGCTCCGTCGATCTCACCGGAAAACCTGTACCTCGACGCGTCCGGCAAAGCCGCAGCGATCGGTACCGGGTGCACGATGGATCTGGCGATGATCCGCGAACTGTTCGTCAACTGCATCGCAGCCGCCAGGCTGGTGGGCGACACCAGTGCGCTTGCCGGGCGGCTCACAAAGCTGCGCGATCAACTCGAGCCCTATCGGATCGGGCGCTACGGACAGCTGCAGGAATGGTCGCACGATGTCCCCGAACAGGACCCGGGCCATCGTCACATCTCCCATCTTTACCCCAGCTATCCGGGAACCGAGTTCGATCCGCAGAACACCCCGCGGCTCGCCCAAGCTGTTCGGGCGGCATTGACGCGGCGAGAGGCGCACGGAGGATCGAGCACCGGCTGGAGCCGCGCATGGGCGACCGCAGTCTGGGCGCGGCTGGGGAGCCGCTCGGATGCGGGCCGGTCGCTGTCCGCTTTCCTGGCGCACAGTGTGGCGGGCAACCTTCTCGACACACACCCGGCGCAGCCGCGGCCGGTGTTCCAGATCGACGGGAACCTCGGCATCACCGCCGCGATCGCCGAGATGCTGGTGCAAAGCCATGGAGGCGCGATCGCGCTGCTCCCGGCCCTTCCGCCAGCATGGACAGCCGGAAGAATTACCGGCCTGCGTGCGCGGGGCGGGCACCGTGTTGCGGTCGAGTGGACAGCAGCAAGCGTCACCGCAACGATCACGGCTGGCGCCGATACGATCACGATCCGGCCGCCGAGCGCGTTCGACACGATAGCCGTGCAGCACGCGGGCCGCGCGATCTCGCACACCCTCGACCGGGGTCTCGTGGCGTTCAAGGCAACGCCTGGCAGGACCTATCGCATCACGCTGCAGAACCGAACCGCGGCACAGGTTTCGGCCTAGGCATCGTCGATGCGCCACGCACAGATACGAGGAATACCCATGTCCGAGATGTCCCGCCGTACCGTCCTTGTTTCCAGCATCGCCGCATCCGGGCTGGCGATGATCGGAACGTCGAGCGCTGCTGCACCGCGCTCCGGCAAAGCCGGGGCGCCCGCACCCTGGGGTGCCACCCCCTCCCCGCGCCAGCTGGCGTGGCACAAGCGCGAGCAATATGCCTTCATCCACTTTTCGATCAACACGTTCACGGATCGCGAATGGGGCTATGGCGACGAAAGCCCGAAGCTGTTCGATCCCGGCGACTTTTCCGCGGACCAGATTGTCGGTGCCGCGAAGGCTGGCGGATTGCGGGGGATCGTCCTGACCGCGAAACACCATGATGGCTTTTGCCTTTGGCCGACGACCCTGACCGAGCATTGCGTCCGCAACAGTCCTTTCCGGCAGGGCAAGGGCGATATTGTCCGCGAGTTCGAACAGGCCTGTCGGCGGGCCGGTCTCGCGTTCGGGCTCTATCTGTCGCCTTGGGACCGAAACCATGCCGATTATGGAAAGGCGGCCTATATCGATTACTACCGCAAGCAGATCGTCGAGCTCTGCACGCGGTATGGCGAACTGTTTGAATTCTGGTTCGACGGTGCCAACGGCGGCGACGGCTATTACGGCGGCGCGCGAGAGACGCGGAAGATCGACGCCGAAGCCTATTACAACTGGCCGTCGATCGTTTCGCTGGTCCATCGGCATCAGCCGATGGCCTGCACGTTCGAACCGCTCGGCTCCGATCTGCGCTGGGTCGGGAACGAAGACGGCGTCGCGGGCGACCCGTGCTGGCCGACCATGGCCGACCACAAACCCAGCCAGGCCGAGGGCAATAGTGGCCTGCGGAATGGCCCCTTGTGGTGGCCGGCGGAAACCAACACGTCGATCCGACCCGGTTGGTTCTATCATGCGGATGAGGATTCCAAGATCAAGACGCCCCAGCGGCTCGTCCGGTTATACGATGAGTCGGTGGCGCGTGGAACAAACCTGATCCTCAACCTCCCACCCGATCGACGCGGACGGCTCGCTGACCCGGATGTCGCGGTCCTGCAGTCGTTCGGAAAAGCCCAGCAAGCGACTTTCTCCACCAACCTGGCGGAAGGTGCACGGGCCACCGCCGATCACGAACGCGGCGTCGCCTTCGCAGCGACGAAGGTCCTCGACGGCGACCCCGACAGTTACTGGTCGAGCCCGGATGCAATCCACACCCCGCAGATCGTGCTCGATCTGCGTCCAGGACGTCCCTTCGATCTCATCAGGATCCGGGAATATCTGCCTCTGGGAACCCGCGTCACGCGCTTCGCGATCGATCTGGATACAGGTTCGGGATGGCAGGAAGCCGCAACGGGCGCCTGCATCTCGGCGCAGCGCGTTGTTCGTTTGCCGGCTCCGGTCGACGCCAGACGGCTGCGTTTGCGGATCGTCGACGCGCCGGTATGCCCCGCCATCTCCGAGATTGCGCTGTTCCGCCAGGTTGATCCGGCGGGGGTAGAGCTTCCTGCGGCACGACCGAACGATGTCCTGCCGCCCGAAGCGTGGTCGATCATTGCAGCAGCGGCACCGGGCGCCGAGGCGCTGACCGACGATGACTCCGGCACCGTCTGGCGCGTCCCCGTCACCGACCCGACACAGGAGGTGTCCATCACGATGAAACTCGCGGTGCCTGTTCGCCTGCGGGGGTTCGTCCTGATCCCATCACGGGCGGTGATGACCGATGCAGCGCCACCGAAACGCTATCGTGTCGAAGCAAGCATGGACGGAAAGACATGGACCACAGCGCGCACGGACGAGTTCTCTAACATCGCGAACGCGTTGACACCGCAGAGGATCGTACTTCCAACCTCACCCAAGGCGGCTTTCGTCCGGCTCACCCTTATCGGCTTGGCCGCTCCCGCCCGCAATATGGCAATCGCGGGGGTTCAGCTGCTACGATGAAAGGCACCCGTTCCAGGGCGACTGTCGGTCCATCATCGCACCGATCAGCCCAACGATCGCCGATGGTGTCGAGAAAAGGCTCGGGCGGATCATTTTCCTCCCGAGCATCACAGGCGGTCCCGAAGGCGCGTGGATCAAGCCGCCAACTCTGCCGGCAAGATACGATCGCCCACCACCGCGAAGGTATCGCCGTCGACCAGCACCTGTGGGCTCAGCGGGCGGCAATTATAGCTCGACGCCATCGCTGCACCATAAGCACCGGTGGCATGGAATACCGCCAGGTCCCCGCGACGTACCAGATCGACGGTCTGCGCCATGCCGAACGTGTCGCCGGTCTCGCAGACCGGACCCGCGATGTTGGCCACCATGGTATTCCCGTCAGGGGTCACCGCAGCAAAACGGTGAAACGCGTCGTAAAGAGCTGGCCGCGCAAGGTCGTTCATCCCGGCATCGACGATAACGAACGGATGCGTAACGCCCGGCTTCACCCATATCACGCGAGTCATCAGCAGTCCGGCGAGACCCGCAATAACCCGGCCTGGCTCGAACGTGAGGCCAACATTCCACTGTTCGGTCACCCGGGAAACCATGGCGCCATAGTCATCGAACGACGGCATTGCGTCGCCAGACCGGTACGGAATGCCCAGCCCGCCGCCAAGATCGACACGCGTTATCGCGTGCCCGCGCGACCGCAGCTCGAACACCAGTTTCCCGACGCGGCGATACGCGGCTTCAAGCGGTTTGAGGTCGGCAAGCTGGCTGCCGATGTGCAAGGCGATGCCGTGGAGATCCAGCCCATCCAACCGCGCTAGGCGGTCAAACATGTCGGGCGCCTCGGCGATGGCGACCCCGAACTTGTTCTCGCGCTTGCCGGTCGAAATCTTGGCGTGCGTGCCCCCGTCGATGTCCGGATTGACCCGCAGAACCGCAGGCGCACGCACACCGCGCGATTGGGCGAGACGCGCCAGCACGTGCCCCTCCTCTTCCAACTCGAGGTTGAACTGACCGATCCCGGCGTCCAGCGCATCCGTAAGCTCGCGGTCGGTCTTGCCGACGCCGGAGAACACGATTCCGGAAGGCGCCATCCCTGCATCCAGCGCACGCCGCAATTCGCCCCCCGACACGATATCGGCACCATAGCCGCAATCCGCCAGAAGCCGGAGCACGGCCGTATTGGGGTTGGCTTTGACGGCAAAGGCGAACCGCGCCGACGGAAGATGGCGGAGCGCAGCCATGAAGCGGTTGGCGGTGTGTCGCAGGGCCCCGGCTGAATAGACATGAACGGGCGTACCCACCGCGTCTGCGATAACCGGCAGCGGTACGCGTTCGGCATGCAGGATGCCGTTGTGATATTTGAAGAAGGTCATGATGATTCCTCAGCGCTTCAATGACCGAAGCCGTCCGTACCCTGCCCACGTCGGCGCAAACGGGCTGCATGGACGACGTCGACGGTGTGTCCGTGACCCCGCCGTACCGCACGGAACATCTGCCCCACACGTTTGCCGTGAAGCATCAGCGGCAGGCCGAGCAGCGCCAACGGAAAGAAGGCGATCGTGAACGGCGCCCCGTCGACCGCCACGCACAGCGCACAGGAGATCGCCGTCAGCGCAAAGCCTGCGCCTTTCCATTGCAAGTCGCGCCGCGTCATGCTGCCTGCCTGCGAACCGAGGTCGCTACCGCATCGCCAATCACGACCTTACCGGCGGCAGCGAGCAGCGCCGAGGTGACTCGGTGATCGCTTCCCCCGTGACGGCAATGGAACAGTACGATGTCGGCTGGAAAGTCTGCCTCCCGTGCCAACGCCTCCACCATGTCGGCGCATTCGAAGGTAAGGCCGATCGCGGGTTCCTGCAGCCTAGCTGCGGACGCCCGCGCGCGACCGATCAACGTGGGCGCACCATCGATGCCATGTCCCTCGATCGCGGTGAACCCGAGCCCGCGCGCATAGCGTGCCGTCTCGATCAGCAGCGTTCCGCAAGCGCAATCCGCATCGACGATCCGCACCGCGTGGCGATGCTGCTCGCGCAGTTCAGCAAGTGCAGCAGCGACAGACGGCCAGCGCGGATCGCTCTGCGCCCCGCGACCGCCCGCCGCCACGGACGCAGCAAGCCACAGACGACCGGCCGCACCCGAGGGTACGCCGACCCTGTTCTGTATGGATTTCATGTCGGAATGTCCTTCAGGCAGCGCGGGCGAGCGCGTAATCCGCTGCGGCAATCGGGCCGAAGGGGATCAGCGGGACCAGCGGCATTGCCGCGATTTCCAGGCTCGCGTGGTAGATCTGGCATTCGCCCCTGGCGAAGCTCAGCGCCGCGCTGCGTGATACGAAACGGCCTTCCAGTTTTTTGCCGTTATCCTGGACGAGCCAATGGCCCGCCTTGTCCTGACCGACGTAGATGACGAGCCCGTGTTCGTCGGGCTCCGGATTGGGTTTAGACGACATGTTCGCCTTCGTGCCTCTATGATCGGGCGTCCAAGCACCCGCAGACCGGAATTACGAACCCAAGCGTAGGGATTCGAGATCGATTACTAGAAACACCATAGTGCAGCCGTAGCATTGGCAACGGCTCGTCGCATTTGCGGTCATAATGACCCGGTCGGCAACCAAACGGGGCAAGAACTGCCGGGTGACGTGATCACGCGCGCTTGACCGCAGGACCCGTTGGCGGTCCGTCCGCTCACTTGCCTGACGTCTTTGCCGTCGATCCTGACACCCGGACACTCAAGCGATAGAGGCTCGGCAACAGCAGCAGCGTCAGGATGGTCGAGGTGACGATCCCCCCGATCACCACCGTTGCCAGCGGACGCTGGACTTCCGCCCCTGCCCCGCTCGCGATCGCCATCGGAACGAAGCCGATCGCGGCGACGAGCGCGGTGGACAGGACCGGGCGCAACCGGTCGTGCGCACCTTGCCACACCGCCGCGTCGACCGGCAGCGGATCGCCATCGCGACCGTCGCGCAAGCTATTGATGTGATCTACCAGCACCAGCCCGTTGAGCATCGCGATCCCCGACAAGGCAATGAACCCGATCGCCGCGGTGATCGAGAACGGCATGCCACGCAGCCACAAGGCAAGCACCCCGCCGGTCACCGCGAAGGGGATGCCGGTATAGACGATCACCGCCTCCTTGATGCTGCCGAGCGCCGCGTAAACCAGCAGGAAGATCAGCAGCAGCGCGGCGGGAACGACGATCGACAGGCGCTTCTGCGCAGCCTCGAGCTGGTGGAACTGGCCGCCGAATTCGATCCGGTAGCCGGGCGGCAACTTGACCTGCCCGTCGACCGCGGCGCGCGCACGCGCGACATAGCCCGCAAGGTCGCTGGTCTTGAGATTGACCATCAGCGCCGCGCGGCGATTGCCGCTGTCGTGCAGGATCGGCTCGACCGTCCGCGTCTCGCGCAGCCGCGCGACGCGCGACAGCGGCACCATCCCATAGTCGCCGACGCGCAGCGGCAGCGCGAGGATCGCGGACGGATTTGCGCGCAGACCTTCGGCCATGCGGATCACGATCGCGTGGCGCGCCTCGTTGTGCGGGATGAAGCCGACCTCTGCCCCCGCCACCGCGTCGGTGATCGCCTGATTGACCTCCGCCGTGCTCAGGCCAAGCCGAAACAGCGCGGCGTGATCGAGTTCGACGACGATGCTCTTGGGCCGCCCCGCGGTCTCGAACTCGACACTCTCCGTGCCGTCCTGCTTTTCGAGGATTGCCTTGGCCTGTTTGGCGGCGCGTTCGAGCACGTCGTAATCGCCGCCGAAGATCTTGACCGATACGTCCGCGCGCACGCCCTCCAGCATCTCGTTGAAGCGCATCTCGATCGGCTGCGCGAACTCGAACGTCTGGCCGCGATAGACTTGCTCGCCGACCTTGCGGATCCCGGCAACCAGTTCGTCCTTGGTCCTGGGTGCGCCGTTCCCGGTCGGCCAGTCCTTCTGCGGCGCATAGAAGATATAGAGGTCGTTCTCGTTGGGCGGCATCGGATCGGTCGCCACCTCGCTGGTGCCGATGCGCGAGAAGGTATGCGTCACCTGCGGGAAGTGACGCTTGATCTGCCGCTCGGTTTCCTGCTCGATCGCAAGACTGCGTTCGAGCGACATGCCGACCGGTCGATAGACCATCGCGGTGATCGCGCCCTCGTCGAGCTGCGGGGTGAATTGCGAGCCGAGCGTCCGGAACACGCCGAACGTCACCGCCAGCAGCGCGACCGCACCGATCACGAGCAGCCACGGATGCGCGATCGCGCGCTCCAGTGCCGGCGCATAGCCGCGCTCCGCATAGCCGATCAGCCCCGTGTTCCGCCCGTCTTCCTTGTCGCTCGCGGGTGCGCGCAGCAGCCAGGCGGACAGCATGGGGACGATCGTGAACGTCCACGCCAGCCCGGCGACGATCGCGAGCATCACCGCCTGCGCCATCGGCTGGAACAGCTTGCCCTCGACCCCGCCGAGACTGAGGACCGGCACATAGACCAAAGCGATGATCGCGATCCCGAACATCGTCGGACGCGCGACCATCCGCGCGGCATCCGCCACGGTCGCGCGACGTTCCTCGGCTGTCAGATCCTCACCCTTGGCGCGGCGGCGTTCGGCGAGCAGCCGCAGGCTGTTCTCGACGACCACGATCGAACCGTCGACGATCAGCCCGAAATCGAGCGCGCCAAGGCTCATCAGATTGCCCGACACACCAATCGCGTTCATCCCCGTCACCGTGACGAGGAACGCGAGCGGGATGACCAGCGTCACGATCAGCGCCGCGCGCCAATTGCCCATCACGAACAACAGCACCAGCGCGACCAGCAGCGCCCCCTCCCCCAGGTTATGCTCGACCGTCGAGATGGTCCGGTCGACCAGCTCGGCGCGGCTATATTGCTGGTCGATCACCATGCCCTTGGGGAGCGCCGCGCGGATATCGGGGAGCGCCTGCGCGGCACGTAAAGCGACCTCGCGGCTGTTCTGGCCGACCAGCATCATCACCGTGCCGAGGACGGTCTCACGCCCGTTCTGCGTCGCCGCCCCCTGCCGCGGTGCCGCGCCGATGACGACATTGGCGACATCGCGCACCTGCAGCGGCAGGATGCCGCCTGCGAACTTGACCGGGATCGCGCCGATATCGGTCGCATTCCTGACGCGCCCGTTGGTCAGCACCGTAAAGCGCTCTGCCCCGCGCGCGATGATACCGCCGCCCGCATTCTCGACATTCTTGCCGACCGCCGCAGCCAGTTCGGCAGCGGTGACGCCGTGCATCGTCAGGCGTACCGGGTCAGGCTCGACGACGAACTGCTGCTCGAGCCCGCCATTGGTGTTGACGTCGGCAACCCCCGTCACCGCGCGCAGCATCGGGCGGACGGTATATTCCTGCGCCTCGTACAGCTCCATCAACTGGCGTTGCGGGTCCATCCCCGGCGGCGGGCGCTTCCATTCGAGCGTGTAATAATAGATCTCGCCCAGCCCGGTGGTGATCGGCGCGAGCTGTGGCGAGGCGCCCGGCGGCAACTGGTCGCGGACCGCGTTCAGCCGCTCGGTGACGAGCTGGCGCGCGCGCATCTGGTCGGTACCGTCCTCATAGATCAGCGTGACCTGCGACAGCCCGGTCTTGGTTAGCGCACGCGTTTCCTTGAGTCCGGGCTGCCCCGCCATCGCGCGTTCGATCGGCAGCGTCGCCAGCCGCTCGATTTCCTCGGGCGCGAGCGACGGGACCATCGTATTGACCTGAACCTGAACCCCGGTGATGTCCGGGATCGCATCGATCCGGAGTGTCGCGAACGCCCAGATGCCGATCACGGCAATCACCGCGGTGACGGCCGCGACAACCAGCCGGTACCGCGTGACGAGATCGAGCAGCCGGCCGATCATCGGACGAGCGCGGTGCCGCCGTTGAGCGCGCGCAACGACAGCAACGCCTCGAGCGCCTCGCGCCGGGTCGAGAGCAGCGCGTTGGTCGCCTCGACATAGGATTGCTGCATCTGCATGTACGTCGTCAGCGGGATCGCGCCGAGCCGATAGTTGCGGTCCGCATCCTCCGCCGCGCTGGCAAAGCTTTGCGACGACGTGCCGTCCCATTTGGTCAGCGCCTGCCGCTTGGCCTCATATTGCGCCGCCTGGTCGAACACGTCGCGCGCGATCCGCCGTTCCGCGTTGATCAGCGTCGCATTCGCCTGCGCCTGGCGCCCCTGCTCCACCGCGACATCGCCCGCCTGGCGATTCCACAAGGGGATCGTCGTCGACAGGCGCACGCCGTAATTGGTCTCGCGAATGTCCGAACGCGCGCGGTCGTAATAGGGCCCCACCCCCAGGTTCGGGATCCGCGCCTTGCGCGCAAGGTCGACGCGCAGCCCCTGCTGCTCGAACTGCGCGCGTAACGCCTTGAGCTCGAAATTATTGGCACTTGCGCGCTCCGCGAGCAGTTCGCTCGATCCCAGCGCGGGCAGGCTCATGTCGGGGCGCACGATCCGAATGCGCACCGCAAAGGCAGCGCCGCGCAACTGGTTGAGTTCGTACAGCGCCGAGTTCGCCTCGGCATCCGCCAGCGCCGCGGTGCGCTCCGCGCTGATCGCGCCTGCCTGCAACGATGCCGCCTCCAGCCGCGGCGCGGGGCCTGCGGGGTCGCGCGCGACGATGATCCGCGCAAGCCCGCGCATCCGCTCCGCGACGGTCCGCGCGACGTTCGCTTTTTCGTCTGCGGCGAACAGTGCATAGCCGAGCGTCCGCGCGCGCGCCGCGAGCGTCGCGTCGAACTGCTGCAGACCCATTTTGGCAAGGTCGACCTGTCGTTCCGCGATCGCGCGCCGCAAGGCGATGCGCCCGCCGAACTCGACCGGCTGGACGATCGACACCGCATAGGTCGTCCCCTCGCCCAGCGCCGCGCCGCTGGTGCGATCGTTCGCGTTGCGCTGGCCGAATTCGACCACCGCCTCGGGGTCTGCCCACCGCCCGGCGGCGGCGCGCTCGACCCCTGCGGTCTCGATCTGGCGCTGGTAGAATTGCCGTTCCGGATTGTTCGCGACGACATCCTGCGCCAGGCGGTCGAGCGACATCGTGGTGGTTTGACCCGACACCTGCGCGCCACTGACGGTAGGCAGCGCGACGATCGCCAGTCCGATAAGCAAATTTCGCATTGGTGATCCCATGACTTCGGGTCGGCGTTACGCAGCCGCCTCGTCATCCGTCGACTAAATCCTGGTTCAGAGTCTGAACTCCTATTCAGTTGACGGTGCCGTCCATAACCGGCGAAGCGGACGTGTGACGCACATTCTGCTCATCGAGGACGACGCGGGCACCGCGAACGAGATTGCGCTCGAGCTTGGCGCAAGCGGCTATGACGTCACGCATTGTGCGGTCGTGGCCGAGGGGCTTCGGGCCGCGCGGGGCGACGGCATTGATCTCCTCATCGTCGATCGACAGCTCCCCGATGGCGAGGGTCTCGACCTGATCCAGCAGTTGCGCGGCGAAGGCCGGCGCACGCCTGCGCTCGTGCTGAGCGCGCTCGGCAGCCTCGACGATCGCGTGCGGGGCTTGCGCGCGGGCGGCGACGATTATCTGCCCAAGCCGTTCGCGTTGATCGAACTCGTCGCGCGGGTGCAGGCGCTGTTGCGCCGCCCCAATGAATCGCGCGACACGCGGCTGATCGTCGGTCCGCTTGATCTCGATCTGCTGGGGGGTACCGCCACACGCGCTGGCCGCGCACTGGATTTGCTCCCGCGCGAACTCAAGCTGCTCGACTATCTCGTCCGTCGGCCGGGGCGGATCATTACCCGGTCGATGCTGTTGCAGGATGTCTGGGGGTATAGTTTCGAGCCCAACAGCAATGTCGTCGACGTCCATATGGGGCGCCTGCGCCGCAAGGTGGATGCCGAGGGTGAACTGCAACTGATCCGCAACGTCCGGGGGCAAGGCTATGTCTTCGACATGCTCGGCTGACCCGCGGCGGCGCGCGATATGGCGCTGGGGCGGCGCGATCGCGCTCCTGCTCGTCGCCCAGTCGATCGTGGTGGCAGGCCTGTTCTGGTTGCTCGCCTCTGGCGCCCACCGCCGTGAATCGGAGCGCAGTTTCCAGGAGGATTGCCGCGCGTTCGCGCAGCTTGCCGGTACGCTGCGGCGGTCGGAACTGCGCGAGGCGCTGACCCGCGACGTCCACCGCAATCGTTTCCTCGCGCTGTTCGCACGCGACGGGTCGCTGATCGCGGGCAATGTCGCGGCGTTGCCGGCGGCAACCGCGGTCGGCGCGGTGTCGTTCGTTGCGCCACTGCGCCCGACCGAGTTGCCGGGGAAGAACAGCGATGTCGCGCGGCTCGCGGTCTGCGCGATGCCCGACGGGACTCGCCTGCTGACCGGCGTCGACCTCGACGATTCGGAGGAAGCGCTGCGCGTCGTCGAACAGTCGTTGCTGTTCGGATTGCTGCCTGGTCTGCTGTTCGCGGTCGGGATCGGGCTGTTCGCGGGACGCCGCGCCGCACAGCAGGTCGACGCGGTTCGTTCGCTGACCGAGCGGATCGTCGCGGGCGATCTCGAGCGTCGGCTTCCGGTCGGGGAGAACCCCGACAGTTTCGGGCTGCTATGCGCCCATATCAACGCGATGCTCGACCGGCTCGAAACGCTGGTGCTCGACGTGCGCGGGGTCGGCGACGATATTGCGCACCAGCTGCGCACCCCGCTCACACGCCTGCGCGCGCGGATCGAGCGCGGGTTGCGCGATCCCGGCGACCGCGCTTCGGTCGAGGCCACCGCCGACGCAGCCCTCGCCGAGATCGACCAGTTGCTCGGGATCGTCGCCGCACTGTTGCGCATCCGCGAACTCGAGGACCATGCGCGCCGCAGCCGCTTCGCCACGGTCGACCTCGCCAGACTGGTGCGGGATGCGTGCGACCTCCACCGCCCGACCGCGGAGGACCGTGGCATCCACCTCACCTGTGATGTCGGCTCGGACGGCGTGGTCGAGGGCGATGCAAGCCTGTTGATCGAGGCGCTGTCCAACCTGATCGACAATGCGATGAAGTTCGGCCCCCCGGGCGGTCGCGTGACGGTGACGCTGGACCGGGAGCGGGGCTGTATGGTGATCGCGGTGGCCGACGACGGGCGCGGGGTCCCGGTGGGCGAACGCGCGCTGGTCACGCAACGCTTCTACCGCGGACGGCATGATTGTGAGGGTGCGGGTCTTGGCCTCAGCCTGGTCAAGGCGATCGCCGAGTTGCATGGATTCACGCTGCGCTTTGCCGACACCGGCAGCGTGGTGTCGCTGATCGGTCCAGCCCGCGCGGTCTGAACGCGCATTATGACAAGCTGTGCTGTCGAAGCATGTGGAGGCGTTCGGCCAGTTCGTGCGTTGCGGCGGAATGAGCACATCTTCCCATGACCGCTACGCCTGTCGCCCCATCATCGGACGTCCCGACTATGACTGGCCCGATGGCCGCCGCCTCGCCATCTACCTCGGCGTCAACCACGAGGTGTTCGATTTCGCGGGCGGGCTCGGGCCGGAACTGGCGCCCGCACAGACCGAGCCCGACGTGATGAACTACGCCTGGCGTGACTATGGCAATCGCGTCGGGGTGTGGCGGCTATTCGACCTGTTCGATCGGCTGGAACTGCGCACCACCGCGCTGCTCAACGCCGATGTCCTGGACCGCTGTCCCGGGCTGGCCGAGGCGTGCCGCGACCGTGGCGATGAAATCGCGGCGCACGGCGGCAGCAACGCCAAGGCGCAGGGCGCGCTGTTCCGTCCGCGCGAGAAGCATCTGATCACCGACGTGACCGAGCGGCTGGCGGCGCTTGGCGTGCGCCCGACAGGCTGGCTTGGCCCCTGGATCTCGGAAAGCCACGCCACGCCGGACCTGCTCGCCGCCAACGGCTATCGCTATGTCCTCGACTGGGCGCATGACGACCAGCCGACCCGCCTCGCAACCGCGCATGGCGGGCTGCTGTCCGTCCCGTATTCGCAGGAAATCAACGATTTACCCGCGATCATTGCGCGCAATCAGGAGGCAGAGACTTTTGCGTCGATGATCCGCGCAGGGGTCGAACAGCTGTTGTCCGAATGCGATCGGCGCCCGCTGGTCCTCGGCATCGCGCTGCACCCCTACATCATGGGACAGGCGCACCGTGTTCCCGCACTGGCGCGCGTGCTGACCGAACTGCGCGAAGCGGACGATCCGCGCATCTGGTGGACCATCGCGGGAGACATCGCCGCGCATGTCGAAGCGCACGACCTCGCGGTCTGATCCGGGGTGCTCCAGGGACCATCCGTTCCGCGAACCCGGTTTATTGCGTCCTTGCTCCATTCGCGCGGAACGGACCGGGCTTTGCAACGTCGGGCAGAAACCCGAATGTGTGAGGCTGCATGACACTACCGACGTTGGTCTTCCTCCACGCGCTTGGCGCCAGCGCGGGCGAATGGGCGCTCGTGACCGACCACCTGCCCGAGCATGACTGCATCGCGCTCGATCTGCCCGGGTTCGGCGATGCGGCGGGTGCCGGTTATGCCGATGTCGCCGCGATGGCGGACTGGCTGGCGGAGGAGATCCGCGCGCGGGCGCTGACCGCCTGCGTGCTGGTCGGCCACAGCATGGGCGGCAAGATCGTCACGCTGGTGGCGGCCCGCGCCAGCGCGGGGGAAATGGGTCTGTCGGGGGTTCTCGGCGTCGTGCTCGTCACGGCGTCGCCCCCCGCCCCCGAGCCAATGGACGAGGATCGCCGCGCCGAGATGATCGGCTGGTGTGCCGACGGCCCGCCCTCTCGCGACAATGCCGCCACCTTCGTCGACGCCAATACCGCCGCGCCGCTCCCCGACGTCCTCCGCGAACGCGCCATCGGTGATGTGCTGCGATCGAGCGGGGAAGCCTGGCGCGGCTGGCTCGAGCGCGGCAGTCGCGAGGACTGGAGCGCCGATGCGGGACAGATCCCCATCCCCGCCATGATCATCGCAGGTGCCGAGGACGGCGACCTGAACGAGGACGCGCAACGTCGGCACAATCTCCCGCATTACAGCACCGCCGCGATGCGGGTCGTCGACGACGCGGCGCACCTCATCCCCTATGAGCAGCCGCAGGCGCTCGCCACACTGATCGCGGAGCATGCGACCGCCGTGGCCAGCGCGATGCTGCCCGCAGACTTCGCCCGGATCCTCGGCTCCGACCGCGTCAGCGCGCGGACGCGCGCGGCGATGCTGGCCAGAATGCGCCCCCCTTCCCCCGCAACCGACGCGTGGACACCGGACCAGCACGCCGCCGTCGCAACGCTGATCGCGCATGTCCTGCCCGATTGCGGGGCCGACCCCGACCTCGCGCGCCGCATCCTGGACGGCATCGCGCAGGGCGGTGGCGACGGCTGGCGCTTTGCCGCCTTGCCGTCCGACACCGAGGCATGGCGCCGCGGAATAGCGACGCTCGACACACTGAGTGGCGGTTTCACCGCGCTCGACCGCGACGGGCAAGGCGACTGGCTGGACCGCATCGCCAGTGGCACGGCCGGCGTCGCGGACGACCCTGCGCACCTCTCGCCCAAGCAAATGACGCTGTGGTTCGAGGACGTTCGCGCGGAGATCGCGCGGACATGGATGGCGCTCCCCGCGACGATGGCGGCGATCGGCTATGACGGGTTCGCCGTCGGGGGCGATGGGCGCCGCAAGCAGGGCTATACCAACACCCGCGCCGACGATCCCGAAGCATGGCAGGATCGCCCGGGAGACCGGTCGTGACGGCGGCGCGCTACGCCGGCACGGACAGCGTCGACGCCGTCGTCATCGGGACGGGTGCAGGCGGCGCACCGCTCGCAGCACGACTTGCGAAGGCTGGCCTGTCTGTCGTCGCGCTCGAGGCAGGCCGCGCGTTTCGCCCCGACGACCACGTCCCCGACGAGACCGCCGCCGACATCTACTGGATGGAGGAACGGCTGAGCGGCGGGGAGACGCCGACTGCGTTCGGTGCGAACAATTCGGGGATGGGCGTGGGTGGGTCGACACTCCACTGGGGCGCGTTCTGCCCCCGCCCCGACCCGCGCGACCTGCAACTCAAGACGCTGACCGGCGAAGGGGCCGATTGGCCGATCGACCATGCCGAACTGGTCCGCTACATCGAGGAAGTCGAGCAGTTCACCGGCGTATCGGGTCCGACCCGCTATCCGTGGAATGCAGGCCGCCGCTACGCCTATCCGCCGGTGGCGCGCAATGCGTCGGCCGATGCGATGGCGCGCGGCTGTGCGGCGGTCGGCATCACCGCAACCGATGCGCCCGCCGCGCTGGTCTCGCGCGACCACGATCAGCCTCACTGGGGGCAACGGCAAGCCTGCGTCAATTGCGGCGCGTGTCACCAGGGGTGCCGCAACGCCGCCAAGACGAGCATGGACACCACCTACCTGCCGCTCGCCGCAGCACATGGCGCCGAGATCCGCCCCGGCTGCCGCGTGCTGTCGTTCGAGTTCGACAGCGCGGGGCGGATCACCGCCGTCGTCTACCAGACCGACGGGCAAGAGCATCGCCAGCGCTGCGGCGCGGTGTTCCTGTGTGCAGGCGGGATTGAGACGCCGCGCCTGCTGCTCAACCTCGGGATCGCCAATGCGAGCGGACAGGTCGGGCGTAATTTCATGGCGCATGTCGCGACGCAAATCTGGGGTCGGTTCGACGCCGACATGCGGATGAACCGCGGCTATCCCTCGTCGCTGATCAGCGAGGACATGATGCGCCCGGGGGATGCAGGCTGTGCAGGCGGGTATCTCATCCAGAGCCTTGGCGTCCTGCCGGTCAATCTCGCCACCGGACTCGCGCGCGGTGCCGGAATGTGGGGGGAGCGGCTCCAATCCACCTTGCGCCAGTATAACCGGATGGCGGGGATCGGGATCAACGGCGAATGCCTGCCCCATGCCGACAACTTGCTCACATTGGCGGACGAGACCGACGCCTTCGGTCATCGCAAGGCGCGGATCGACTTCAGCTATCACGCCAACGAACTGGCGATCGATCGCCACGGGCGGCGCACGCTGACCGGGATCTGGCAAGCAGCGGGCGCGCACGACATCGTCGCGGTCGATCGCTCCGCGCACACGATCGGGACGTGCCGGATGGGGCATGACGGCGATACGGCAGTGGTCGATCCGGACGGGCGCAGCTTCGATGTCCCCAACCTGCTCGTCTGCGACAATTCCATCTTCCCCAGCGCGCTGGCGGCCAACCCTGCGCTCACCACCATGGCGCTGTCGCTGCGCACCGCCGACCGTTTTCTCGCATCGCATCATTGAGGAGTATGTCATGGATCTGGGTATCAAGGACCGTATCGCGCTGATCAGTGGCGCGGATTCCGGAATGGGCAAGGAAACTGCGCGCTTGCTGCTGGAGGCCGGGGTTCGTGTCGCAATCACCGATCAGCCCGGGGGCACGTTGGACGCAGCGCTCGCTGAATTATCGTCGCTCGGCGAGGTGATCGCCGTTACCGGTGACGTGACAAAGCCCGACGACGTCCGTTCGATCTGGGCGGAGGTGCGCGAGCGGCTCGGCAACCCGGACATTTACGTCAATGCCGCGGGCGTGACCGGCGCGACCGGCGACTTCCTCGAGGTCGACGACGCCGGCTGGCAGCAGACGCTCGACATCAACCTGATGGGCGCGGTGCGGATGTGTCGCGAGGCGATCCCGGCGATGCGCGAGAGCGGCTGGGGCCGCATCGTGCTGTTCGCTTCGGAAGATGCAGTACAGCCCTATATCGACGAGCTCGCCTATTGCGCGTCGAAGGCGGGGATCCTCAGCCTCGCGAAAGGTCTGTCCAAGGCTTACGGCGGCGACAACGTGCTCGTGAACACCGTTTCCCCTGCCTTCATCGCCACCCCGATGACCGACACGATGATGCGCAAGCGCGCCGAGGAACGCGGCGAAAGCTTCGATGCGGCAGTCGAAAGTTTTCTGGAGGAAGAACGCCCGGGAATGGTGCTGAAACGGCGCGGACGTGCCGAGGAAGTGGCGTCAGCCGTCGTATTTCTGTGCTCGGAACGCGCGAGTTTCATCAACGGGGCGGGGTTGCGGGTCGATTCCGGGTCGGTCTTCACCATCGCCGGATAGGCGGGACATGTCGCGGGGTGGCTCCGTTGTAGCGGAGCCACTTCAAGCACTGGTGCAGCGACTTTGATGGGCAGGATCGCCAGGGGTCTTCCCGCCATATCGTCGACCCATTCCAACGAATATAATGGACTGCGCAAAATACCCCGTAATTTACGACCGTTAACCATGTTGTAATTCGCGTGTCACGCTCAGCGACGATGGCAGTGCAATCCCCTCAGCCGAGAGGGTGTTGGGCCGTAAGTTGATACCGGGGTGGCTATGAAGACCAAGTTTCTCAGCGCGAGCGTCGCAATGTTCGTCGCAACTGTTGCTCCGGCGCACGCCGCTAACCTGCTCGGCAATTACGCCGTCAGCTACGCCAAGGCGATCGACACCAAGGAAGCCAGCGCTGTTGCCTATAATTGGGATACGCGGACGCTGATGGTCACCAACGATGAGGAAGACAGCAACGGTCGCAGCATCTGGGGCGAATATGATCTGAACGGCAACAAGACCGCGACCATTTCGCTGTCCGGCTGCCTTTCGCTGGGCAACGCGCAATGCGATCCGGAAGGTCTGACCTACGTCGGTAACGGCCAATATGTTGTCGCCGAGGAGCGGTATCAGGATATCGCGCGGATCAGCGAGATCGGTTCGGTGGGCGGCACGCGCAATTACACTGCCTATCCGGACGCCCCCACGGTCAGCATCGGGCCCAATGCAGGCAACAGCGGCCTGGAAGGAATTGCCTATAATCGCGTTACGGGCGACTATTTCGGCGTCAAGGAAACGTCGGCGCAAACGATCTACAAGATCACCGGCGTCGACTTCGACAGTGAAACCGCCAACGTCACCACGCTGTTCAATCCGGCATCGCTTGGACTGGACCGTCTGTCCGACATCGCGGTTCTGTCGAACGGGGTGTTTGGAGCGACCGCCTTCGGGGACAACCTGCTGATCCTCAGCGGCCGGTCGTTCAAGTTGCTCGAGGTGACCCAGACCGGGTCCATTGTCAGCAGCTACGATCTGTCCAGCTTCCGGTCGCTGGTCGACCCCGCGAATGAGGGCGGCAAGTTCGAGGGCATGACCCTTGATGAATCGGGGAACATCTATCTGGTCAGCGACGATGGGGACGGTCCCAACCAGTCGTATCTCGTCAAGCTTGCCTATATCGGAGCGGTACCAGAACCGACGACCTGGACGATGATGATCCTCGGATTTGGTCTGGTCGGTTCGAGCATGCGTCGTCGTCAGAAGGCCCTGCAGCCATCCCCCCGACGGTCGGTTTAAACCTCGAAGGGTAGCTCGACCTGATTTGGCAAACGTTGAACGCGAGCGCCCCGGTCATCGTCGAACGGCGACGTCCGGGGTCGCCGGCAGTTAGCAGCGTTAGCGGAGGACGGTCGTGCCAATCGTGGCGGAGATGAGCAGCAATGGCCTCTTGGAGTCCAACTGCATCATCAATAGCGGTTCGAGGTAACGAAGCCCTTCCGCAGCGACGATGCCAACTCAGGCATCCGCGCCAGTTCCGCTACTTCCGCTGCGGTCGCCGCAGCACCGTTCACGATCGCAACGAGGCGGGCGAAGGGAAACGCCTGCGGACGATCGAGCAGCTGTACGTCGTCGCCCCCGCAGAGCGTACCCGTCTCGAGGACGCGGTAGTACCAGCCGGAACGACCGCTTCGCAAAAACGCGCGCGGCATCTTCGCATCGCCGAAGTAGGCGGCCAGCTTGAAGCACGGCTGGCGCGGCTGGCACACCTGCACCGTGACAGTGCCAATCCGGTGCACATCCCCGATGCACAGATCTGCCTCGGCCACGCCGGCGATCGTCAGATTCTCTCCCATTCCGCCGGGAACGAGCAGGTTGGCATGCTGTGGGATTTCGCTGCGCCACGTGGCGTAGTGGCTCGCCGCATATCCGTACACGGCCTTGTCGGGGCCGCCGTGCACCGAGAGGTCAGCCTGTTCGTCACCCATCAAGCCGAGCGCTGACACCGTTACCGGTTCGACGCGGGTCTGTTTGACGTACCCGCTTGGAACATGCTGCGGCCCCAAGGGGGTTACCCGGCCAACGCGAACTGCTTCAAGCCTCATCGCCATGGTTATACCCCTTGCCCCTCACCCGTCGCGTGTAATTGGGTAGACCTAACTATGGGTCGGCGATCGGAGGTCAATGCAGGATGCACGTCCTGACCTGGTTTGACGTCGCACTTTCCGCACATAGGTCGGCGGCACTATCGGCATCCATTGGCACGTTGAAGAAGTACCCCTGCACGGCATCGCATCCACATGCAGCCAAGGTCTCCAATTGTGCCTGTGTCTCGACCCCTTCGCCAGTGGTGCTGACACCCAGCGCCTTCGCCATGTGAACGATCGCTTCGAGAACCGAACGCGCCCCTGCATCGGAGGGTGCGGCCCGGACAAATCCCTGGTCGATCTTGACGCAGTCCAGGTGAAATTCTCGCAAATGCGCGAACGAGGAGTACCCCGTTCCAAAATCGTCCATCGAAACGCGGATGCCGGTGTTCCGCAAAGCCCGCAATACAGCAGCGATCTGATCGCTGTCATCCACCAACGCAGTCTCCGTCAGTTCGATTTCGACGCGCAAAGGGGTAACCCCCGTTTCGGCAAGGATTGCAGACAGGTGCTCCGGGAACAGATTGTCGCGCAGTTGAACCGGCGAAGCGTTGATGCAGATGCGAATGGCTTCGGGCCAGCGCGCAGCCTGCCTGCACGCCTCTCGACTGACCCATCGCCCGATTTCCCGGATCAGGCCGGTCTCCTCGGCGACGGGTATGAAATCCGCTGGAGAAACAACGCCCCTTACCGGGTGGTGCCAGCGAACCAATGCCTCGAACCCGATCAATGCGCTGCCATGCCGCTGGCCGCTCGGGTTGACGCGATAGATCGGTTGGAATGCCAGACGGAATTGTTCGTCTTCCAGCGCGGTACGCAAATCGGACTCGATCTGTACCCGCTGCAGCGCCGCTTCGCGCATACCGGCCTCATACCCGCGATAGTGGCCTCGTCCCAACGCCTTTGCCCGGTACAGCGCCAGATCAGCATATTGGACGAGGAGCGACGGGCACGCGGTATCGAACGTCGAGGCATATCCGACGCTACAGCCGACGATCACACTCCCCCCTGTCACTTTGATGGGCGCGGAGAGGTGGGAGATGATCCGGCGGCACAACGCCGTCACATACGCTCTGTCATCGGATAGCACGATGACCGAAAACTCGTCCCCAGCCATTCGCGCAACGAAATCCTCGCGTTCACACAAGGAGCGCAGGCGGTGGCCGATCGTCACCAGCAGATCGTCTCCGGCGCTATGCCCAAGCGTATCGTTGACGTTTTTGAAGTGATCGAGATCGATCAGAATCAGGAACGCTCCGATGTTCTGCATGAATATGTCTTCGAGCGACTTTTGAAACTGTCGGCGGTTTGGCAGCGCCGTCAAATCGTCCTCGAAAGCCAGACGTTCGATCTCTTTTTGCGCACGGCGTTCCGCGGTTATATCATCGTACGTCAGAACGGCTCCACCGCCTAGAATAGGACGGCAAGCCACGCTCACCGTACGTCCATCATCAAGATCATGTTCCAGATACGTGACATCGGGCGCGGAAAACCACCGCTCGTGATTGGCTTTGACACGCGCCAGACGTGCTTCATTCCATCCAAGAACCGGTGCAACATTTGTCAGGTAGAGACGCCACGACATGCCGACGTGGATCGCGTCGCTTTCCAGGCCAAATATCGCAAGCGCTCGATCGTTGAAGAGCTGAATACGATCGTCCGCTCCGATAAAAACCAGTCCGTTGGACATGTTGTTGAGGGCAGTCGAGAGGAGGACCCGATGGCGCGTCTGATCAGCCAGTCTTGCTTGGTAATTTACGGCATATCCGGTCATGATGCACAGGATCAGCACGACGGCACCAATCGAAACTGCCAGCCAGGAATTGCTCAGGTCGTTGACCGACTGATAGCGCACGTGAATGTCGCTGACTGCAACCGTCCCGAAGTGAATGATGCATACGGCGATCGTAACCAGGGCGATCCTGAGCGCGCGCAAGTGGTCGGGGCGCACGGAGAACGCCAGGCCCATGACGACGCTCCCGAGCGCAGTCACCATCAATGTTTCACCGAGCGATGAAGCTATCGTGCAATTGGTAATTGCCGACATTCCGATGACGTGCATCGCGCCCACCCCAAAGCCACCCAGCGCACCGCATATCGCTCTGTACACTGGCCTTCCAGTTAGCGCCGTCAGGGAGATGGGAACCCCGAAAGCCACCATAGCCGCAAGCGCAGACGTTATCGTCAGCAGCGGATCAAACGAAAGGGCGAAGTCCAGACGCAGGCCGAGCGTTGCCGTGAAATGGGTAGCCCAAACGGCAAGCCCTGCGACGCACCCTGCCCCGATCATCTTGCGCACACGCCGTTGCGGCGTCGCCAAGCGCGCCAGATCAAGCAATGCCAACATCAGCCAGGATGAAACGGCACAGACTGTCAATGCCGCCAGGATCAGCAGGAGCGAGTGCTCAAGAGACAAGTTGACCAGCACACCGACCATATTCAACCCCAATCGACGCGGGGTTAATTAGTACATTTAAACAAATACTTAAATGAGCCATTGATGGCATTCATCGTGACGTACGCGTAAAACCCGGCGGACTGCCTAACAAATGTTCAGCAAAGGATCGGTCACAGGATATTTTTCGCAGGAGCAAATGGGTAAAAGACGCGGGATATGGAAACGGTTGATCCGTGGGACTTATTTGACGGCGCCGCGATTCACGACCTTATTAGGCACCCCACTCGCTCCCCTCATCGTCCGGATAGAATGCATCCGGTTCCGAAGCGCTTGTTGGGCGGCGATGACGCACGGACGCGGGGGAGGCCTCCCGGGCTGTCGTCGGCAATGTCGGCGCTCCACCGCCGAACCGCACGCGAATGAACGCCAATCCGCCATCCACACCTTGAAAGATCGCTTCGAGATCCCCGCCCCGGCTCATTCGCCCACCGATATAGGGGGCCCGCTCGGCGCTGAGGCAACCGATCTGCACGCCGCGCGGGCTGATCACCGCGATAGCGTTGCTATCGTGTTTGTTCTTCGGCTCGGGGATGAGCGCCACCGGTTCGCCCGGCAGCGTCATCATTGCCTCGGAACGCCGATTGCTGCCGTCGCCGTTCGGAAAGTCTATGCCGACAACGGCGAGCGTCAGTTCCTGCATCGCGCTGATTTAGGGTCTTGCAGCTAGCCACGAAAGCCATAGGTTCAGGCCATGGCCGCATTCGACGACACTTTCGATCCGGAATTGGGTGCGGCGTGCAACCGTCTCGCAGCGTGGGTCGAACCCTTGGCGGAAGGCACCGTTATCGATCCGACGTCCCGCCTTACCGAGCGCGACCTTGCGCTGATCCTGCGGCGTCTCCATGCGACCCGGATGGTGAGGCAGGACGATCAAAATCCCGTCGAGCATCGATCACCGCCGATTGGTCGTGCGTCGGTCCCGATTACCGTCAAAGGGTGACCGCGTGGGTCGTGCGCCCGCAGTGTCACCGCGTATGCGTTTGGAAAAATGGTTCATACTATGAGTTGCAAGCTCGATCGCCGTCACGCCGTGTTAGGGTCGCTCCATGGGTGACATCGAACGGCAAGTTCCGGCGGGATTGATTGAACAGTGGGCTGTTCATCTGAGGCGTCAACGATCGCGGGCAGCAGACACGATCTGGCTGCTGGATAACGGTTTCACGATCCACGATGGCCGCAACGGCGTGCCGACGGAAGAGGCGACCGCCCGGGTCCGGGCAGAGCAGCAAGCCGTCGTTACCGAAGTGACGGCACTACTGGACCAGTATGATGCGATCAATCTGCGCGGGTCCCAGCTTGAACCGGATGCCCGCTAAGGAAGGGTCCGACCGTGGGGTCGCCATTGTCGGTGGCGACGATCTCGCCCGGCCCCTCTACCGCAAACCGCACCGCGCGGTGATCCGTCGGCACGAAGCCCCCGTTCGCGTCGTTCAACGCAACGCTGACCTACACGAGATCCTTGCCGTCGTTATGCAAGGTCGATCGGTCGGCCACTGCGGCAATGCGCGCTGCCGCACCGACCACCGCAGCGGTAACGACCTCCGAAAGGCCGCCCCCACGCGCGCTCAAATAGCCACCCCGAGCGCTTCCGCAACGGTGAAGATGTCCCTGTCGCCACGCCCGCACAGTCGTGCGGAAGGCTGACGGACGTCCAGCCCGCATCGTCGAAACGGCTGCCGACATAGGGAACGTCGCCACCGGGATTGCCTTGCGGACGGTGATGCCGGCGCGCGGGATCATGAATGAAGGCATTTCCGCTTGGCAGGATGTAGGGGCGCGGGACGCCCTTGCGGACCACCGTGTCCGAATCATCCATGACGCCGGCATCGAAATCCGCGCCATCGGGTCGCAGCTTGAGTTCGGGGAGGACTTCGTAGCGGAGATCGGCAGTACCGGGGGGGATAACCGCGATGGAACTTCCACCCGTCGTTGATCGACGTCCGAACGCGCTGCGCAAGGCTTAGAGAGCTTACTAAAACGCTCCACAATGATGCTCCGATCGTCAATAAAACGGCTGATCGCTGCTGCTTTCTGCGCGCAAACGCCATTGACTCGACTGGAATTCGCTGTGGTTCGGTACGAATTCGGCCGCCCTTATCGAATCCTGTCAGGCCAATTGCCGGATTCTCCTACAAGCGCTAAATGGTTTCTCAAGAACGCCCCGCACAATCGTTTGCATTATTGGCCAGACAAAAGATGGTTGACCAATATCCCACCTCGCGATAGCACCCGTCTGTCAGATAACGGTGCCGGAGAGCATCGTTTCTTGGAGGGGTAAGAAATGATAGCGCTATCGAGGTTTCATCGGGTTGGTACGTGGTCTTCGTTGCTGATGGCCTCCGCGGCATGGCCCGCGATGGCGAGTGCCCAGGCTGTTCCGGTCGCGCCCAATACCTCCCCTCAGGCGGCCACCACCCCGACATCGGCAGCATCGACCGCTGCGAACACCACAACGACCACGGCGCAGGACGGCGCTGGTCAAACCGCACCGACGGCGATGGACGAGACGGGACAACCACCGGCGGATCCGTCGGCAACGGGTAACAACGACATCGTCGTGACCGGCTATCGCGCATCGCTGCAAAGCCAGACCAACGCGAAGCGCAATTCGATCGGCTTCACCGACACCATTTTCGCCGAGGACATCGGCAAGTTCCCCGACACCAACATCGCGGAATCGGTCAACCGTATTCCCGGCGTGACGATCAGCCGCGAAGTCACCGGGGAAGGATCGAACGTCGCCATTCGCGGGCTCGGCACCAACTTTACGCGTGTCCTGCTCAACGGTGCGCCCGTTGCGATCGCGTCCGTCCGCTTCGACGCGCAGAGCACCAACCGCGAAGTCGACCTGGACCTGATCCCGACCGAACTGTTCACCCAGCTGACCGTCAGCAAGTCTCCGACGGCGAGCCAGATCGAGGGCGGCGCAGCCGGTACGGTCAACCTCCGCTCTGCACGGCCGTTCGACAACCCGAAGCCTTACATCAGCTACGGCTTGCAGGGATCGAAGGTCAGCAGCGCCGACCGCTGGGGCTATCGTGGCTATGCATTGGCCAGCGCGACCTTTGGCGACTTCGGCGTCCTCGTCGGCGGCGCGGCCGTCAAGAACCGGTTCCGGGTCGACGGCTTCGAGACGATCGGTTGGACCAACCCGAACCTTACCGCCGCGCAAAACACCGGCAGCACGCGCAATGCCACCGGCGGCGGCAACTTCTCGATCCCGGGTACCGTGCCTGCGAATGCCGGCAATGGCCTGACGCGCGGCACGGTCATCGATCAGGCGTTCCTGCTTGCCAACAACCCCGGTGCGAGCATTACGCAGATCGACAATGGCCTCCTGCCACGTCTGGGCCGTCCGCGTACCGAAATCGGCGAACGCACGCGCTATAACGGGTTGGTTTCGCTGGAGTGGCGGCCAAGCAACGCGTTCCACTTCTACCTCGACGGCATGTACGCCACGCGTGATACGGACTTTACGCGTACGTCGATGGCGTGGGCAGTCCGCAACGGTGCCTCCATTCCGATCAACACCACCTACGACAAGAGCGACTGCACGAGCGGCTGCACGGTTACCGGCGGCACCTATGCCAATTCGCAGTTCTTCCTCGAATATCGTCCCTACAAGGACCGGCAGGACTATTGGGGCATCAACCCCGGCACCGAGTTCATCATCAACGATTTCATCAAGGGTGACTTCCAGGCCAACTACACCAAGAGCACTTTCCGGCGTGAGAGCCCGACTGTCCTGGTCATCACGCCGCCGAGCAGCGGCTTGACCGCGACCTACGCCAACGATGGCGGCATCCCGAGCATTACCAGCAACGTCGACCTCAACAATCCGGCCAGCTTCGGCTGGGCTGGCGGTGGCCGTGTCAACCTTAACGGTGAAGAGCGCGAGACCGAAACCCGCGGGATCCGTGGCAGCCTGTTGTTTGGTGACGAAAAGCGTTTCAGCGTTCGGGTCGGCGGGGCATATGACGACACCAAGCGGCGGATCACCCCGTTCGACAATACGAACCCGTGGCAGGCCGCGGTCTGCGGAAACAATCCCAACGTCGTTCTGCCGGGCCCGAACCGGCAGCCGACCTGCGATGGCACCAATCAGCCGGGCACGGCAGCGCCCGCAGGCTACCCGACCTATGCCGGATACGGCACCGGTTTCTCGACCGGGGCCCCGCCCCTCGTTTACGGCGGCTCGATCGTCCCGACGTCCGCCCTGCCCAACTATCTCACGCCCGGCAGCAATGGCTACATCACGGTCGACTGGAACAAGTTTCGCCAGGCGACGGGCTATGACACATTGCTCGCCGGCGCGACCGAAACCGGATCGGGCAGCAGCGGCGCGAATGGTGGTCTGATCCGTGAGAAGGTCACCGGTACCTTCGCGGAAATGAACGGCATTTTCGATATAGGCGCGGATGACACGCTACGGCTGAACGGCGGTGTGCGCTATGTCCAGACGACACAGATCGTGGGTGGCCGCACGAGCGTGCCGAACCCGCTCAACGTCCGTGGCGGTGTGACCTGCCCGGGATCGAGCCCCGGGTTCGCGCTGGACGGCTCCTGCTATCCGGTCCTGGTCAACTTCGCGGAAACGCGGCGCACCTATTCGAACTTCCTGCCCTCGGCGAGCATCGCCTACAGTTTCGGTCGCAAGGCCGTCGCGCGTGGCTCGATCTCGCGGACGATGACGCGCCCGGATCCCAACCAGCTGTTGCCCGGCGCGTCCTTCACGTCGCCATCGGCGGATGTCGGCACGCTCGGAAACAACGCGCTTGATCCGTATATCTCGGACAACATCGATCTCGGGTTCGAATATTATACCGGCGGAGAAGGCGTGATCGCCTTTGCGGCATTCCGCAAATCGATCACCGGGTTCACCATCAACGGCATCAATACCGTGCCCTTCTCGACGCTGGAACCGTTTGGCATCACCTTCGCGACGCTGACTCAACAACAGCAGCTGGCATTGCAATCGCGCGCGACCCCAGGTCAGGCGCCCGAGCAAATTCCGGTCCAGATCCAGCAGCAGGTCAATGCCGACGGCAAGCTCAAGGTCAACGGGCTGGAGTTCCAGATCACCCAGCCGCTCGACTTCGTCACCCGGTTGGTCGGCGTGACCGGGTTCGGCGTGCAGGGCAACCTGACGCTGATCGATCAGCAGGGCCAAGGCCAGGTTCCGGCGGTCGCGCTGGGCGTCGCGCCCGTGACCTATACGGCCACAGGCTATTACGAGGGCAACGGTCTGTCCGCGCGATTGACCTACACCTATAACGAGGGATCGGTGCAGTCCGGCCTGAACCAGAACGGCCTTCCCGCCGCGGCCATCATCGGCCGCGACTACGGACAGCTGGACTTCTCGGGCAACGTCGATCTCGGCAAGATCCTGAAGAACGACTATTTGCCGACCGTGGTGCTGAACGTGATCAACATCACCAAACAGGCGCAAAGCTCGTACTTCCAGTACCCGAATGCGACGTTCAACGAATATAATCCGGGACGCACCATATTGGTCGGTATCCGGGGTCGTTTCTGATCCCGGGTTGCTAGCCTGACGCACTCCTCCTTGCGCCGCTCCCCGAAAGGTGGGCGGCGTCTTCTTTTGGCACGCCAGAACCGCACGCTTTGCCTGCCTTGCAGGGATAATGCGATGATATGTACGATGCAATTCAATGGGGGTAAGCAGGCGGTCCGCGAGAGATATTCGGGAATGCCTGTCGGAAGGCCTTCTGAACCCCTCCGCGACGGTTGATAGTGGGTGAGATGACAGTTTTGAAAACGGGCCGCCTTTACGCGCAGGTCGCACGACAGATCTCCGAAGACATCACCGCGGGCCGGGTCGCGGTTGGAGCGCGATTGCCGTCGGAACGCGAGTTGTCCGAGCGTTTCGAAGTATCGCGGCCGACGGTTCGCGAGGCGCTGATCGCACTCGAAGTCGACGGTCTGGTCGAAATCCGCATGGGTTCGGGCGTTTACGTCACCGCGCGGACGCCGCTGGGCGGTAAGTTCTCCCCCATCGGGGTCGGCCCGTTTGAATTGCTGGAAGCGCGTCGCGCCATCGAAGGCGAAACCTGTGCCATCGCGGCGACCCGCGCCGAGCCCGAGGACTTGAGTAAACTCAAGCAATTGTTCGATAAGATGGCCGCGGCAGGCGCGAATGTCGCGCTGGCGGAGTCCTACGACCATCAGTTCCATGTCCATATCGCGCAGATGACCCGCAACAGCGCGCTGAGCGGCGCGGTCGAGGGATTATGGGAAGCGCGCATGGCGTCGCCGCAGGAAAAATCGCTGTCGCGCAAGGCGCATCTGGCCGGCGTAGGCCCGAAGATCGAAGAACATCTCCCGATCCTCGAAGCGCTGCTGGCGCACGATCCCGAGCAAGCCCGCGCGGCCATGCGCGCGCATCTCGACAACGTCCTGCGCGATTTGATCGTGGCAACGGAGGTGCAGGAAAGCGCCGCCTTCGACGCCAAACTCAACGCGCGCCGAAAACTGTTTCTAGGAACCGCCTGACCCCCCACTGGAGCCTTACGACGCCGGAACTGGCCTGACGAAAGTACCCCCTATTGGTTTGACAATTCGTGCAAGGTTTGCCCAAAGAAAGGCGAGGCATCGTCCAAAGTGCCACGAGCGAGGGGTTCCGCCTAATGATCCGCACAATCCAAGTAGTTACCAGTGGTGGTGCGTTTCTGGTCAGCGCCCCTGCCCTCGCCTGCATGAGCCCCGTGTCCGTCTGTTCACACAACGTCTCGGGTGCCATTGCCCTCGCAAGCCAATCGCAACCCACGACAATCTTTCTCGAGCCCAAAGCCGATCCGGCTGTAGCACATGCAGCAAACGCCTTTGCCGAGGATGTTGGTCGGGTCTCGGGAAAATCTCCCGATCGGGTTCGGCAGATCGCCACTGTTTCCGGCAATTTGGTGGTCGCCGGAGTGCTCGGGCACAGCCCAACGATTGATCACCTCGTGCGCACGGGAAAGATCGCCGCGTCAGACCTGGCCGGTCAGTGGGAAGCCTATCGCCAGATCGTCGTCGATCATCCTTTCCCGAACGTTGCGCGTGCGCTCGTGATCGTCGGATCAGACCGGCGCGGCGCGGTCTTCGGGCTGTACGACCTGTCCGAGAAGATCGGGGTGTCCCCCTGGTCCTGGTGGGCCGACGTTCCGGTGCAGAAACGTGCCGCGCTCTATGTGACAGCCGGATCGCATCGGGACCAACCCAAGGTGCGCTACCGCGGCTTCTTCATCAATGATGAGGCACCGAGCTTCAGCACATGGGCGCAGACGCATTTCGGCGGCGCGAACGCCAAGGCCTATACGCATGTGCTCGATTTGCTGCTGCGGTTGAAGGGCAATTACCTGTGGCCGGCAATGTGGGCACCGCGCGCGTTCAACGATGACGATCCCCAGAACAAGGTCCTCGCGGACTCGTTGGGGGTAGTGATGGGAACCTCGCACCACGAACCAATGACTCGTGCGCAGGACGAATGGCATCGCAATACCGGTGCGGGCGTGACGGGCGGCAAGTGGGATTATGCGACCAATGCCAAAAACCTGCGGACGTTCTGGCGCGGCGGCATCCAGCGGATGATGGCGAAAGGTGACGGCACCCCTTACGAGAGCCTGGTCACGGTAGGCATGCGCGGCGACGGTGACGAAGCGATGTCGGGCGGCACCGCGATCAGCCTGCTCGAAACGGTGGTTTCGGCACAACGCGACATCATCAAGGATGTTACCGGAAAGCCGGCAGACCAGACGCCCCAGGTCTGGGCGCTCTACAAGGAGGTACAGGACTATTACGACCAGGGGATGAAGGTCCCCGATGATGTCACGCTGCTGTTTTCCGACGACAATTGGGGCCAGATCCGCCGCCTGCCCGCGGCGCCGGACACGCGGCGTGGTGGCTATGGCGTCTATTATCACTTCGACTACGTCGGCGGGCCGCGCAATTACAAATGGCTCAGCACCAACCAGATCGAGAAGACCTGGCAACAGATGGATCTCGCTTACCAGAAAGGTGCGCGCAATCTGTGGATCGTCAACGTCGGCGACATCAAGCCGATGGAATATCCGCTCAGCTTCTTTATGAAGCAGGCGTGGAACCCGGAGGCGATGACGCCTGCCGCCCTCGCGCGTTTCCCCGCGGACTGGGCTGAGCACACGTTCGGCGCGGGTCAGGCTCAGAAGATCGCAACGCTCGTCTCCCGCTACAGCGAGATCGCCGCCCGGCGGAAACCCGAACTCGTAGATCCTGCCAGCTTCGCGCTCGGCGAGGCCACGCCCAACGCTCTGGATGGCGGCGACTTCGGCGCGCGCGTCGCGGAATGGGATACACTCGACGCCGAAATGCGCACGGTCAAACGCACGCTGCTGCCGGCGCAGCAGGACGCCTATTTCCAACTCGTCGAACATCCGATCCTCGCGCTCGGCAACCTGTATCGACTGTATTACGCGGTCGCGTGGAACCGGAAGCTCGCAGCGGCGAGTGACCCCCGCGCCAATGTCTTCGCAGACCAGGCCGAGGCGGCGTTCAAGCGCGACCAGGTGATCACGGAGACCTATCATGCGCTGAACGGCCGCAAGTGGGACGGTATGATGGCGCAGACGCATATCGGTTACACCGGCTGGCAACAGCCCGACCGGCAGGTGATGCCGTCGGTGATCCGGGTAGCCGGTGCCGCCAGACCGGTGCGGTTCCGTCCGTTGCGTCCCCGCAGCGCGCCCGGTTTCAGCATCGATGCGGCACGACATACCCGCGCGATCGGCGGCGGCGGACTGACGTGGCAAACGATCCCGTATCTCGGCACCACAACCGGCGCAGTCGTCGCTCTGCCGCAGGGGCGCAAGGCGACGGGCCGGGCCGACGGGATTCGCCTCGAATATGCCATGACGACGGCGTCGGCGGGTGACCTCGACGTGCAGTTGACGCTCGCACCTACCCTCGACGTGAGCGGAGCGGGGACGCTCCGCATTGGCGTTTCGATTGACGACGGCCCGATGCAGACGATCAGCGATCGGCTTACCCCTGCCCCCAACGCCGCGACAACTCAGGCGCAACGCGACTGGAACAATGCGGTCGAGAACAACAGCCGCACTGTCCATGCCGTCTTCCCCGCGGTCACCGCCGGGCGGCACAACATCGAGGTGTGGCGGATCGACGATAACGTCGTGCTGCAGAAAGTGACAGCAAAGCCCGCGTCAGGCGCTTAGTCCTGCACGCACCAGTACCACAGCTTAGAGCAATATACCCGAGGATCCTACAGAATGCCCAAGATCGTCAACGCGCGCGTGATCGTGACCTGCCCGGGACGCAATTTCGTCACGCTCAAGATCGAATGCGACGACGGCACCACCGGGGTTGGCGATGCGACGCTAAACGGGCGCGAACTGAGCGTTGCCAGCTATCTGACCGAGCATGTCATTCCATGCTTGATTGGCCGCGACGCGCACCGGATCGAGGATCTCTGGCAGTATCTTTACAAGGGTGCCTATTGGCGGCGCGGACCGGTGACCATGTCGGCAATCGCTGCAGTCGACACCGCGCTGTGGGACATCAAGGGCAAGCTCGCCGGGTTGCCGGTCTATCAGCTATTGGGTGGCGCGAGCAGGGACGCCGTGATGGTTTACGGCCATGCCAATGGCAGCACGATCGAGGACACGATCGAGACCGCCAAGACCTATCAGGCCGAAGGCTATAAGGCGATCCGGCTCCAGTGCGGCGTCCCGGGCATGGCATCGACCTACGGCGTGTCAAAGGACCGGAATTTCTATGAGCCCGCCGACTCCGACCTGCCGACCGAAAACCTGTGGTCGACCGAAAAGTATCTTCGCGTAGTGCCCGAACTGTTCAAGGCTGCCCGCGCGGCACTTGGCTGGGACGTGCATTTGCTGCACGACATTCACCACCGCCTGACGCCGATCGAGGCGGGACGGCTCGGCAAGGATCTCGAACCCTATCGTCCCTTCTGGCTCGAGGATGCCACCCCTGCGGAAAACCAGGATGCGTTCCGCCTGATCCGACAGCATACGACGACACCCCTCGCCGTCGGTGAGATCTTCAACTCGATCTGGGACGCCAAGCATCTGATCGAGAACCAGTTGATCGACTACATCCGCGCAACCGTCGTCCATGCCGGCGGGATCACGCACCTGCGCCGGATTGCGGCGCTCGCGGACCTCTATCAAATCCGCACCGGCTGCCATGGCGCGACCGATCTCTCGCCGGTGTGCATGGCTGCCGCGCTGCATTTCGATCTTTCGGTGCCGAATTTCGGCGTGCAGGAATATATGCGTCACACGCCCGAGACCGACGCGGTCTTCCCGCACGAATACAGCTTCGATCGGGGGATGATGCACCCGGGGAATGCCCCGGGCCTCGGCGTCGACATCGATGAGGAACTGGCCAAGGGCTACGAATACCAGCGCGCGTTCCTGCCGGTGAACCGGCTGGAAGACGGGACGATGTACAACTGGTAACTCGCTATCATTGGTCTCAAGATTGAGCTCAAACCCCTACGCGATCCCAAGCCGTCGGGGCTTGGAGGGTCGCCAATTCTCGAGCACCCTTGCTCGCGATCGCGTCGGGAAAATGCCGACGCGCTAGATCAGTTATAGGCCCGCGCAAGTTCGCGGCCACCAGGGATCGGTATGGCTGCCCGGGTGGCCGATGGGGTTGCCGAGCGCGACCGCCTGCGGTGGATAGGCCGAACAGCAAGGCGGCCGTGAAACGCGCTGTAGGATAGCGAGCCGTTGCGCGTGATCCAGCAATTTATTGCCGCCGTCGACCATCCCGCGTCAGACGCTCCTATACCTATCAAACGTCAACCAGTCCGATCTCCGTCGCCCGGATTATACTTGATCGTCTGATCGACACTCGAACGTCTCACACAGAATTCAATGACACGCCGAATGTGGACTGAACAAAAGTCGAAAGGAATGGCACCAGTGCTGACGAATATCTTCGGCGTATCGTCGACCGTCGTATGTTCTGAACTCGCGCGTCTGGAGAGGGCGTTTGCTGAGGGTAATGTCTCGGAGCGTACGAACCTGGCGCTTGCCAGGGGACAGACGCAGAACGTCCTCTTCGCTATCAATCAATTGCTCGACCGCGCGTTGCAACCGGTCGCGCAGCTGGGCGACCGGATCGAGCAGTGGAGCGCGCAACACGACCGCGGCGACATCGACACCATCTTGCCGGTCGAGGCGTTCAACGGCGATTTTGCCATCATGGCGCAGCGGCTGAACCGGTTGGTCGACAGTCACATCACCGTGAAGAAAAAGGCGATGGCCTGCATCAAGGCGTTCGGCGAGGGCAATTTCGACGCGCCGCTCGAGCCCTTCCCGGGCAAGAAGGCCTTCATCAACGAGACGATCGAGACACTGCGCGCAAATCTGCAGGGCCTGATCGCCGAGATGAATCACATGTCCGAAGAGCATGACAAGGGGGACATCGACGTCTGGGTCGCGGCGGACAGGTTCCGCGGCGACTTCGGCGTGATGGCGCGCGGCGTGAACACCATGGTCGCCAACCACATTGCCGTGAAGAAAAAGGCAATGGCGTGCATCAAGGAACTGGGCGAGGGCAATTTCGACGCACCGCTCGAACAATTCCCGGGCAAGAAGGCGTTCATCAACGATACGATCGAGAGTCTTCGGCGCAACCTGCGCGACATTATCGGCGAGGTTCAGCGCCTCATTACCGCAGCGACTGCGGGGCACCTTAGCCAGCGCGGCGACGACAAGCGCTTCGTCGGGGATTTCGCGGCGATGATCGCCGGGGTCAACAACATGCTGGACGCAACGCTGCTGCCGATCGAGGAAGGCAACAGGGTCCTCAATCTGGTCAGCGTGGGCGACCTGCGACAGACGGTCGACATTGCGTGCGAAGGCGACCACCGGCGCATGAAGGATTCGATCAACGCACTGATCGACAATTTGCGCCTCAGCGCCAGCCTGGCGGACAAGATCGCCGATGGCGACCTCGGCGTCGCGCACCAGCCCTTGTCCGACCGGGATACGCTCGGTCAGGCGATCGTGCGGATGGTCGACAATCTGCGCGTTAGCGCCGATCTGGCCGACAGGATCGCCGACGGGGATCTGTCGGTATCGCATCAGCCTTTGTCCGATCGTGATATCCTGGGACAGGCGTTGGTCCGGATGGTGGAACAGTTGCGCAGCGTCGTCGGCAACGCCAACGGTGCCGCGGACAATGTCTCGGCCGGCAGCCAGGAATTGTCGGCAAGCTCCGAGCAGGTCTCGCAGGGCGCAACCGAACAGGCGGCAGCAGCCGAAGAGGCATCCTCGGCGATGGAAGAGATTGCCGCCAACATCAAGCAAAGCGCGGATAACGCCGCTCAGACCGAGAAGATCGCACGCCAGTCCGCCAAGGACGCGGAACTGAGCGGCATTGCGGTGCAGCGCGCGGTCAACGCGATGCGGACGATCGCGGAGAAAATCGGGATCGTGCAGGAAATCGCACGGCAGACCGATCTGCTCGCGCTCAACGCAGCGGTCGAGGCCGCGCGCGCAGGCGAACATGGGCGCGGCTTCGCGGTCGTCGCCTCGGAAGTGCGCAAACTGGCCGAACGCAGCCAGGTCGCCGCCGCCGAGATCGGTTCGGTCTCCTCGCAGACGGTGACCGCCGCGACCGAGGCGGGCGAGATGCTGACCAAGCTCGTGCCCGATATCAGCCGCACCGCCGAACTCGTCGCCGAGATCAGCGCCGCATGCCGCGAGCAGGACATCGGTGCCGCGCAGATCAACGAGGCGATCCAGCAGCTCGACCTGATCAGCCAGCAGAATGCGGGCGCCTCCGAACAGATCACGTCGACGTCGGAAGAACTGGCGTCGCAAGCCGAAGAGTTGCAGGCGAGCATCGCGTATTTCAGGACAGGCAACGGCCAGGACACGGTCCATCGGCGGCACACGCCCGCCGTTGCACGCAAGCCGGCGACGCGCAGCGCCAGCGTGGCGCGACCCGGTGCCAAGACAAAGCGCGTCAAACCCAATTCGATCGCCGACCAGAAGGCCCGGGTCAGCGGCTTCGCGCTCGACCTGATCAAGGGCGGGACGGACGCCGAGGACGACAATTTCGGTACGCAGGCGGCCTGACAGGCGACACCGGCGAGACAGGCCACCGCGTGGTGGCCTGTCTCGCCTTTGGCGTTCGGCACCAGCACCGATCGTTTCGGACGACCGCGGGTCGCGCCGACCAACGCCGTCGCCTGACCCGCATCCGCGTTCCGGTTTTCAAAAATAAACGCCAGTCCGAGATCGGACGTGTCCTCCTTCTCTATAAGGTAAACCAAGACTTCCAAGGTTCGGAAGAGACAAGCCGCCGCATGGCCAAGAAGAGGGAAAGCATGACGCAGATGGTCCTAGTACCGGCAATCGTCACGACGGCGACGGTGTCCCCGTTCGCCGCAGAACTCGCCGCGCATCTCGAGCAAAACGACACCGTCGAACTCGATGTGACTGAGGTTGCGGACGCCGACGTCAGTTTCCTGCAGCTCGTCTGCGCCGCCCGCCATCAGGCCGAGCGGGACGGAAAGGGCCTGCGCCTCGCCCGTCCGGCAAGCGACGCAGTGGCCGCGCTGCTCGAGCGCGCCGGCTTCCTCACCGATATCGCCCCAGCAGATCAAATGTTCTGGTTTCATGGAGACCTGCCGCAATGACCGCATCCATTCTCATCGTCGATGATTCCAACAGCGTGCGGATGGCCATCCGCATGGCACTGACCGGGGCCGGCTATGCCGTCACCGAAGCTGCCGACGGCGCACAGGGCCTGAGCAAGGCCAGTGGCAGCAAGTTCGATATGATCATCACCGATCTCAACATGCCCAACATGGACGGGCTCTCGATGATCCGCGCGTTGCGCAAGAGCCCGGCACAATGCGGCACGCCGATCCTGTTCCTGACGACCGAGTCCGAGGACGCGATGAAGCAGCAGGCCAAGGCGGCGGGCGCGACCGGCTGGCTGGTAAAGCCGTTCGTCCCCGATCAGCTGATCAAGGTTGTCCGCAAGGTCCTCGGGCGGTGAGCCACAACGATCCCGTCGCCGCGTTCCGCGTCGAGGCGGGCGAGTTGCTCGAGCAAGTCGAGCAAGGCTTGCTCGACCTCGGGCATCGGCTGGACGATCACGAGTTGATCGACGCGGTGTTCCGCGGCCTGCACACGCTCAAGGGCTCGGGCGCGATGTTCGGGTTCGATGCGCTGGCCAGTTTCACGCATCACTGCGAGACCGCGTTCGATCGCGTGCGCAAGGGCCTCACGCCGGCGACGCCGCAACTGATCGCGGTGATCCTGTCGGCGCAGGATCATATGCGCGCATTGATCGAAGGCGACGGCGCCGCCTGCGACGCAGAAGGCCAGGCGATCCTCACGAAACTGCAAGCGGCGCTCGATGGGGCCCCGGCCCCGACCGAGGCACCTGCACCCGCGATCCAGCAATGGCGCCTGTCGCTTCGGCTGCCGCCGGAGGCGATGCAGAACGGCATCAACCCGCTCGCGCTACTCGACGAGCTGCGCACGCTGGGCGAGTGCCGGATCGTCGCCCGGACCGATCAGATCCCGTTGCTGGCCGACTTGGTACCGACCGAGTGCACCATCGGCTGGGATGTCGAACTGCGCGGCGCGATGTCGCGAAGCGATATCGAGGACGTCTTCATCTTCGTGCTCGACGACATGGATCTGCAGATCGAGCAGCTCGACGGTGAGTCCGGTGACGACGCGCAGGACCCGCCTGCCCCGGCCCCGCTTTCTCTTGCGCCCGCTCCCGCGCCCACGCCCACGCCCACGCCCGCAACCGCGCCGGTCGATACGACCGCGGGGCAGGACCGCGAGCCGGCGGCGGCCCCGACCGGTCGTGGCGCACCCAAGAATGGCGAAAGCGTCCGGGTGCCGGCCGAGCGGCTGGACCTGTTGATGGACCGTGTCGGCGAACTCGTCATCGTGCAGAGCCGCCTGTCGCAACTGGCGCACAGCAGCGGCGGCAGCGCGGCGGACGTCGCGCTGCACTCGATCTCGGAGGAAATCGAGCGGCTGGCGAGCGAATTGCGCGATACGGTGATGGTCCTGCGGATGGTCCCGGTCGCCACGCTGTTCGGGCGCTTCCGCCGCCTCGTCCATGACATCGCGCTCGATACCGGCAAGACGATCGAGCTGTCGACCGATGGTGAAACCACCGAAGTCGACAAGACCGTCATCGAGCGGCTGGCCGATCCGCTGATCCACCTGATCCGCAACGCCTGCGATCACGGGGTTGAACATCCCGAGCAGCGCGTCGCCGCCGGAAAGCCCGCCGCCGGGCAGGTGCGCCTGTCGGCGCATCAGGAAGGGGGCGAGGTTGTCATCACCATTCGCGACGACGGCCACGGGATCGACCGGGAGCGCGTTCGGGCGAAGGCGGAGTCGCACGGGTTGATCCAGCCCGGGCAGGTCGTGACCGACCAGGAACTGCTCCAGATGATCTTCCATCCGGGTTTCTCGACCGCGCAGCAGATCACCAGCCTGTCCGGTCGCGGTGTCGGCATGGACGTCGTCAAACGCACGATCGAGAGCCTGCGCGGCACGATCGAGGTGGCGAGCGTGCTTGGCCAGGGGTCGACTGTCTCGCTCCGCATCCCGCTCACTCTTGCGATCATCGACGGCTTGCTGATCCGTGTCGGCGACGGGCGATATGTGATCCCGCTCGGCGTGGTCGAGGAATGTATCGAGCTCAGTTTAGAGGAAGACCTGCGGTCGCGCGGTCGCAGCTTCATCACGCTGCGCGACCGGCTCGTGCCGTTCGTCCGGCTGCGCGAGATGTTCGCCACGGGCACGAAGCCGAGCTTGCACCAGAAGATCGTCATCATCGCGACCGGCACCGAGCGGGTCGGGCTGGTGGTCGATCAGATCATCGGCAGCCACCAGACGGTGATCAAGCCGATGTCGCCGGTGCATTGCAACGTCCCGACCTTCGCCGGCGCGACGATCCTCGGCGACGGCGGGGTCGCACTGATCCTCGACGTCGTCCAGCTCGTCGCGCTTGGCCAGCATGAGGAGGAGCGGCTTCGCGCCGTCGGATGACCATGGAAGAAACATCGCAAACCCAATGGGACGAGGATGGCCGGCTCGAAGTGCTGACGTTTGATCTGCAAACCGAGAAGTTCGCGGTCGAGGCAGTGCTCGTTCGCGAGATCCTCGACCTGCTGCCCGAAACGGTCGTTCCCGGTGCGGACCGACTGGTCGCCAGCGTCGCCAACTTCCGGGGCAAGATCATCCCGATCGCCGACCTTCGGCTCGCATTCGGCCTGCCCTCGGCAGAATCGACGATGGACAGCCGCATCGTGGTTGTCGAACTCGACGTCGACGGCATCCAGACCCAAATCGGCATCCGCACCGACAAGGTCCACGAAGTGGCGACGCTGCACCGCGACGCAAGCGAAACCCCGCCCACGGTCGGCCTGCGCTGGCGTCGCGATTATATTCGCGAGCTGGTGCGCACACCGCAGGGCGTCATCGTCCTCGCCAATATCGCAAAGATCTTTGACCCGCTGCTGGGCGGTCGGGGCGCACCCGCCGTCCTCGCCCCCGCACTCCTCTAGGCTGGAAGGGCCGCTATGAACGCTCTTGTCGAACGACGCTTGGCCGACACGCCTTCTGCAAGGCTCCCGGCATGACCGGCGCAGGCGAACTCCAGGCCGTGACCTTCGGCCTGGGCGCGGAAACCTTCGCGGTGCCGGTCGCGCTGGTGCGCGAGATCCTCGACTGGAGCGAGACGTTCCGCATTCCGAACGGCCCCGACTATCTGATGGGGCTGACCGATCTGCGGGGCGAAGGCATAACGACGATCGACCTGCGGCTGCGCCTCGGCCTGCCGCATGTCGCACCGACCCCGAGCACGCGCATCCTGGTGGTCGATGTTCCGGTCGACGGGCGCATTCTCGTGCTTGGGCTCGTCGTCGATCGCGTGCTGGAGGTCAGCACGTTCGATTGCCGTCACATCGGCGATGCGCCCGACATCGGGATCCGCTGGCCCTCGCGTTACATCGCCGGCGTGGTCAAGCGCGCCGAGGGTTTCGTCGTGCTGGTCGATGTCGCCCAGATCTTCTCCAGCGCCGACACCGCCGCACTGGTCGCCGCTGCCGCCGCGTGACGCGATCCGGTCGCCGAACCTAAACCCCGATGGTCCCGTCTTGCGAGGGGCCATCCGCTCCCTGGAGATGGCTCCCTTGTCCCTTGCCCCCCCGCCCCTGAAGCCGTCCGCCAGCAGCATGGACCAGATCAGCTTGCGCGACTTCGCGAGCCTGGCCGACTACATCTTCGATTATGCCGGCATCCGGATGCCGGTCAGCAAGAAGACGATGCTGGAAGGCCGCCTGCGCCGTCGTCAGCGCGCACTGGGGTTCGATACGCTCGACGCCTATTGCCGCCACGTCCTGACGGGCAACACGCTCGACGAGGAAGGGCGTCACCTGATCAACGCGGTGACGACCAACAAGACCGACTTCTTCCGCGAACCCGTCCATTTCGATTTCCTGCGCGACATCGCCCTCCCCACGTTCGAGGCGGACTATCTGCGCACGATCCGCGCGTGGAGTGTCGCCTGCTCGACCGGGCCCGAACCCTATACCATGGCGATGCTGCTCGACGGGTTCACCAGCGCGCGACGCGGCTTCACCTACAGTATCCTTGCGACCGACCTCGACACCGAAGTGCTCGAGACGGCTCGGCTCGGCATCTATCCGTCCGATCTGGCGGATCCGATCCCGGCGGCGTTGCGCCGGAAGTATCTGATGGAATCGCGCGACCCGGCGCGACGCGAAGTCCGCGTGGTGCCCGAACTGCGCCGTGCGATTGCCTTCGCGCGCCTCAACCTGATGGACGAGAAATATCCGGTGGGTGAGCCGATGCACCTGATCTTCTGCCGCAACGTCCTCATCTACTTCGACAAGCAGACCCAGCACGATGTCGTGTCGAAGCTCGTCCGGAACCTGGCGCCCAGCGGCTATCTGTTCCTCGGGCATTCGGAATCGATCGCGGGTCTCGACGTTCCGCTCGTCCCGGTCGCCAACACTGTTTTCAAGCGGAGCTGATCGATGGCTGGTCAAGGAAAGATCCGTGTCCTCATCATCGACGATTCGGCGGTCGCACGCCATGCGATGAAGACGATCCTTGAGGAGGATCCCAACATCGTCGTCATCGGGACCGCCCCCGACGCCTTCAGTGCCGCCAAGCGCATCCAGGAGGAAGTGCCCGACGTCATCACGCTCGACGTGGAAATGCCGCGGATGGACGGCATCACCTTCCTGCGCAAGCTGATGGCGCAATGTCCGCTGCCGGTGGTGATGTGCTCGTCGCTGACCGAACAGGGTTCGGACACGATGGTGCAGGCCCTTGAAGCGGGGGCCGTCGACGTGATCCTGAAACCGCGCGTCGGGCTGGCCGAGCATCTGAGCGATCACAACCTCCAGATCCGCGATGTCATCAAGGCTGCGGCGAGAGTGCGGGTCAACATGCGTTCGGCGAGAGCCGGGCGGGCCAGCCCGCCCGAGCAGAAGCTAACGGCCGACGCAGTCCTCCCGCCGCCCAGCGGCCGGGGCATGACCCGCGCAACCGAACGGGTCGTGTGCCTCGGCGCGTCGACCGGCGGGACCGAGGCGCTGCGCACGGTGCTGGAGGCGCTCCCCGCCACCGCGCCCGGGGTCGTGGTGGTCCAGCACATGCCCGAAAACTTTACGCGTGCCTTTGCCAATCGCCTGAATTCGCTGTGCGAAGTCACCGTAAAGGAGGCGGAGAACGGTGATCCCGTGCTTCCGGGCCATGTCCTCATCGCGCCAGGCGGCAAGCATATGCTGATCGAGCGACGCGGTACGCGCTACTTCGTGACGGTCCGCGACGGACCGCTGGTTTCGCGTCACCGTCCGTCGGTCGACGTGCTGTTCCGGTCGGCGGCGACGGCGGCAGGGTCCAACGCTCTCGGGGTCATCATGACCGGGATGGGCGATGACGGTGCGCGCGGTCTTCTTGAGATGAAGCAGGCAGGCGCCCGCACCTTTGCGCAGGATGAAGCGACGTCGATCGTCTTCGGCATGCCCAAGGAAGCCATCGCGCTGGGCGCGGCGGAACGGGTGCTGCCGCTCGGTCATATCGCCCGCGACGTCCTGTACGCCGCGACACAATAAGGGGGTTGGGACGATGGAATGGGTCGAACAGGGGGCGTTGGTGCCCGATGTCGTAGCGGCGTTCGGGCCAGCCTTGCACGCGCTGGGAGCCGAACTCGACCTGGTCGCAAGCGGTCTCGACAAGCGCTTCGTCGATGCCGGGCACTCGCTCGCGCACGCCTATGACATCGTCGAAAAGCTGATCGCCAGTCTTGACCACGTGACCAACGCGCTCGACCGGGAAGCCGCCGATCGTGCGATCGCAACGATGCGGGGCAATGCCGATCGCCTCGCGCGGCTGCCGGTGGTGCAGGCCGACCGGCAGCGCTCGCTGGATATCATCCAGCAGGCAACCAGCACGGTGCAGGAGGAAGTGCTCCGCGTCGACCGGACGCTCGATTTTTTGCAGATCTGTGGCCGCAACATCAAGGTCGCCGCCGCGGGGGCACAGGGCTATTCCGATTTCGCCGATGCGATGATTGCGAAGCTCGACGTCAGCGAGCGGGAAATGCACCAGATCAGCAAGGAGGTTGCGCAATTGGCGGAAACCGTCCCGTGCGTGGTCGAGGTCAATCGAGTCCTTGCGTCGGAATGCGCGCATCTGTGCCCGCATGTCCCCGACAAGCTCGCCGCGGACGCTATCGGGTTGCAAAACAACCAAGTCGATACGGCGGATCGCGCCGACCGGATCGCCACCGTCGCGCGCGACATCCGCGCGAAACTGTCGGCGTCGCATGGCGCAATGCAGATCGGCGACATCACGCGGCAGCGGCTCGAGCATGCCGCGCAGACCTGTCGTATCCTCGACGCAGCGCTTGCCGATCCCAATATTGCGCCTGATCCGGTCGCGGCAGCCGCCCTTCAGGGTCAGGCAATGTCGCTTTTGGCAGCGCAGGTCGCCGACGCGACGCAGGACTTCCAGCACCAGTCGCGGCTGCTGGCCACGAGCTTCCAGAGCATCGGTACGCAGCTTGCCGCGATGCTGTCGCTCAGTGGCGAGGGTGCTGCCGAACGCGGGAGTGACGCAGCGTTTCTCGAAGTCCTCGAACAGAGTGTCGCCGAGGTGGACTCCGTGACGGCGCGCTTGCGCGACGCCGATATCCGTTCGACCCGGCTGGGTGCCGAGGCATCCGTGACGGTCGAGCGCCTGGGGCAGCGGTTGACCACGATTTACCGCGTCACGAATGACGTCCAGATCATGGCATGGAATACCGACCTGCGCTCGTTCCGAATGGGGCGCGCGGGGGATGGACTGGCTAGGATTGCCGCGGAGATCCGCGGCCTAGTCAAGACGCTGGAATCCGTCTCGGGATCGGTCGCCACTGCCTTCGGGAGGTTGAACGCCGCCGCAGACGCGATCAGTTCAGAGCCAGACGGCGAAACATCTCAGGGCAGCACGCTCGAAGCGGCGTTGGACGTCATCCGCGCCGGTGCGCAGTTGACGCGGGAGGGTATGTCAGAACTGGATCAGAACGCCGTAATGATCCGTGACCTCGTCACGGAGATGATCGGGGCGGTCGAATGCGAAGCGGTCTTTTCCGACCCGCTGCTCGATATTATTGGCCGTTTCGAAGGATGGGCAACTCGCTACGCACAGACGGACGCAGTATTGACCGAGCAGGCGTCCCGGGTTTTTGACGAGATCAGCCGCACCTACACGATGTCCAGCGAGCGACAGGTCCATGGCAGAATTGTTCTATGTCCGAGCGGGCAGGACGGCCCAACCGAGGGTACGACCGATGTCGTAGACTGCGATGGTCTGTTCTGATCGCTGCCGCCTTCCCCTAAGATATTGAGACCTGTCACGCGCGTTCAGAGTGCAGCTTTCGCTCGTTTCTCGCGCTTTGGGGGCCAGCGTGACACCATTGCTGACGACCGAATGCGGCACCGCGCAATCGTGGTTCAGCCGAAAACCAAACGTCCCGTGCAGTTCGAGCTCGTCAAGCCTGCCCGCAACACGATGCTCGCTTGGGTAGAGCAGTGTCCGTACTCAACGTGGAGATACGCGTCGCTTACGCCTATCGTGCGAGAGCGGCGACCCCACCACCTCCCAGCAATCTGCTAATGCGAAACGATTGCAATTAGGTTGATCTGCTTCTACCGCCTCCGCAAAGGGGAATAGAATGAAGATCGCATTGGGCATGATCGTCGCCGGCGTCATGTCGACGAGCATCGCGAGCGCGCAGGAGATACAGGCGGCCAGTGGTGCGGACGACACCCGACCGGAAGATATCGTGGTAACGGCTGCACGCACGAACCTGCCGGCCAGCGCGCTGCCCCTGACCGTAGACGTGATCGACCGCGAGACGCTGTCGCGTCAGGTCGCGGTGTCCGGCTCGGTCGTCGATGCGATCTCGGCGCTGCTGCCGGCCTTCTCGCCCACACGCGAGAAGATTACCGGCTTTGGCGAAACGCTGCGCGGTCGCTCGCCGCTCTATGCGATCAACGGCATTCCGCAGAGCACGCCGATCCGGGACGGCGCACGCGACGGCTATACCATCGATCCTTTTTTCATCGACCGCGTCGAAGTGATCTACGGCTCCAACGCCCTGCAGGGCATTGGTGCGACCGGCGGCGTCGTCAATCAGGTCACCGCGAGCGCGCCGAAGCAAAACGGCTGGAGCGGACGCACGCTGCTTCAGGGTAACAGCGGCGACGATTTCGCAGGGTCGTCGCTCGGCGGGAAGGTCGCCGGCCTCGTCAATATGCGCAGCGGCCGGTTCGATGCGACCGGCGGCATTGCGTTCGAGCGGCGCGGCGTCTTCGTCGATGGCCGCGGGCGGCGCATCGGCCTCGACGGGAACCAGAGCGAAATTCAGGATACGGACAGCCTGGCCTTCTTTGGCCGGGTCGGCGTCGATCTGTCCGACACCGCCCGGTTCGAGGTGATCGCCAACCGCTTCAAGCTGGAGGGCAACAATCACTATGTCGCGGTCGATGGCGACCGTACGCTGGGCATTCCCGCCACCAGCCGGCGCGGCGAAACGCCGGGCCAACCCTCCACTGGCCTGGCCGAGATGGTGTCGGCATCGCTGACGGACGGCAATGTGCTCGGCGGGGCGTTCACGCTTCAGGGCTTTTACAACCGGACCAGCGACACGTTCGCTGGCGGTGTCCTCGCGACCTTCCAGGATGCGAGGATCGCTCCGGTTGGCACGGTGTTCGACCAGTCGCGCAACGTCTCGCGCAAGCTCGGCGGCAAGATCAGCTATGAACGCACGGTGCCGGGGCTCAAGGCACTGACGCTGACTGCCGGGTTCGATGCGTTGATCGACCGTACCAAGCAGGATCTGGTGCAGACCGGCCGCACATGGGTGCCGCAAACCGATTTTCGCAGTCTCGCGCCGTTCGGCCAGGCCAATCTCAAACTGTTCGATGGTGTCGTCAGGGTCGCAGGCGGGGTTCGCTACGAGACCGTGCAGCTCGATATCCCCGACTATACGACGCTTGCGAGTGCGAGCGCGCGGGCCGTCATCGGCGGCAAGCCGTCCTTCGACCGCGCATTGTGGAACGGCGGTGTCGTGCTGGAGCCGGTCAAGGGTATCCGCGCCTATGGCAGCTATGCCGAGGGTTACACGATCGCCGACATTGGGCGTGTCCTGCGCGGTATCACCCAGCCGAACATCCGGATCACCGACTTTCTCGATCTGACCCCGGTGATCTCGAACAACCGCGAAATCGGCGTCGAAGTGAAACAAGGGCCACTGGACGCCAGCGTGACCTATTATTGGTCGTCGAGCGATCTGGGTCAGGTGCTCGTCCGCAGCAGCGACGGGTTCTTTAACGTTGCACGCCAGCCGATCGACATCGAGGGTCTGGAATTGAACCTCGCCGTTCGCACTCCACTGCCCGGTCTCAAGGTTGGCACTGGTTTCAGTCATCTGGGCGGGCGCACCGACACCAATGCCGATGGCATTTTTGATGCCGATCTGGACGGCGCCAACATCTCGCCGGATCGTCTGAACCTCAACCTGGATTATACCCGCGGCCGCCTGAGTGCACGGGTACAGGGACGCTATTACCTGTCCCGCCGCTTCCAGGGACAGCCGATCGTCAACGACTTCGTCGGCTATCGGCTGTTCGATGCGTATGTCGCCTATGAACTCCCGGTCGGTCGCGCGATGTTGAGCGTGCAGAACCTCGGCAATACCGATTACGTCACTTACTATAGCGATACGCAGGGTCCGACCGACAATGCGCGCTTCTATACAGGGCGGGGTCGCAACGTCACGTTGAGCTGGCAGGCCGGCTTTTGATGCGCATCCTGTCCCTGTTGCATCGCTGGATCGGCGCGATCGGCGGCCTGCTGCTGGCGGTGCTGGGTCTCACGGGTACGCTGCTCGTCTGGCGGAACCAGCTGACCTTCGTGGCGCACGCCGGCGATACAGTCCGGCCCGATCCGGTATCGCTGGCCCGGGCGGTCGGCGCAGTCTCGCAAGCGTCGCCCCCGATCGACCGCATCACCTTCGCAGGCGACGGTCTGGGCGTGCATCAGGTCCTCTTTGCGGACGGCAGCGGTACCTATGTGAGTCAGGCCGGCGAGACAGTCGAACGCTGGTCCTCGGCATGGCAGCGACCGGAATTGTGGGTGTTCGATCTCCATCATCACCTTCTGATCGGCGATGCCGGCGAGACGATGACAGGGGTTGCCGGGCTGACGGGCCTGTTCTTCCTCATTACCGGGACGATCCTGTGGTGGCGGATGCGCAGCCGCTTTCGCCTGCGGTTATGGCCCGCGTCGATGAAGCCCGGCGCCATCGTCCATCACCACCGGGATATGGGCGCGCTGACGGCGCCGTTGCTGCTCGTGTCACTGGTGACGGGCGTTCTGATGGTTTTTCCCGCGCTAGGCGGGCCCTTTCTTTCCGAAACACGACCGCACCCATTCAAAGTCAACGATGCCCAAGTCACGCCATCCACGCATGACCTGAAGCCGTTTTTCACCGCGGCGGCCGCGATGTTTCCTGGTGCCCAACTTCGCCGCCTGCAGATGCCGCGCAAGCCCGGCACGCCCGTCGTGCTGCGTCTCCGCCAAACGTTCGAATGGACACCGAACGGACGGACGTTCGTTTACGCCGATCCGGCTACGCTGACGATCGTGGCCCATGACGATCCAGCGACCCGAGGAACGGCGGCATCGATCCGCGAGAAACTTTACCCCGTGCACGCTGCCAAGACCGGCGGCATTGCATGGAAACTCGCCATGACCGTGTCGGGCATCGTACTGACGCTGCTTGGTAGCCTGGCGGTGTATGGCTTCTGGCGGACGAAGTGGAACATTAGTCAGAGCAAGCGGCGGAAGCGAAAACTCCTGTAAAACTTGGCGTTCGACAGAACGAGTAAGGCTCGAATGACCGGCTGGCTACGGGGCTGGGCCGCGACGCCCGTAGCGTACCTGCGCCAGACCATCAGAAGTCATGGCCCAAGTTCGGCCATGGCGGAGTCACTTACTCAATTTGATATAGGCAACCCTGTAGGCGCGACCCCGATTTCGCCGCCCTAACGTACGAATGTCGCCGTGGTTCCACCGTCGCGACATCCTTGCCCGCAATGTGCGTGGGCAGCGTTCGTCACCAAGGGAGAGTCGTCATGAAGAAAGCCATCATCCTCGCATCCGCTGCGGCTGCAGCATGTCTCGCCAGTGCGCCAGCCTTTGCCGAAAGCCTGACCGTTCAGGGCGTCGTCGCGCCCTATTGCAACGTCGCACTGAGCAACGTGTCCAGCGGCACCGCCTCGATCGCCATGGCGAACCAGCAAACCGTCGCCAACTTGCGGTTGTCCTGCAATTCCGCATCCGGCACCAAGCTGATCGTCGGATCGACCAACGGGGATCTCACGCAGGTAGTCGGCGGCGTCACGCAGCGGATCAACTATGATCTCATCCTCGATTCCCCCAGCGACAGCGCTTTCGCGATCGCCGCGCATGACACCTTTCCGGGGACTGGACAGGAAAACGTCAACCAGTTCACCCGTTCGCGCACCGGCTATACCCAGGGGATCGCCAACGGGATTCCGCTGGTCCTGTCGCTCAACATGAACGTCGCGGCGGACACCAACAACACGCCGACGTCGCAGAACTTCTCGGCGAACGCTGCGCCCGCGGGCACCTACACCGAGACGTTCACCTTCACGGCAACTTCGGTCTGATCGGCTGATCAACCTGGCGGGAGCGGGGGGGTCCCGCTCCTGCCTTTGTCTCGTCGTGTACAGGGGGAACGATCGTGACCACAGCTTTCGTACGCGGAATCGCATCGCTGCTGGGCGTGGCAATGCCGGTCGCCAGCGTCGCACAAGGATATCAGGTCCAGCCGATGCTCGCGACGATCGCACCGGCGGGTGCCAAGGCGCATCTGACGATGGCGATCAAGAATTCCGGGTCGGTGCCGATCACGCTCGAACTGACCGCGTTCCGGGCCACGGCAGACCGCGCGGGAACGCCGACTCGCGTGGACGAGGACAAGGACATGCTGGTGTATCCGGCGCAAACCTCGATCGCGCCGGGCAAGGAACAGACCGTGCAGGTCCGCTACATCGGGGATGCGGCGTTGACCGAAGCGCGGATGTACGGTGTCCGGGTGTCGCAATTGCCGGTCGCCGCGCCGGGGGCCATGCTGGCGAAGGGTGCGTCCGGTGCCGCCTCCGACGTCAAGGTCAGCTTCAACTTCCTCAGCCACATCATCGTTTCGCCCGACGCCGCCAAGCCGGTGATTACCGTCGTGGATACCGGACGCGCAACCAACGGCGACCTGTTGCTCAAGATCGACAACGAAGGCACCGGCATCGCGATCCTCAACGCCACCGACGTCAAGCTGACCGATACCGCCGGCAAGACCGTGACGGTCGCGTCGGACGATCTTCAGGTCGGCGGCTTTTCCGCGTTCATGCCGCGACAGTCGCGCGATGCCCGCGTTCTTGCCAAGAATCTGACCGGTCTCGTCGGTACGATCAAACCGACCATCACCGTCCAGTGAGCCATGACATGCGCGGGGGGGTGTCGACACCCGGTCCAGCTTGCGGCGGCGCCGGCCATTTGCGCCGTCCTCATCGCCGCCTTCCCCGCCAGTGCCCTCACGCGCGATACGACATCAGCGGAACCCCAGGCGAACGGCGCGCCCAATGCGGCCTCGGCACTCGGCCGGATCGGACCGGTCCGCATTCCGCTGGAAGTGTCACTCAAGGTCAACGACAAGTTCCTCGGCACGATCAGTATCGCGGTCGATCCCAAAGGCGACGGCGAGATCGACGCGGCGCGGCTGCTGGCGTTGCTCAAGCCGGTCGTCGGCGCTGAACTGACTGCTGCGCTTACGGCGAGGATCGCGGGACGTACGAAGGTTGATTTCGCCGATCTGCGCGTCGACGGCTTCGCGATCGCGTTCGACAGTCTGGCACTCGAAGTCGTCGGGACGCTCGCCGCGGATGCGACCCTGCAGACGACCTTGCGTCTGGGCGCGCAACAGGCGGTGCCCGTGCCCACCGACTTCGATCGCCCCGCCGGTTTTGCCGCGGGGGTCAACGTCGGCATGGGGCAACGGTATGTCTACGGACGGGGCGGCGGGCTGCAACCGGTGCGCGCGGACATCGACGGGATCGTCAACGCCGGCGGGTTCGACGGCGTGACGTTCACCGGTGGCGCGACGTTCGACGGCGATCGCTGGCGCCGCCGCGAGTTTCGCGCGACGCACGACCTGTTCGACCATGCCGTCCGTGCGACCGTCGGCGAGTTCACCCCGAGTTCGACGTCGTTCCAGGGTTCGGGACGGATCCTCGGTATCGGCGTGGAACGCGCCTACTCCACGATCCGCCCGTTCCAGAACACCCGCCCGATCGGCCGGCAGCAATTCACGCTCGATCGCGAATCGAGCGTCGACGTGCTGGTCAACCAGGTCCGCGTACAGACCATCCGGCTTGCGCCCGGACGCTATGACATCGGCGACTTTCCGTTCGCCAACGGGCCGAACCAGGTCCAGCTCGTGGTCGAGGATATCGGTGGAAAGCGCGAGATCCTCAACTTCGACGTGTTCAACACGAACACCCTGATCAACCCCGGCCTGACCGAATATGGCTTTGCCCTCGGCGTGCGGGACCGCGGTCAGCTTCGCTACGGCCTTTCGCCCGCGCTGACGGCCTATGCGTTCCACGGCGTATCCGACACGCTGACGCTCGGGGCCAATGCGCAGGCGACCAGGCTGTGCGTTCAGGTCGGCGGGGTCGCGGTGCTCGGCACGCGGATCGGGTTCGTGCAGGTGGAAACATCCGCAAGCAAGGCGCGGCAAGGGGGCGGAACGGGTTTTGCCGCATCGCTCGATTACCGCGGGGAATTCTCGCTCCGCAGCAAGAGCGACCTGCGGATCGCCGGATCGGCGGTGTACCGCAGCGCCGCCTTCCGCGATGCGTTCGCACGCGACGTGCAGAATTTCCAGGCGCTGGAGGCGGGCCTGCAAGTGCAATGGATCGCACCGTTCGCGATCAGCACCGGGGTGGGCCTGGGCTATAGCATGGCGCGCTACGGCGGTGCCGACAGCTACCGCGTCGATCTGTCGCTGGGGCGCAGCTTCGGACGGCTGGGCGTCAACGTGACGGGGGGGCGCGTGGTGTTCCGCGACGGACGCCGCACCGACAACCGGGTCGCGCTCGGCGTCTCGCTGCGGCTGGGCCGACGCGATTATGCCACCGTCCGCTACGACAGTGGCACCGGTCGAAAGGAAGTCGAGCTCAGCCGCACCCCCGAGGGACGGCTCGACGAGCTCAGCGGCGCCATCCGCTATACGCAGGACCGGGACGCGACCGCGGTGTCGGGCCGGCTCGCCTACGTCAACAATCGCTTCGATCTCGTCCTCAACCACAACCGGCTCGAACGGAACGGTCCGGGCGGCGGCACCGTCAACGCGTCCGACTGGAACATCCGCAGCTTCGTCGGCTTTGCGGACGGCAGTTTCGGGGTCGGGCGGGCGGCGAGCGAAGGCTTCATCATCGCGCCGGTCCACCGGACGTTGCGCGGATCGCGCGCGGCGATCTTCTCGGGCGACCGGGTGGTCGCACGGTCGGGGCTGTTCGGGCCGGCCGTGATCCCGATCGGGCGGGCGTACGGTGTCGGGCGCTACGACCTGCGCGTCGATCCGCTCCCGATCGGTTATGACCTCGGTCAGGCGACGATCAACGTCTTTCCGGGATATGGCTCGGGGTATCGCTTCCCGATCGGCAGCGACGAATCGCTGATCGCGGTCGGCTTCCTGATCGGGCCAGACGGACCGGTCGCGCTTGCCGCGGGCACGATCGAGCCGGTCGACCCGGCGCGGCGCAAGACCTGGAAGGAGCGCAGCTTCTTCACCAATCGCGGTGGCCGTTTCGTCGCCGACCGGCTCGCGCCGGGCCGCTATCAGCTGCTGCTGGGTGGAAATGCGGTCGCCGCGTTCGAAATTCGCAAGGGTACACAGGGGATGGTCGATGTCGGCAAACTTAGCATCGTACGCTAAACGCATCGCCGTGGCGCTCGCGCTTGCGGTGCCGAATGCAGGGTTCGCGGCGACGTGCGACGCGACGCTGATCCCGACCGCGTCGATGGCCCGGCTCGACTACGATCCCTTTGCGTTCACCCGTCCGGTCGAGCGGATCACGTTCGAGGTGGAAAACCGTGCAAACGCCGGCTGCGAGGTCGAATTCGTCCTGCTGGATCAAACCCGCACCGCCGTGTCGAGCACAACGATCGGCAGTTCCGGAGTGCAGGTCGGCTTCATTGCCAGCACAGGCGATGCCGCGCTGGTCCCGACCGCCGTGCCCGGTACGTGGCGCGCAAGCCTGCAGCCCGGCACGCGGACTCGCCTCGCGATCCAGGCGATCGTCACGCAGGATGCGGTCGCATCCGCCGGCGAGCACGCCACGCCGCTGTCGCTGGAACTGCGCGACGTCGGCGCGCTGGCCACCATGGTCGCGCCGATGCCGGTCTCCGTCGTGCTGGCCGTGGTCCCGCGCGCGCAAATGAATATCGTCGGGGCGATCGCGACGTTCGGGCAGGGGCAAAGCGTCGCGCAGGTCGATTTCGGCGTACTCGCCAGCAATGCCACCCGCCGCGTCTTCCTGCAGATCCGCGCCGATACGACCGCGCGACTCACGATCGATTCGGCCAACGCCGGGCGATTGCTGCCGGAAGGCGATCTGCGCGAAATGGACAGCATCGCCTATTCCGCAGCGCTGAGCGGCGTTCCGGTCGACTTGACGCAGCATTGGGAAGACATCGTCGATCCGCCACGGACGTTGGCCGGCACGTCGCTCCCGCTCGACATCACGCTGGGCGCGCTCGGACCGCATCTCGCTGGCACGTACAGCGACACGCTGACGATCGTCCTCAGCGCGCTCTGATGGACATCGGCTTCAGGGATAGGAGATGTAGGGAAGAAGCTTCGAGAACATCGCCTCGCGCGAGTTGACGTCGACCTTGTTGTAGATGTGGCGGATATGGGTCCGCACGGTGCCGACCGACATGTGCAGACGATCCCCCACCTCGTCCGCGGTTTCGCCCAGGAACAGCGACTCCAGCACCTTGCGCTCGGTCGCGGTCAAGCGGAACGCGGTTTCCAGCGCATCGCCGTACAACAGATAGCGACGCGTCGTTCGCCGCAGGGTCAGGCCGGTAAGATGCTGCGCGGATGTGCCGCGCACGCGCTGCCCGGTGAGCAGCAGATGTTCGCCAAAACTGACATGCAGACAGAATGGCGCGATCCCGTCCCCCGACCCCCGGACGAATTGCAGGAACGGATCACACAGTTCGCGCTTGGATATCCGCAACTTGGCGTTCGTGATCCGGATCGCACTGGTATGCCGCAGGATCTCGTCCGCCGCGGCATTGATCCAATTCACCAGAAGGTCGTCATCGACGATCATCCGTGCGCAACTGTCTCGCTCCAGCCAGTTCAGGATCGGTTGTGTCGATGACGGACCCAGCGCATCGCAAGCGAGCATGGTTGCATTCCCCCCTGGCTGGCCCCCTGCCTGAAATGACGCGGAGTGCGACTAATGGTCGTCTATCTCCGGGACATTAGGACCGTTACGGCTTGGTTCGGGCATAATCCGCTTCGGACTAGGATGAAATGCGCGCTAATGACTACGCACTTTTGCGTAAGCCATCGAGTCTGATGGAACCGGCCGACGATTTGAATACAGCCGTTGGGCGACAACCGGTTATCCGTTTGAGATGGGGAGGAAAGATTGCGATGACACAGCCGCTCTGCGTCGTTGGCGGGACCGTTCTCGCTGTTGGTATCCGGCCTGGAACGCGCCGCTCGAGAGTGCTGTATCGGCGCACCCGTTTCGCAACAGAGGTTCGCTCAGCCGCGCTTGCGGTCGTGCGGGGATGATCAAGCCCGCCGTCAGCGATGAGTTCGTCGTCTGTGTCCTGCGGCGACAGCGTACCGTCGCAAACGCGGTAAAGGCGCTGATGACACTGGCGGAAACCAGTACCACGAGTACCAACCGACGACGCGGCACGCGGGCGGCAACCGACGGCGGGGCGATAGCCTCCCGGGGGGGCAGCCCGGGACGCCGGGCAACTGACCCGGATTTTCCCGGGCGGCAGTCGGAATGCTTGATTCTCGAGCCGACGCTGGCGGTCATCCTGTTGACCGCGGAAGAGATCTGGTCGGCGTCAAAGCATGCCGCCGGCCCCGACCTGTTCGAATCCTCTGCTGAATTTGCCGCCCGCGACGCGCTGATCACAGCGATCCGTTCGGCGATGGTGCAAGCGCCAGGACGTAGCGAAGCAGCGACGTCCGCCGCCGAAACCTATTTGCTGACGGTGCGCGAACGCGAGGTCCTCGAACAGATGATCGCCGGTGAAACCAGCAAGGAAATCGCGCGCATCCTGCAAATCAGCCCGCGCACCGTGCAGGTTCATCGCAGCCGCGTGTTATCGAAACTCTCTGCCCGAAACGCCACCGAGGCGGTGCGGATCGCACTTGCCGCAGGCGAAAACGCCCAGCATGTCCGGCTGCCCACCGGATAGCCAGCCGCCCACCACAAGACGGAGCGCCTGCGCTATGCCGGATCGCCGTCGGCAGCCACATCGCGAGATGATCGAAATCCGTGCTTTCACAAAGACGATCAGCAGCAAAGCGCGAGGTTGTTATTCATCGTCCGGTCGTGGGAACAGCGTTTACCGCTGTAAAACTCTTTTCCTCCGGCCGTATGGCACTGACGTGGCATAAAACTAGTCATCCAAGCTCCCTTCCCCGCTCCCCGACATCGGAGGCCCATTCCTGATCGCACTTTGACGGCTTAATGCGCGCGCGTGCTGGTTGCGCGGGCACGTTATCTCCTGTGAGCCGTTTGCTGCTGACCCTACCAGCAGGAACCGATATGACCGACGATCCGCGCACGAACCAACCAACACGTTTCCCTGATGAGCCGCAGCAGCCACGGCCCGGCTTAACGACCAAGATGCGAACCAAGCCTGACCATGGCGAGAAGAGCTACGTCGGCAAGGGCCTGCTCAAGGGCAAGGTGGCGCTCATAACCGGGGGAGATTCGGGTATCGGCAGGGCAGTTGCGATCGCCTACGCCCGCGAAGGTGCAAACGTCGCCATCTCCTACCTCGCGGAAGAGCAGGTCGACGCCGAAGAGACACGGCATTGGGTAGAGAAGGCAGGACAGCGATGCGTCTTGCTGCCGGGCGATCTGCGCGACCGGGATCACTGCGCGACCCTCGTCGAACGAACGGTCGCGGAACTCGGCGGCATCGATGTCCTCGTCAACAATGCTGCCGCTCAGACGATGAACGAGGGGCTGGATAGCGTCGACGACGACGAGATGCAGGGCGCTTTCGCTGCCAACGTCTTTGCCATGATCCGTTTGGCCAAGGCGGCTGTTCCGCACATGAAGCCGGGCTCGGCGATCATCAACACGACCAGCGAGCAGGCCAAGGTCGCTGGCAAGAACATGATCGTCTATGCCGCGACCAAAGGCGCGATATCGAGCCTGACGGTGGGCCTGTCCAACCTTCTGGTGAGCGACGGCATTCGCGTGAACGCGGTGGCGCCCGGCCCGATCTGGACGCCGATCCAGCCGATCGCCAAATCGCCGGAGGAACTGGAGACCCTCGGGCAGAACACGCCGATCGGACGCGCCGGACAGCCGGGCGAGCTCGCGCCCGCCTATGTGATGCTTGCGGCAGCGGAGGGAAGCTACATGTCTGGCAACGTCGTGGCCGTTACCGGCGGCGTTCCGATTTCCTGAGCCCGATAAACCCGACCTCAGCCGATCGCATACCCGCAATCAGCTGAGGTTGGCTTTGGCGAAACTGTGCTTATTCGATGAAGGCGCGAGGGGCTTGCGCGAAAAACGCGCGTGATCGTGTCACGTGCACGTCATCGCGCCATAGCCATTCGAGCGCGCCCGGCAATGTCAGGGCGATGACGTTACCATCAACATGCGCGGCATTCTCCGCAACGACATAGCGATAGTCGTAGCCCTTGGCCCGCAACGCCGCCGCCATGCGATCGTTTGCCAGAGGCCAGTTGTGATAGGTCGATTCAGGATCCTGCCAGTGCAGATCCTTGCTGCCTACCTCCATCCACATTCGGATTGGCTTGCGCGGGCTGTCTGGGATGAGCCGGGCGTGAAAGTCCCAGGCCCCGCGCGGCGACGCTGGATCGACCGGTGATGCCTGGTTCACGAACGTGCCCGAATAGGACAGCACCTTGCCGTACCATTCGGGGTGGAACCAGGCCATGGCGAATGCCGCGGACGCGCCGGAACTGCCACCCATCGCCGCACGCAGCGCCGGATTGCGGGTAAACCGCACGTCATACAAGGCGGTGACCCGTGGCAGCACCTCGCTCTCGACGAACTCGGCATAGCGGCCCGAGACCGTGTCATATTCGAGCCCGCGCTCGGACCCCTGCGCATCCCCGCCGCCCGATTGGATCATCACGGCAACGATCGGTGGAACGCGACGCGCCGCGATCAGGCTGTCGAGCGCAGCCGTGACGCGCGCGGCATAATCGCGCCCGTCCTGCACCACCAGCAGTGGCGCCTCGGTGCCGTGACGATAACCCGCCGGTATGTAGACAAAGACTTCTCGGCGATAGGATGCAGCTTCGGACGCCTCGTCCGCCGGTGCCGCGATGCGGTTGCCATAAGCGTCGCGCCGCTGGGTGACGGCGTTGTCGCGCTGCCGGATGCCGGGATAGATGCGGCTCTCGCGCGAGTGCATGATGAAGCTGTGCAACGTGCCGTGCGGCATGGCGCGCTGCGCCGCCATTTCGGGCGCATCCAGATAGGGTGGCGCGATGCGAACGGTATCCGGCGCGCTCACGGCTGCGACGAGCAAGACTGACAGAGGCAGGGCCGTGATCCGCATTGGGGTTCCCCTTCATTCGGCAGGTGCCGGGCCATTGACTTGCCGCATCAACATTGAGACGCCAAGCACCTTGACCGGCAGCGCGCCGCGCGCGCGGTGCCGCCGTTCGATGCTCGCCAAACGCGCGGGACCGATCTACACCCATCGATGATAGCGCAAACAGCGCACGGAGAGGGGTGAAGTGCATGACAAGGCGAACCATAGCTCGCAGGAGCGCCGCGCTGGCGGCGCTCGTACTGACGGCGCCGGTCGTAGCGCAAGGCCCTGCCCGTCCGCCGCTGGCCAGCGTGTCGCACATCGCGGTCTACGCGCAGGATCGCGCGAAAAGCGAACGTTTCTACGTCCGTGATCTGGGTGCGGTAAAACTCCCCGACCCCGAACAGCCCTCGGGCGTGCGCTATTATTTTGCACCGCTCCAGTTCGTCGAGGTGCTGCCGCTGCCCCCCGGCGCGCCTTCGATCAACCGCCTGGCGCACGTCGCGTTCAACACCGCCAACGCCGAGGCAATGCGGACATATCTCGCGGCGCAAGGCGTCGCCGTGCCCGAGACGCTGAAGTCGGCCGCCGACGGCAGCCGGTGGTTTTCGGTGACCGACCCCGAAGGAACGGTGGTGCAATTCATGCAACCGCCCGCCCGGCTACCCGCCATACCGCCCAACCCGCTTTCCAGCCACGTGATGCATTTCGGCTTCATCGTGCACGATCGCGTCAAGGAGGATCGGTTCTACAAGGCAGTCCTCGGGCTGCGGCCCTATTGGGAGGGCGGGATGCAGGACGATCATCCCACCTGGATCTCGCTGCAATTGCCCGACGGGCGCGACTGGATCGAATATATGGTCGTGGGGACGCCCGACACTAAAGGCATCCCGCCTGGAATATCGGCCGCCAACCTCGGCGTGCTCAATCATTTCGCGCTTGGTATACCCGACACGCGCGCGGCCTATACGTTGCTGTGGAACGGCGACCGCCTGCAGGGGCAGGATCAGACGCCCAAGATCGGACGCGATGCCAAATGGCAGCTCAACCTGCTCGACCCCGACGGGACGCGTGCCGAGCTGATGGAGTTCCACGCGATCGGCAAACCCTGCTGCTCCCCCTTCCGCGCCCCCGATCCGCAACGATAAGCGGAGGAAAGCTCATGCAGAAACCGATCCCGTGGATCGCCGCAGCAACGATAACGATCCTGTCCCCGGCTTCGCTGGCGCAGGTGTCGCAGGAGGTTCCCGGGACCTCCGCCGCCAATAGCCCGCCTGGCGCACCGCTCGCTCCGGACTGGGCCTATCCGCAGTCGACTCAGCATAACCAGGTTGGACCGCCACCCGGCTTCCACCGCGATACCCGCGTGGAGAACACCCCGATTGGCGTGTTCGAAGGACAGGCCGACGTCGGGGGTGCGCTCGTGCCCGGCAGCGCGTCGTTGGCCGGCGGGACCTATACGATCCACGCGGCGGGCTATAACGTCTGGTACACCCGCGACGAGTTCCGTTTCCTGTTCAAACGGATGCGTGGCGATGTTTCGCTCGCGGCAGACCTGGCCTATCCTGACGGCGGCTTCGGTGACCACAAGGCGCTGCTGATTATCCGCCAATCGCTCGACGACGATGCCAAGGAAGCGTTGGTAGCGCTGCATGGCGACGGCATGATCCACCTCGCGCAGCGTCCCGCCCCGGGGCGGCGGATCAGCGACATGGAATATCGCGTCGGCAGTCGCGGCGGCCTGCCTGGCGGCAAGTCGCCCGACAGTCTGGTCACGCTCAAAGCGAAGCGCATCGGCATCGAGAAGAAAGGTGACCAGTTCACGCTGTGGGTGAGCGAGCAAGGCGAGCCGATGCACCAGTTCGGCGCACCCATTACGCTTAAGCTGACCGCTCCGTTTTATGTCGGGATCGGCTTCACCTCGCATCTGCCCGGCGTGGCCGAGACCGCCACCGTTTCCAAGCTCGTGCTCGAGAACCGTGCTGGCCGGGTGCGCTGACGTATCGGGCTCTGCGTCTTGTGTTCGGCGCGTGCGAGCTTGGTCAGGATGTTAGCATTGCCGCTGCCGGCATATCTCGTGCTCGTCGGCTGCCTGACGTCTCGCTACGGGCGCAGCGGCCCCCTTGCCAGCGCGGTTGCATCATAGCGAGCTTTGTCGGCTGAACAGGCTCCGTCGGGTGATGAGCGGCACAGCAGATCAGGCGGAAGGCGCGACCAAAGACCGCCAGTCTTTCCCCACGCCCTGCGGCCAAGTAGAGCCACCCTTCGCCGGTCGCGATATACTTAATGTCGGCAAGCCAGAGCCAGATCCGGTTCGGCGCGCTCGCCAGAAAGCTCTGCGCCAGCAGGTTCGGCGCGACCGGCAGATAATGACGACTGTCGATTGTGCAGGGTCGGAACCGGCACCCAGCCAGCGCGCGGATACGATGTCGGCGCATTGGCCGCTCGACCCGACCACGGCTACATCGATGGCCTTCCGCCCGCAGGGCGGCATGCAACCTCGGCGATCCGTATCGACCCTGATGCCGCTCTTGGAGCCGACGCATGTCGCGGAGTAATGCCCGGTTCGCTGTTGTACGCGCGCTCGGTGCCTGGTCGCGCCAATCGTCATAGACGCTGCGGAACATGCCGAGCATGCGGAACATGACACTCACCGGCCAGGCGGACGCATGCTGCTCGATAAAGGCGAACTCCATCGTGGCATCTCCGCAAAGATGCCGACGCTTTTTTTTAATATATCGCGCTCCATCTGCGCCCGCTCAAACTCGCGGCGCAACCGCGCAATCTCCGACGCCAGATCCGCGGGCAACGCCATCGTCGAGACTGGCGGCTTCGCCGCCGGGCTCGCGACCGGCACGCTGCTCTCCTCAAGCTTGCGCTGCCAGCGACGCAGCATCGTCGGCATGATCCACAACTCAGCTGTTACTTTGCTCTGCAGGCTACCGCTCGTCTCCCACAGCACCACCGCCTCGTTCTTGAACTCGTCCGGGAACCGCCGCTTCGTCGTATTTGCCATCATACACCTCCAAGCTCCGCAGAGCCTATCATCGGCGTCCGTCAAATCGCGGGAAGATCACTTGGCTCAGATAGGCAACATCGGACGCAGCGAGGCCGAGCGCCTTGGCACCGCTCTGCGGCACGATGTACGCGGAGTCACCCGAGAGGAACAGCTGACCGTAACGCATTGTCTCGAACATATCGGAGCGCAGCGGTGCGATCGACATTTTCGAACGCAGGGCCGCGCGTCACCGGCCCGGCGGCGAGCGGCGCAAAGCGGTCCTCGCTTGAACTGCGGTTTCTGGCGACAAAGGCTGTTCTTGCCAGCGTGTCACGCCCAGGCGGAGCATAATCGTCGAGGAAGAGCGCGATTGAGTGAACACCGACGAAGCGACCAAAACGACCGACAGTGTGGAGAAGACACGGTCAATGCGACTTTGGTCAGTTCTGAAGGCCGTAGATTCTCATCTTCGATTTTATCGAAGACAATCAACACGATGAGGTGGTTTTGTATTAAGGAGGAAAGACCTACGCCAGGAGTTATCCCGTACATAACGATTAAATCATTGTAATCTTCGGTCACGGTCATGACAACAATCGGTCTCTTCCCATCATTCGAAAGACAACAATTCGTTTATGCTTTCAATGTTGACACATGGGCGGTTCCCATGTGACCGGGTTCTCGATCATTCGTACCAATAACAAGAGAAATTCAGTGGCAATAAGTAAGGAGCGGGTAGCGACCGCGTGGCGTTGGCAGGCATTGCTTGCCGCGGCAGCGATACCGCTCGCACCGGTCGGCGCGCAGAGTCTCGGCGTATCTGCGACCAACCAGACGGGCACAGCGTCGGACAGCGCCGCGAGCGCGGCGACAATCCAGACGCAAACGCTGCAAAGCCAGCGTCCGTATCGACCGGAAGACTCCAGATATCGTTCCGACGAAATCCGCGTGAGCGGCCAACGCACCTCCGATGAGGGCGATGCCGAGCAGAGCGCTAGCGAGACGCGCAATCGGACGAACGCGCGCCTTGCTGTGCCAAACGAGTTCGAGACCTTCGCCTCGGAAGTCGCCGACAAGCCGATCCGCCGCTTCGGCGCAAATCTGCTGGTCCCGAGCGCGCGCGATTTCACAGCACCGCCCAACACCACCGTTCCCGAGGATTACAAGATCAACGCGGGTGATCGCTTGGTGATCGGCCTGACCGGCTCGGCCGAGGCGGATAATCTGCCGGTCACGGTCGATTCCGAAGGCCGCATCTTCATTCCGCGCGTCGGCGCTGTGCGGGTCGGCGGTCTTCGCTACGGGGATCTGCAATCGGCCATTTCGGCGCAAGTGTCGCGCGTCTATCGCAACTTCCGCCTGTCGGTGTCGATCGAGCGGCTCCACGGCATTACGGTATACGTGACGGGCTTTTCAACGACGCCGGGGTCGTACACGATCAGCAGCCTCTCGACGCTGGTCAATGCCGTGCTCGCTGCGGGGGGACCATCGGCCGGCGGCAGTTTTCGCTCGATCCAGCTGCGCCGTAACGGGCGACTGATCTCGGACTTCGACCTGTATGATTTTCTGCTGAAGGGCGACAAATCGGCGGATGCGGTGCTGCAGAATGGCGACGTCATCTACATCGCGCCGGTCGGCGCGCAGGTCGCCGCGATCGGCAGCGTCAATAACGAAGCGATTTTCGAGGCGCGGCCAAGCGATACGCTGACCACCGTGCTGTTGTATGCAGGCGGGGTCAATACGGTGGGAGACACCGGGCGACTGCTCGCGCTCGATCCGCTTGATCTGAAGGCCGCGTGGCGGCAACTCACGCCGACCGAAGCAAATTCGCAGATCGCCAGCCGCGCGCTGATCCTCCGCGTCCTGTCCGATCTCGGGATCGCGCGCCCGGTCGCCACTCAGAACGTCTTGGTGACGCTGGGCGGTGAGGTCGCTCGGCCTGGCCGCTACTTCGTCCCCGCCGGCACACCCTTGTCGGCAGCGATCGCGCAGGCGGGTGGCTTGACGCCGAATGCCTACGCCTTCGCCGCCGAGTTCAAGCGCGAGGCGCTGCGACAACAACAGCGGCAGAGCTACGATCGCGTCATGCAGGATGTCGAATTCCTGCTGTCGGCAACCCCGCTCACCTCGGCCCTGGCCACCAACAGCGAGCTCGACCGAACCAGCCAGCTGAGGGCGCTCATCCATCAACTCGGCACGCAGCGGCCGGACGGACGGCTGGTGCTCGATGTCGATCCGGAAACGACGACGCTGCCTGCTGGGTTGGTGCTGCAGAACAACGATGCAGTGTACATTCCTGCGCGACCGGTGGCGGTCGGTGTGTTCGGGTCCGTCGCCAGCCCAGCATCCTTCCAGTTCCGCAATGGTTCCACCGTCGGCGACTATGTTGCGCAGGCGGGCGGCGTGCAGAAGTTCGGTGACCGCGGTCATATCTTTGTGATTCACGCGAACGGATCTTCGGTCGGGTCCGGGCACCATAAAGGAGGCGGCAAGGTTCTGAACCAGCGCGTCCTGCCCGGCGACCTGATCTACGTCCCGATCAACCCGGCGCGTGGCGAATTCTGGCGTAAATTGAGCGCCCTTACCTCGGGTCTCGTCGGCCTGGCGCCGCTCGCGTTGCTAGCGAAATGAGATCGCCTTTGTCGCTTCGTGGCGCTCAGTGCGACAGGTGCTGTCGCTTCATCGCTCCGATCATGGCGATGTCGCAGTGACGCGCGTGCATAACGCCACACTTTGGGTGCAGCGCGCGCGCAATCGTCGCCTGGCCTATCTTGCGCTGGCGCTTGTACTGGCGATCCTGTGCGTCGTCCCGCGCCCGTGGGTAGCCCGCGCGAAGTTGCTCCCGCAGGATTCGAGCAGCGCAGGCCTTGGCCAGATCCTCAATTCGTTGGGGGGACAATTGTCGAGCTTCGCCAGCCTCCTGAGCGGCGGACGTCCGCCGAATGACCTGTATCTCGTCATCGGGCGTAGCGCCCCCGTGACCACCGACGTTGTGAAGGCGTTGAACCTGGTCGGACCGGATCGCCGCTATGCGAGTGAATCCGCCGCGCGCATCGCGCTCGGCAACAAGGTCGACGTGCACTTGCTGCTGGGCGGTGTGGTCGAGATCCAGGCCCGCACGCGCGACCCGGAAGAGGCGCTGCAGCTCACGACAGCCTATCAGAACGCGATCAGCAGCCGCATTGCCGCACTCGGTCGCGAAACCATGAAGCGCAAGGCGCAGATCGTCCGCGATCGTTTCAAGGATGCGTCGGAACGGGTAGCCCAGTCCGAGCGCACGCTCGACGCATTCCGCCGCGCAAACCGCCTTGCCGCACCCGAGCAGCAGCTTGGCAGCGAGATCATGCGGACGGCGAACCTGCAAGCGCAGATCCAGGCCAAGCAGGTCGAGGTGCAAAGTCTAGCACAAGTCGCCGGGCCCGAAAATGTCCAGTTGCAGACCGCGCGGACGCAACTTGCTGCCCTGCAGGGCCAACTGTCCGCGACGAACAAGCCAAGCCTGGACGCGGGCGGCCCGAACGTGTCGGGTCTGTCGCAACTGCAGAGCCGGTATCTCAACCTGTACCGCGACTACCGTTTCGCGCAGGGGCTGTACGACGTGTACGCGCGCGCTTCCGAGCAGTCGGCGGTCGAGAATATCGTGGCCGAGAGCGCGACCTATATCCAGGTGATCGAGCCAGCCAACCTCGACGCGGAACGGCATTACAACATCCCGGCGGTCGGCCTGCTGGTGACGCTGGTCCTGCTGGCGCTGTTCACCGAACTGTATGTGCCCGCGACCGGGCTGCGATGGAACGATGTGCTCGGCAGGAGCGATGATGACACGCGCAAGTGAACGGCCGGAAATCTCCGTCGTCATCCCCTGTTATAACGAAGAGGAAAATGTTCGGCAGATCCACGCCGCGGTGAAAGCCGAGCTGGAGACGCACGCCCGCAGTTACGAAATCCTCTTCATCGACAATGCGTCGACCGATCGCACGCGCCCGATGATGCGCGAGATCGTCGCTGCGGACCCGACCACGCGCGTCATCTTCAACAACCGCAATTACGGGCAGATGCGGTCGCCTACCTACGCCATCTATCAGGCGGAGGGATCCGCCGTGATCGCGATGTGCGCCGATTTCCAGGATCCGCCGGCCTTGATCGGCCCCTTGATCGCGCAGTGGCGCGCCGGTGCCGAGGTCGTGCTCGGCCAGCGCCGCAGCGAGCGCGCGTCGTTTGGAACGCGGCTCAGCCGGAGCCTGGGTTATACCTTGCTCGGCCGTTTCGCCGACTATCCGGTCATCCCGGGCGCGACCGGGTTCGGTCTCTTCAGCCGCGCCTGCGTCGATACGCTGGCATCTTGGAACGAGCCGGAGCCCTTCTTTCGTGGCATGGTGGTGGAAAGCGGCTTCCGTCTGGCGGTGATCCCGTTCGATCGACCCGAACGGGCCGCGGGTGTCACCAAGAACAACTGGCGCACGCTATTTGATTTTGCGGTGTCCGGGCTGGCGGGTTCGTCGAAGGCGCTGCTCCGCGCGCCGTTGATTTTGTCGGTCTATGTCGGAGCGCTCGCTGCGCTATTGCTGCTTGCGACCCCAATCTCTGCGCTCCTGGGGGGCGGCGTTACCGGCCTGCTGCTGCTGCTCGGCGTTCAGACCGGCATGTTCAGCGTCCTGCTGCTGATCCTCGGCCTGATCGGCGAACAGGTCCGCGCGATTGCCGAGCGGACGCGCAACGTGCCGATGGTGATCGAGGACGAGCGTTTGGGCTTCCCGCCCGGGCGGGAGCGACCGTCGTCGCGTACCTTCGTCAAGCCAATCACGACAGACACGCTATGAGGATCGAGCGCACTCCGGGCGAATCGCGCCGCCGCATTCCTGAAATGGGCCTCACCCTGCTCGTGGTCGCCGGATTGGTGCACCTGGCCGTTCGCTTCACCTATGACGGGTTTCTGCCGCCGCCCTTCATCTTCGATACTAACGACACCTTTATGGACTGGTTCAACACCGCGTTCTGGGCGCACAATCCTGGCGCGTTCGATAATTGGCGCACGGTCTACCCGCCGCTTTCTTTCGTATTCCTGCGAATTTTCGGCATGCCGGGTTGCTATGACGCCAGCAGTTTTGTGGGGCGCGATTGCGATTGGGTCGGCGTGACGGCAATTCTCTGCTGGTACGTGCTCGGCTCGGCGCTCGCGGCTCTTGCCTTCTGGCGTGCGGACGCGCGCACCGCGCCGTTCCGTAGCGTGTGTTTCATTTTCGGCCTTCCCTGGTTGTTCACCCTGGAACGCGGCAATCTGATCTTGCCGTGCTTCGTGTTCTTTACGCTCGCCCACGGCAACATCGTACGGTCGCCGGTGATCCGGGCCTTGGCAGCGGCGGTGACGATCAACTTCAAGCCGTACCTCGTTGTCCCGACCATGGCTTGGGCGTTGAAGCGACAGTGGCGCGTGCTGGAGTTGGCCGGCTTACTCACCCTGTTCGTCTATCTCGTCACGTTTGCCGCGTTTGGCGACGGCACGCCGATGCAATTATACGCCAATACCGTGAACTGGGCGCAGTACGTCAGCGGTTATGTCTACGAGTTCCTCTTCTACTCCACCAGCTACGCGCCCGCCCTGGATCTCGACAGTTACAAATTTCCGACCCGCGACTTCGTAGGGTCGAAATTCCTGGAACAGCTGGTTTTCTGGATACCGGTCGTCCTGCATATGAGTCAGGCGCTGGCGCTGCTGGTGTTTGCCGGCGCCTGGCTTCAACCGCGCGCGTTACCCACGTCGCGCGTCGCGCTGCTGGTTCTCACGATCTACCTGATGAACCAGAATCCCGGCGGGTATACAGAATCCTTCGTGGTGTTCCTGCTGTTCCTGGAACGCTGGGAGCGCGCTGGTCCCATGATTGCCATCACCATGGGGTATCTGTTGTGTGTCTCCTACGACTATGGCCTCGGTAATTTTGCGATCCTGTACAACACGTCCTGGCTTGGCAGTCAGCCGGTTACGACGCCTGTCGGCATGGCGGCCGGCATGTTCCTTCGTCCGGGGTTCCTCGTCATCCTGTTCTGGGGGCTTGCGCTCGACAGTCTGTTGCTGATCGCCCGCGCGCATCGCGAACAACGCCCGACCCTCGCCGTCGCTCCGATGCCGGTGCCCGCATGACCTGGGCGCTCGACGACGACCTCGCCGCGATCGGCTCCGCCCTGGCGGACGATTGGTCGCAACTCCGCGGCAAGCAGCTCTACATCACCGGCGGCACCGGTTTCATCGGCCGCTGGATGCTCGAGGCGTTGCGCGCGGCGGATCTGCGCTACGGCGTCGGCGTCGATGTCACGGTGCTGACGCGCAACCCAGCCGCCTTCGCCACCAAGGCGCCGCACCTTACCAGCCATCCCGGCTTCCGTTTCGTCGCCGGCGATATCCTGACGCTCGAACCCGACGGTCAGCGCTACACGCATGTCCTCCACGCCGCGACCGAGGCGAGCGCGGACGTCAACATCAACCGGCCGATGCAGATGTTCGACACGGTCGTCGACGGAACGCGGCGCGCACTCGATTTTGCGGTCGCGGCGGGGGCGGAGCGGTTCTTCTTCCTGAGTTCGGGTGCGGTCTACGGCGCGCAGCCCGCTGCGATGACCCATGTCGGCGAGGACTGGCTGGGCGGCCCCGATCCGCGCGATGCGCGCAACACCTATGCCGAAGCCAAGCGCGCCGCCGAACTACTCTGCGCGATCTACCGCAAGAGCCACGGGCTCGACACGATCGTTGCTCGGATCTTTGCGCTGCTCGGGCCTTTGCTGGGCCTCGACATCCATTTCGCCGCGGGCAATTTCATCCGCGACGCGATGGCGGGACGAACCGTGCGCGTCGAGGGCGCGGGAACGGCGGTGCGATCGTATCTCTACGCGGCCGATCTCACGACCTGGCTGTGGGCAATGCTGCTGCGCGCCGAACCCGGGGCGACGTACAATGTCGGCTCGGAAGAAGCGGTTTCGATCGCCGAGCTGGCGGCGCGCACGGCGGCGCTGCTGGGGGATGCGGGGCATGAAGTGCTGGGCAAGCCGGATCCCGGGTGGAACCCCGGCCGCTACGTCCCCTCGACCGCGCTGATCCAGCGCGAACTTGGTGTCGCGGCAACAATCGGACTTGATGAAGCAATTCGCCGAACGGCGGCCTGGAACGGGTGGACGAGATGACCAAGATGAAGCTGTCGAACTGGCTTGCCGAGCAACTCGTGGCGCACGGGGTGCGCGACGTGTTCATGCTGACCGGCGGTGGGGCGATGCACCTCAACCATTCGATCGGCACGCATCCCGATCTCACCACGACCTTCTGCCATCACGAACAGGCGCTGGCGATGGCGGGCGAAGCTTATTACCGGCTCACCAACCGGCTGGCGGTGGTCAACGTCACCTCGGGCCCGGGCGGCACGAACACGATCACGGGCGTCTACGGCGCGTTCGTCGATTCGGTCGGGATGCTCGTCATCTCGGGCCAGGTGAAGATCGAGACGACGGTCCGCCACACCGGTTTGCCGCTGCGCCAATATGGCGACCAAGAGCTCGACATCGAGCCGATCGTCACGCCGATCACCAAATATGTGACGATGGTCACCGACCCGCGCTCGATCCGCTATCATCTCGAAAAGGCGATCCATCTCGCAACGACCGGACGCCCCGGCCCGGTATGGCTCGACATCCCGCTCGACGTCCAGGCGGCGCAGATCGACCCCGACGACCTCCTCCCCGGCTTCGACCCCGCCGAACTGGACGAACCCTGGACCAGGACCGACCTCACCGCCGCGGCCGCCGCGATCCTTGATCGGCTGGCCAGCGCCAAGCGACCGGTGGTGTTCGCCGGCGGCGGCGTCCGCCTGTCGGGGGCGCATGCCGACTTCATCACGCTGGTCGAGAAGCTCGGCGTGCCGGTCGTGACCGGCTGGAACGCGCACGACGTGATCTGGAACGACCATCCGCTGTATTGCGGTCGTCCCGGCACGATCGGCGATCGCCCGGGCAACATGGTGACGCAGAGCGCCGACTTGCTGATCGTGCTCGGCAGCCGGCTCAACATCCGCCAGGTCAGCTACAATTGGGCGAGCTTCGCGCGCGAGGCGTACAAGATCTGGGTCGATATCGACCCGATCGAGCTGCAGAAGCCCAACGTCAGGCCCGACATGCCCGTCGTCGCGGACTTGAAGGACCTCATCCCCGCGCTGCTCGACCAGCCCTATGCGGGCCCCACGGTCGAGCAGCGCGAGTGGCTCGAATGGGGCAAGGAGCGCGGCCGCCGCTTCCCGGTGGTGCTGCCCGAATATGAGAATAGCAAGGTGTGCCACCCCTATGTGACGATGCAGAAGCTGTTCGCGCAGCTCGCGGAGGACGATATCGTCGTCACGGGCAACGGCAGCGCGTGCGTGGTCAGCTTCCAGACCGCGGACCTCAAGAAGGGCCAGCGGCTGTGGACCAATTCGGGCTGCGCGACGATGGGCTACGAGCTGCCGGCCGCGATCGGCGTGGCTGCCGCAACTGGACGCCACAAGCGCGTGATCTGCATTGCAGGGGACGGCAGCATCATGATGAACCTGCAGGAGATGCAGACGATCGCGGGCTACGGCCTGCCGGTGAAGGTGTTCCTGCTTAACAACAACGGCTATGTCTCGATCTTCCAGACGCACCGCAACTTCTTCAACGGCGTCGAAGTCGGCGGCGGGCCCAAGAGCAACGTCACCTTCCCCGACTTCAGCAAGCTCGCGACTGCGTTCGGCTTCAACTATGCGCGCGCCAGCCGCCACGACGATCTGGAAGACGCGATCCGCGAGACGCTCGCGGCGGACGGTCCGTCGATCTGCGAAGTGCTGATCGACGAGAACGTGGCCTTCGCGCCGAAGCTTGGTGCGAAACAGCATCCCGATGGCCGCATCACCTCGCCGGCGCTCGAGGATCTGTCGCCGTTCCTCGACCGTGCGGTGCTGCGCGAGAATATGCGCATCGCGCTGATCGAGGAGTAAGGGCCGCCATGCAACGCATCGTGGACGCCGCGTCGTCCCTCGTCGCCCGCGGTGGGAAGCCGTTACGGTTTCTCATGGTTGGGGGACTTAACACCGCGCTCGGGCTGACGTTTTATCCAGTGTTGCTATGGTCGGTGCCGTGGCTGCGGATCCACTACATGGTCGCGCTGCTGATCGCGCAAGTGGTCGCGACGCTGTTCGCCTTTATGACCTACAAGCTGCTGGTTTTCCAGACGCAAGGGCGGACCGGCCGCGAGCTGGTCCGCTTCCTCGCTTTCTATCTGGCGAACTATGCGGTGAACTGGGCGGCGCTGCCGTTGCTGGTCGAGGTCGCGCATCTGCCACCGATCATCGCGCAACTCGGCTTCGCCGTCACGCTCGCGGTACTCAGCTGGTTCTGGCACAACCGCGTCACCTTCGGCGCGCAAGAGCCGCCTTCGGTCGTTCCGGACTCATGACAAGGTTGAAGGCTCGGCTGTTCCAGTCGTGAAAGTGATTGCGACCTGATCGCGAAAGAGCAAGGACGTTCGGCGGCCTGGTCTGGATCAAACTCATCATGGAGTTATTGTGCATCACCACCACAATTTAGTAAGTGCCTTGCTCCGGCAAGTAGCCGCGGAAATCGTCTTGCCACGGTTTCTCAATCTACGCGCCGATGAAATCGTGGAAAAGTCACCGGGTGAGATCGTAACCATAGCTGATCGCGAAGCCGAAATTCGGCTATCCGAAGGGCTGAACGTCATCGACGGTGATGCGCGGATCGTGGGCGAAGAAGCCTGTTCGGCAGACCCCACGCTGCAAGCCGATCTCGATCGTGGACGGTGCTGGATCATTGATCCGATCGACGGCACCGCGAACTTTGCGGCTGGTCGGCAGCCCTTTGGCATCATGATTGCGCTAGTCGAAGATGGGGTGGCTCAAGCAGGCTGGCTGTTCGATCCGGTAACCAACCGGATGTGCCACGCGAGTCGTGGCGGGGGCGCGTTCATCAATGATGTGGCGATCACGGCGAAGCCCAGCAATGCAGAATTTCCGATCGTATCTATCGCGTCGCAATTCATGACCGAGGAAGGGCGCGCCGCGGTTCACGCCCGGGCGGAGCGCGCGTTTGAGGTGGTCCCGATCCCGCGGTGCGCGGCCGAGCACTATCCGCGGATCTGTCTGGGCCAGAATGATCTGGCGATGTTTCAGCGAACGCTGCCATGGGATCATATTCCGGGCGCGTTGTTCCTGATGGAGGCTGGGGGCCATGTCGCACGCTGGGACGGGACGCCTTATTGCGTGGGCGATGACGGAACGGGGATCTTGGCGGCTGCGACGCCTGCTTTGTGGGATCTCGGCGCAGAAGTTCTACTCGGCCAGCCAACCTTGCCCAAAACGCTTCGATCGCAAGCGGGATCGTCAGCGCGCTGGAGATAACGTTGGTCAGACGTGCGCGAGCGTGATCATATTACCGAGCTTTAACCCAATGCCGCGCTGGGCACTGGGGTTTTGCTTACGTCGACCGCGGATTGTGGGATCATCAGGCCCTGCCACTAATTCTACTGCTACGTCCGCCCGCACACTCAGCCGCACATCGATGTGAATGGCAATTGGCTATTTGGTAATAACTATCGACCCGGCAAAGTCGGGAAGTGGTACACAACATGCCTTTCGAGATGTCGTAAACTCTTCGACGGCCTTTCGGACACCGCGATAGCGACGGTTGTTGTAATCATGGACGAAAATGTACCCTCCCTGATTAAGACGATCGTAGAACCAGAATAGTCCAGCCAACATCGGCTCGTACAAATCCACATCAATGCTTACAAAGGCAAAGTTCTGCTCGATGTTTATCGCAGATTCTGGGAAATATCCTTGGCAGATCCGTACACAGTCCCGAAACGGCATCTTTTCGAGCACGGTTTCCACGCTCGTGTTCGAAAAGTCACCCAAGGAGGCTGATGAGAATTTGTTGCTCGTTTCCGAGGATAGGTCGTTCTCTGAAAAGCCCGTAAACGTATCGAAGAGGTACAGTGGACGGTCTGGAAACAGCGCATTGATAAGCTTCGCCTGGTCACCCTGATAAACACCAAGCTCGGCAACAGCGCCAGGAACATTCAGTTCAACAACTCGGCGTGCCGCAAGGCGGAAAGCCTGGTCCCTGACAAAATCCCTCGGTGATTCGCCTACAGGTTCAACAGCAGGCTCAACATCGAGATACATCGTCGCTAGCCCTACGGGAGGGATGCCTAATCCCAACTTCGTGTTCAGCAGTGATACGTCCCGGTTGGCCACTTCATGCAGTTTTTTGCTATAGCTGGGATAGTATGCAACAATCTTGGTATCGGGAATGCCATTGAAGATGAGGTTCTCCCGAATAGCATCGACAGCGCGACCGGCTATCACCACGAAGTCGAAGCTGCGTTGGGCAATGGCCTGGAGACTGATAACCTCATGACCGTCTATGAACGATCCTTGCTTGGATACGTCGTTATCGGCAATAGCAATTATAGCATGCTCTTCTGGAACGGAACTGAGAAAGTCCTTTGCCGCACTGCCTGCGCCGAATACGATTAAATTGCTCATCTGAACCTCCACAGTCTTTAAATAACCAAGGCTCTGCATTCGCGAATTACGGTGGTTCGCTGTCCCCAGTTGATCCGTTGTTCTCTCTGCGCGAAGATAATCGTACTCGACGCATGCCTTACTAGCGCGATTGGCGTTATCGAGTGCCGGATTAAGTTTCGGACCGACGCCGCGCCCGGTCCACAATCCTCGCTAGTCACGCGCCCCCCCCCACCCGCCGCAAGGTGGATGCGCGGCGACGCTGATATTGGATTCCACCAAGCGCCCAAAATCTCCAAGCGCGCTACGGTCACCCGCTCATGAGACGCGCTACGCCGCGTTGCCGACCGGCGCAGAGCCGCCTCAAGTGACGATTGGGACTACTATTTACCCTCGTCGGCTGTGAACAACGCCCTCAGACGGTCTCGAGCTGCGAAGCGCGCTGGCGTTTCTGCATCATTTCAATCCGCGGCTCGTCCTCTTTGGCGATCTGCATGTAGTAATCGCGCTTATTCTGGAGCCACATCAGCTCAAAATCGACTGCATTGGCGATCCCGGCAACGATCTTGTCGGTCTCGATCGCGGGGCCCTCGAAGATGATCTTGCGCGTCTCGAACCGGTCGAGACGCACCTTGCGAACCTCACGCAAGGCGTCGATCGCCTCGGCCGATACCGAACCGCCAACGACCAGCTCGAGATCGGCATCGCGGCATGCATGCGCGACGAGGAGCACTGCTTCGGTAATCGAACGCTCGTTGACCGCACCGCGCGGCATGCCGCGCGAGAGCGTGAAATCGACGCGTCCGAAGACGACTCCGTCGACATTGCCCTTGGCGAGCTCGACCATCTCGTCGAGATTCTGGAGCGTCGTCTGGGTTTCGAGATTGAACAGGAACTGGGTCCGCTGGTTCTCGGGACCGTGTACCTTGTCCTTTGCTTCGATATACTTGGATAGCGCGTAGCGGGTTTCCACCATGGGCGCGATCACATGGTCGATGCCATAAACCTTGGTTGACAGAAGATCGCTGACTGCTTCGCAACCGCCGATCTTGAGTGCGACCTTTACATCGGCACGCTGTGCGATTTCGAGCAGACGGTGAAACTCGTCCGGACGTGTACCTTCGGCCTCGAATTCAGCCTTTACGGCTACAACACCATAGCTGTCGCGACCTTTCTTGAGCACATCCAGCATCTTACGTTCTAAAGAGTTCACGGAAATATTACTCCCTGCCGATTTTCATTATTTCGCTGCTGGCAGTACAATCCATTAGCTGTTCTCACACGCTCCGCCAGTTGACTGATCAACTCTCAAAATTCAAGGTCTAAACTTGGTACGTAATAAAATTGACTGGTACCAACGTGTTGCGATCTTGCTGGCGCAGCGATGGTTGCGGTTGCCGGTACCGCCGCAGCGACCGCCCAGTCCCGCGGCTTTCGAACGACGTGGCGCTTGGGTCTGGCGGGCATATGATCGATTGCGATCGGTCTTGCGGCGGCGGGGGTTCCGTTGCGGATTGGCGTGGCGATCGCGGCTCCCCGGGGTGACAGGAATCGTTACGGTCCCTTACCGTTTCCCGGCAAGCGTGATACGGGCGGCGCATGATGTCATCCCTGATCGCCGTGATCACCGCCCTCGGGGTTTCGTCGGTGCCGCCCCTCGCTGGGGCGACGGTAGCAAAGGCCGAGCCGAGCCTCCCCCGGCCTGATGGGACTGCGCCACCCCAGGGGGGCGCGCTGCCATCGGGCGGTGCTGATTTCGATACGACGATGCTGCGCTGGTCGCATCCGGCGGCAGCATCGTTCCAGGAGCGACTCGAACTGCCCGTCACCGTAACGCACCTGTCCTCGCGCTTCGGCCTCCGCCGCGACCCGCTGCACGGCGACCTGCGCGCGCATAGGGGCATCGACATCCCGAACCCTGCCGGAACGCCCGTCCATGCTGCCGGCAGCGGCACGGTCACCTTTGCCGGATGGAGCCGTGGGTATGGCAACATGGTTCGGATCGATCACGGCGACGGCAACGAGACGCGCTATGCGCATCTGCGGTCGATCACCGTCACCCCCGGCGCGGTCGAGCAGGGGGCCGTCATCGGGAATGTCGGCTCCACCGGCCGCTCGACCGGCGCGCATCTACATTTCGAGGTGCGGCAGCGCGGTGCAGCGGTCGATCCGATGGCGCAGGATGGAGCGTTGCTTGCTCATGGTGAACGGGAGCCGCCCGTCCCGCTCCAGCTGCACTGGAGCGGGTACGATCCGGATGCGAGCGCGTTGCCGCAATCGCGTTTGCGCTGACGTGCGGACACCGCGCCCGCACCGTTACCGCTCGACCCGCGCCCGATAAGCAGCGATCTGGTCGAGCGTCGCCGCCCGTACGTCACCGCCCGCGCCGACCTGCTTGTGCCAGGTCACGATCCACTCCAGTGCTTCCTCGAGCCGTAGCACCGGCCGCCAGCCGAGCAGCGCCCGCGCCTTCGACGTGTCGAGCTTGAGCAACCCGGCCTCGTGCGGCACCGCGCCCGAGAAGGGCACCGACTCCGCGGCATCACCACCCCAGGCGGCGCGCATCGTCTCGACGATCCAACCGACCGGGCGCGCGTCCTCATCCGCCGGGCCGAAATTCCACGCATCGGCAAAGCCCGGCGCACGCGCCAGCATCCGCTCGGCGAGGAGCAGATAGCCGCTCAGTGCCTCGAGCACATGCTGCCATGGCCGCACCGACAAGGGCGCGCGGATCTCGGGCGCCAAGCCCTGTTCGAACGCCCGCACCAGATCGGGCACCAGCCGATCGAGCGACCAGTCGCCACCGCCGATCACATTGCCGGCCCGCACCGATGCCAGCGCCATCGGGTCCTCGCCCGCCGCGCCCGTCAGATGGTACGACCGGCGATAGGCCGCGATCGCCAGCTCGGCGCATCCCTTGCTGCTGCTGTAAGGATCATGCCCACCCATCGGATCGCTTTCGCGATAGGGCCAGATCCACTCGCGATTCTCATAGCATTTGTCGGTGGTGATGCAGACCAACGCCGCCACCCCACCAATCCGCCGCGCCGCATCCATCACATGCACCGTGCCGAGCACGTTGGTGGCGAAGGTCTCGACCGGCTGCGCGTAGGACAGCCGAACCAGTGGCTGCGCCGCGAGATGGAAGATCACTTCCGGCCGGACCTGGTCGATCACGCGCTCGACCGCCGCCAAGTCGCGAATATCGGCAATGTGGTGATCGACCAGATCGCCGATCCGCGCCGCCTCGAACAGGCTGGGATCGGTCGCCGGCGCCAGCGACAGGCCAGCAACCTCGGCCCCGAGCTGGTGCAGCCAGAGCGTCAACCAACCGCCCTTGAAGCCGGTATGGCCGGTGACGAGGACACGCCTTCCCTGCCAGCTGGTCGCCGCGCCTGCGCTGCTCACCAGACCTTCCACGGAGCCTCGTCGCGGCTCCACAGATCCTCGAGATAGATTTTGTCGCGCAAGGTATCCATTGGCTGCCAGAAGCCGTCATGGCGATAGGCCATGAGGTCGCCGGCGGTGGCGAGCGTCTCGAGCGGTTCTGCCTCCCACACCGTCTCGGACGAGGAAACGAGATCGAGCACGCTCGGGTCGGCGACGAAGAAGCCGCCGTTGACTCGCCCGCCGTCGCCAGCCGGCTTCTCCTTGAAGCCTGCGACACGGTCGCCGTCGAAGTCGATCGCGCCGAAACGTCCTGGCGGGCTGACCGCGGTGACGGTGGCACGGCGTCCGTGGCTGTTGTGGAAGGCGACCAGCCCGGCGATGTCGATGTCGCTCACGCCATCGCCATAGGTAAAGCAGAAGGGCTCATCGTCCTTCAGATGCGACCGCACCGCCGCGAGCCGGCCCCCCGTCATCGTCGTCGGGCCCGTATCGACCAGCGTGACGCGCCACGGTTCGCTCCGGGAACAGTGAACCTCCAGCGAGTTCTTGGACATGTCGACCGTCACGTCGGAGGTGTGGAGGAAGTAGTTCGCGAAGAACTCCTTGATGAGATATCCCTTGTAACCAAGGCAGATAACGAAGTCGGTGATCCCGCCGGCAGTGTAGATCTTCATGATGTGCCAAAGGATTGGCATTCCGCCGATCTCGACCATCGGCTTTGGCCGGACGGCGGTTTCTTCGCCCAGCCTGCTGCCGAGTCCGCCCGCCAAGATTACTGCCGTCGTCATATTGTTCCCCCCGCGGTGTCGCAGGAGGCGCTTCTATAAATAGACAAAGGCTAATGCTACTGCCAATCGCCTGTAATGAAGATGATGATTCAATCAATAATAGGGTCAGTGCGACCATGGCGTATCTTGGTGCTTGTAGCTATTATGGCAACTGCCTTCGCTATGCGTCTGCGCGGACTGGATTTTGGTCTTCCGGCGTTGCTTGATCCGGACGAGCCGATCTTCGTGCTGATCGCCCTGAAGCTGCTCAAGGAGCATACGTTAAACCCCGGGTGGTTCGGCCACCCGGGTACGACCACGATCTACTCGCTCGCACTGGTCGAGGCCGGCATCGTACTGGTCGGAACATTGACCGGGCGTTTTCCCGACACGAATGCCTTCGCTAAGGCACTTTTTCACGATCCCGCGGTTGCTTTTCTCCCTGGCCGTGTCGTCATACTGATCAGCGGCCTGACCGTTATTCTTCTGGCGTATCAACTAGCCCGACGGTTGTTCGATACGCGGGTCGCCCTGCTGACTGCGGCGCTGCTGGCGATCGATCCGATCCACATCCGTTATTCGCAGATCATCCGCACCGATATGCAGTCGACCATCTTCATCCTGTTGGCCTTGCTTGCAGCGATGCGGATCGTCGAGCGCGGGTCGCTGCGCGCCTATCTTATTGCGGGCATGTGGGTCGGGATCGCCTGTGCCACCAAATGGCCCGCGGGAACGGTGGCGGCGGGTGTCGTGGGCGCAGCGCTGCTTCGGATCCGGCTCTATCCGAGCGAATACCGCTTGGCGCTGCGCAGGCTCGGCTGCTGTGCGCTCATGGCCGTCGCAAGTTGCGTGATCGTGTCACCTTACCTGGTTCTGGACTACGCGACCGTGATTTCGAACCTGCAGGGTGAAGGTCGAGCGGTTCATGTCGGTGCGACCGGCAACGGACTCCTGGCAAATATGGGCTGGTATCTGGGCAATCCGCTGACCAATGCGCTAGGAATTGGCGGCTTGGCGCTCGCTGCGGCCGGGCTCGTCGCGGGCGCGCGGCGCCAGCCGATCTTCGGCTACGTCGTCGGAAGCACGATCGGCGTATTCTTCGTCTCGATCACCGTCCAGAACCTGATTTGGGAGCGTTGGGTGGTGCCGCTCCTTCCGCTGCTGACGATCGCACTCGCCTACGCCACGGTTTCTTTTGTTGATAAGGTCCGAAAGCATTTTCCGCTGTTCAAGCTTCCGGCCGCAATCGCGATCACGCTCCTTGTCGCCGTACCGCCATTGCGTGTTGCCAACGCCCAGGCGGTCGAACGCGCCGTCGACACGCGTCGTCTCGCCACGGCCTGGGCCATGCAGCATATTCCACCGGGCAACACCGTCGCGATCGAATATCTAGCCTTTGACGCGTTGTCCGCGCCATGGCGCTTCCTGTATCCGGGCGGCAATCGCGGATGTTTCGACCCACGCACCTTTGTGACGCGGCAGATAACCGTCTCCACCGTCGGCTCGTGGCATTCGTCACGACCTATCGTCGATTTTGCTGACATAGAAGCGGACCGCACGGCAAGTTGTCGCGCTGACTATTTGATTTTTGCCAATTACGACCGCTATGTTGCCGAAAGCGCGCGTTTTCCGACCGAGATTGCCAACTATCGCCGCATCGCAGCGGGAGGGCATCTGGTCGCGGTCTTCACGCCTCACCCCGGGAGCGTCGGTGGGCCGATCGTACGGATCATCCGCTTGCCGGCCTGTCGCGCTCAAACGACGCGCTCGAACGAGCCCCGCTGCCACTCCTGACAGGGGATGAATTTCGGGAACAGAGCAACCGAGCCACCTCCCAACTACGCTCGGAAAGCTAATACAGAGCGTCACGATCTATCGTGGGGGGAGCCCACCCCTGCGGCGGACGTCGTGGCAACAGTTGTTAAGCTCGGCACGGGCGCCATAGACGACAACGCCGCTCGTAAGGACAGCTTTGCCGTTTAGCGTTTGCATGCGGGGACCCAATTTGACCCCTGTAGTTTGCCCCCTGTAGAACGTGTTTTCGGCTCATCGTCAGTTTCGGCTGTAACATCGCGTTGACACAATTTCGGCCTTTTGCAACTGGCCCGACAGCTCTCTCAAACCGAGCTTACGCTCGGATGAGCTGATCATCGATGCTCGTGAACACCCTTGACCGTTCTCGCTCGAGGCAGCAGCGCGAGAAATTGTACGACTGGCTTAACCGGCACCACTGTCGTCATACGCTTCAATTGCCGAACGCACCATCGATCGTATGCATCGCCCTCGTTACGAAGCTTGCCTCTGGTCCCGCCCGCCAAGCGACAATTTCCGAAACTTCCTTCAAACAGTTCCTGCCGCTGCCTAGTCGGCATCTACCCGGTGGTTAATTAATGCTACCAATTGTTCTAATGTACTCACCGGAACCTTTCCGGTCAATTAAACTTAGTCCCAAGAAGCGGTGGCATCTTTGCTTGACAGCGATCCCGCAGTTCTTGGACCAATCTTATTTACGAAACGGCGTGGCCAATTTGTTTAAATATCTCCATCCGTAAGGTTACACCGCACTGCATGCAACCGTTCGCTCACGCCCGTTTCTTGCGTCGCTTGCGCGTTTTGCGTAGGCTCAATAACTGAGATCCATCCGAAGCAAAGCCGCGACGTGCTTGAACGCGCGTTCGGGGGCGATGTGATCCTCTTCCTGCAACATTTCATCGACAGCAAAACCAACCTCCTCCGCCAGACGGAGGCGTTGCCATAAATCGGCTCGATCTACGTGCGGCAGGTGCCGTGCATAGGCCGCGACGAGTTGATCGGTGACGTAACGGTGCGATTCGAGGCGGACATGGACCAGCTGCGGCGTGGCATGCAGCGCGCGGAGGATCCAGACTGCGCCCGGCTCGGACTGCGTCACCGCCGCGGTTTCGCGCTGCAATTCCTCGATCCCGTCGCGCAACGCGTCCACGCCGTGCTCGACATGGCGCGCGACCCAGTGTTCGAGCACGATGTTCTTGCGTGCCATCAGACGCCGCCCAAGTGCCTCCAGCACCGCATATTTGCCGTCGAAATAACGATACAGCGCGGGCGGCGTCAGTTCGGCGCGGGCGCAAATCATGTTGGTCGAGATGCGGCCGATCCCGACTTCGTCCAGTAGCGCGCCCGCGACGTCGAGCGCTCGTAGGTCAGATGGGCGCGTTCCCGCTTGGGCTTGGAGCGCTTGGAGATAGCCGGGGTCGTCATGCGCCGACGCCATGGCGCGGCGAGCCCGCGCCCAACAGGGCCAACACCGCGGCAACGAGGCAAATCGTACCGAACGGCAGCACCGACGCGACGTTGCTGTCGGCGACCAGGGCGCTGGCGAGCAGCGGACCGAGGCTCGATCCCGTCAATTGCGCGCCCCCAATCAACACCGCTGCCCGACGGGTCGGATCGGCGGCGATGACAAGCGAAACTTGGAACGGCAGCGCGAACAGCCACAGGAAGCCGAACATGGCGATCGCCACGACGAACAGGCCGGATGGTGCTTCCGCCATAACCGCGAGCAGGCCGAGATTGAGCAGCCCCACGCATAGGATCGTCACGCGGGGCGGCAGACGCCCCGCCAGCACCGTCGCAGCGCCAGCGCCGATCACCTGCATCGCCAGCGAGAGCGGCACGATGAGACGTATGATCGGTGCCAGCACGCCGCGCTGACGCGCAAGCGGCTCGACATAGACCCAGATCGCAACGATGAACGCGAGGTAAAGCAGGACGCCGGCCACGCGAGCAGCCCGCGCCCGTGCGGCAACGTGTCGCCAGCGTCTCCGGCGCTCGCCGCGTGCGCATCGGGCATCCACCGCACCGCGAGGACCCCTGCGAGCGTCACCGCCCCGAGCGTGGCGAACCCGCCACCGCTGCTCGCCGCAAACAATCCGATGAAGCTGGCCAGCGCGCATTGCGCGAGCGTTTGCAGCGCAAGATACAGTCCCGACCAGCGCTCCGGCCGAGCGGTGCCGACGATGAAGCCGATCGCGATCCAGATCAGCACGCCCTCCCCCACACCGGCGGCGATGCGGGCGACGAAAATGCCGCCACCGCCGCACGGCGGCGTGGCGAGATCCAGCAGCCCGGTTGCCAGCAGCGCGCACAGCGCGATCGTGCGCAACCGGTTCGCTGGCAGCACAAAGCTCGCCGCCGCCGCCGCTATCCCCATCGCGAGTAGCTCGACCGTGGCGAGGCCGCCCAGCGCCGCGACCGACAGACGACCTTCCAGCGCCAGCGCGCCGAGCAGTTGTGGCTGCAATCCCGCGATCAGCACGCCGATCACGCCGACGACCAGGATGGCCGCGACGTGACCGGCGCGGGGCGTCACCGTGCGCGCCCGCGCGCGCTGACCGGCCAGATCTCGACCAGCGTTCCGCCCTGCACGACATGGTAATGGTCGTAGAGGTTCACCGTCGGGTCGCAATGCGGCACGGTCAGGCTTACCGCATCGCCGGGACGCAGCGCCTTGCCGATCCCCGGCGCGATCAGCGCGGCGTGTTCGTCGCCCATGAACACGAACATCGCGTCCGTCGCTGCGCCGCTGCGGACGTGCGCCGCGCCGCCGTCGGTCGACAGCGATTTGAAGCCGGCGTCGATCGTCACCAGCGCGTCGTGATTGGCGCTGACCACGCGCGCATCGACGGCGAGCGACGGTGCAAACGGAGTCGTACCGTCTCCGATCAAGTCGCAATCGAGATATTGCTTGTCCATGAAGACGTAGGACCCGACCTGAAGCTCGGTAAAGACACCAAGGTCGAGGTCGATGCGGTGCGTACCGGTGCCGGAGCCCGTCACGATTTCGGGTGGGTAGCCGGTATCGGTCAGCGCAGCGATGACGCTCAACAGATAGGCGGTGCGCTCGACGATCGCGGTGCGACGCGCGGCATAGGCCTCGATATGCTGCTGCATCCCGCAATAACATTGCACGCCGCGGAGCGTGATGTTGTCGCACCCGGCAATCGTCTCGGCGAGCGCGACCGCTGCCTCGGGCGACGCGACGCCGGTGCGCCGAATGCCGGGATCGACGTCGATCACCACGTCGAGCGTCGTGCCTGCTTCGGCCAGCGCTTGCTGAGTCCGCGCGACCCCGCCGGGATCATCGACCGCCACCATCAGCCCCGCGCTGCGCCCGGCCAGCGCCGCCAGCCGTTCGATCGCCGCTGGTGCCGCCACCGGCGAGGTAATCAGCAACCCGTCGATGCCGCCATCCGCGAACACCTCCGCCTCGCCGATCTTGGCACAGCACAGGCCGACCGCGCCGCGCGCGATCTGGCGTCGCGCGATATCGACGCTCTTGTGCGTCTTGCCGTGCGGTCTGAGCGCGACGCCGTGCGCCGCGGCAAGTTCTTGCATCGCCGCGATATTGGCATCGAGCTGATCGCGGTCGAGCACCAGCACCGGCGTGTTAAGCGCGGCGCGCGCCCCTTGCTGACCGATCAGATGCTGATGCAGCTTGAGGTCATCCATCAGGAAAACAGCTCCGCCAAATGGGGGTTGAGGAATTTGCCCGACGGATCGGCGGCGCGTCGCACGGCGCGGTAGCGCTCCGCCATCGGGTAGAGCGCGTCGACATCCGCGCGCGCGAGCGTGTGGCGCTTGGCCCAATGCGGCCGTCCGCCGCCTCCACGAAAGATCACCTCGGCATCGGCGAACAGCGCACGCCACGGCATCCTGGCATATTGATGCATCGAAATCGCCGCGACCGGGCCAGCGTTCATCGGGCTCATCCAGATATCGTCGGGTGCGACGACACGGAATTCGAACGGGAACGACACGGGCAACCGCTTGCGGCGGATCCAGCCGACCACCTCCTCCAGCACCTCCAGCCCGACCGCGCGGGGCATTTCATATTCCATTTCCTCGAACGGAATCGTGCGATCCGATGGGAAGATCGCGTGAGCCGGCCCGCGCCGGTGGCCGTCCATATTGGTCTTCATCATCAGCCGCTGGAGCGTCGGGATCAGCGGCGGCACCCACGCCCCCAGATTGAGCACGCGGCGGAACGTGGCCTCGTCCACATCGCTGGTCGATTTGGGCGGATCGCACGGGTCGGTCAGCTCAAGCGTCTTCAGGATCACGCTGTCAGCATGCGGGAACAACCAGAATTCGACGTGGCGCTGCTGCGTCACCAGCGCATCATAGCGTTCGCGGATTTCCCCCCACGGCTTCTTCTCGATCCGTTCGGACAGATGAAAGGCCGGCACCACGTCCACGACGATTTCGGTCGCGATGCCGAACATGCCGAGCGACAGGCGATGCGCTTCGAACAGATCGGGATTAGTCGCGGCATCGCACCAGACCGCCTCGCCATCCGCCCCAATGAGCCGGAAACCGCGCGCGAAGGTCGACAAACTGCCAAGATCGCGCCCGGTGCCGTGCGTGCCCGTCGCCATCGCGCCCGCAAGCGATTGCGGATTGACGTCGCCCTGGTTGGCGAGCGCGAGGCCTTGATCGAACAACGCAGCGGTCAGCCGCTTGATGCTCCATCCCGCCGGGATGCGGGCGGTGCGGCGGTCGGGCGCGACGGTCATCGCGCCCGCCATATCCTCCAGGCTGACGATGATGCCGCTGGAAGCGCACAGCGGCATGAACGAATGTCCCGCCCCGACCGCGCGGACGCTTGTCGCCGCGCGGATCGCCTTGCCGAGATCCGCCTCGCTGGTCGGGCGCAAGACCGGCGCGGTGCTGCGGACACTGCCCGACCAATTCGACCAGCTCATCGCGCCGTACCGCGCTTGGGCCCGTCAACCGCGTTACACGCCCCCTTCATCATCGCGATGTAGCGCGTGATGAGGGCAATTCCTTCGCCATGCGCCAGATCACGGCCGAGCTCGGGCATCATCTCGCCCGGATCGGTACTGGCGAGCCGGTAGGTCAGGATCGAGCGATCGGGCTGCCCCGGCACGACATCGAAGGGACGATCCCCCGTGCCGCGCCCGGCGGCGACCGGGGGCTTGCACGTGCCGAGCATCCGCGGGTCGACGGTTTTCGTATCGAGCCACAGGCCCGAAGTTCGCGCCGCGCCAACACGGTTGTGGCAATGGCTGCAATTGATGTCGAGATAGGCGCGGGCTTGCCCGATCGTGCCGGCCTTCTCGTCCTGCCACTTTGCATTGCCGGGCGGCACCTGGCCCGGCACGCCGGTGAGGTAGCCCAGCGCCACCAACCGGCGGAGCTGGTTGATCTCACCACCCTCGCCCGCAAAGGTCCGGTCGAGGTGGCGCGCCTTGAGCCCGATCGGGTTGATCGCGCGCGTGCGGAAATCCTGGGCATGGCAGCCGGCGCACTGGTTCTGGTTGGGCACCGTGTAGCTGAACGCATCCGGGCGCGCGCCGTCGACAAGGGTCAGCGGTACGTCGGCACCGGTACGCTCGAGCGTCGCATCGCTGCCATCGGCGTTCCAGACATAGGGCAAGGCGACCCAACCGCTGGTGCGCTTCACCAGCAGCCGCGTTTCGATCAGCCGGACATGGCTGAGGTTGAGCCCAGACACCCCGGTCTGATAGGTGGCGGGCGTGACCTTGAGAACTTCACCACTGGTTTGCGGTGCGGCTGCGTCGACCGGGGTCGAATAGTAAAACGTCTTGGTGATGATCGTGCCGACCGGAAAATCGAACCAATTTTCCGGATCGTATGTGGCATGGACCCCTTTGGGCATCCAGATAGTCCGCCACTTCTGCGCATAGTCGCTGAACAACGGTGTGTTGAGCTCGTACGTGACCATCCCGTCGTGCGGTGCCAGCCGTCCCGCAGTGCGCGTGAACAGCCCCCAGTCGGAAAGATTCGCCGGATTCTCGTCGGGGTGGAACGTCACCCCGCGCGGCGCGCCACCGCATCCCGCGAGCAGCAGCACGAGCAGGATGAGGATAGCAACGCCGATCCACCTCCAAAGCGCTTCCCCGGCGAAGGCCGGGGCCCAGTCGCGGAACGCTAGAAAGGCAGCATTGCGCCCGGCCTCATCAACCTTTCCGACTGGGCCCCGGCCTTCGCCGGAGAAGCGCGAAAGGGAAAGGGGGTACTCGAACACGATCTGCGTCACGGCTTGCCACTGTCCTTCGTCATCGCTGGCGGGAGTGCGATTTCGGGGAGACGGCTGGCAGGCGCGCAATCGACCGCGGGATCGATCCGCGCATTGGCGAACTTGCCCGGCCCGTCGACATTCAGCAGTTTCGCGGTGCCGTTGCGCACGCAAATCCCGGAGGATCGAAGCTTGGGATTGACGAAGCCGTCCCACAGCACATCGGGCAAGCGTCCCCCGGCAAGCGCCTTCATCGGGACGAAGCGACCGCCGGGATCGTCACCACCGCCCGAGAAGCGGTTGTCGGTGACGAAGATGTTCTCCGGGTACGGATCATAGGCCGCCGCGATCCCGCTCTTGGTGTCGAAGCCGGTCGAGAAGTAGCTCGAGATGATGACGTTGGCGGTCTTGTTGTCTTTCACGTCATTGTCGAAAATCTCGACCTCGTCGTTCGAATTGACAATCACCCCCGATCCCGGCGGGACCGAGCTGACCGCGCTCCCTTTCGCGCCGAAATTGGCGTGATTGTTGGCGACGACGGTGTTCCGATAGACCCGCGTCTTGCTGCCCGGGACCGGCAGGTTGGGCATGTTGAACACGAGAATACCGCCGGTATTGCCTGTCGCGGTGTTGCCATAAACGTCGGCATGGCTCGAATTTTCGATTTCAATTCCCGCGACATTGCCCTCGGCGCGGTTGTTGCGGACGATGATAGTGTTCGACTGGCCGACATAGATGCCGGCGTCCGACGCGCCCTTCACCACCGAATCCTCGATCAGCACGTTGGTGACTTGCACCGGGTAAAGACCATAGGCACCGTTGCTGCTCTTCGAGCCACCGCTCCACGACGCGCGCACGCGGCGCATCACCGCATTTTTGGTGCCGTTGATCTTGAGCGCGTCGCCCTTGCTGTCCTCGAACGCCAAATCTTGGATCGTGAAATCGTCGCCAGTGACGAGCATCCCCTCGGCACCCGATGTTGCCTTGGCGAAGGACAGGATGGTCTTGTCCATCCCCGCGCCCTTTACCGTCACGCCATTGGCGGTGAGGCTGAGACTGCGGCGCAGCGCATATTTGCCCGCTGGAATCGTCACCACGTCACCGGGCTTCGCGTCGATCAGCTTGCCTTGCAGCGTCTTTTCGAAATCAGGGTCGATCACGAAGCCCTGCGCATCAGTCCTGGGCCCGGCACAACCGGCGAGCAGTGCCAGGCTTACCGTGCCCCCCAGCGCCAGGAGTTTCCTGTGCATCTTTCTCTCCTCAAAAGCGGAAGCCCAATTCGACACCGTAGAAGCCCGGCCGCTCCGCCCGGACATACGGTGTCTGAAAGATGTCGGCCGAGATCGTGTTGAGTGTGCGGTAATATCTCTTGTCGAGCAGGTTCTCGGCATAAGCCGAAATCGTCACATGGTTGCCGGGCAAGCGCCAGCCGACCCGCGCGTTGATGATGTCGCGCGCCGAGCGGAGCGCGCCGAGCTTGGAGAAATCGACGAATGGCGCGATCGCCGTATCGATCGCGCGCGTCGCATCGTTGATCCGCTGTTTCGAAGTGTAGCTGTAGCTCGCATCGGCCAAGAGGCTGCCCACGCCGAAGTCATGCTTGTAATGCGCGCTGGCGATGCCGCGGAAGCTTGGCTCGCCCGTCGGCTGCCGGGCAATATTCACGCCTTGCTCGACGCGCGTGACCCACGTGGAGTCGATTGCACCGGCGGTAAAGCTGACCGTCCAATCGCGCGAGACGACGAACTGGGTCTCGAGATCGGCACCATATGCCTGCGAATCCCCAGATCGTGTGATATATTGCGGCAGCGCGCCGCCGGCGTTTTCCAGACTGATCGACTGGCGGTTGCGGTATTTGAAATAATAGCCCGAAAGGTTGAACCGGACTCGCCGATCGAAGAGCTCGGACTTGAAGCCGCCCTCGAAATTCCACACCCGTTCGGGGGCGAAGAACGAATTGATCTCGGTCGAATTGTAGCCGCCGGCCTTGTAGCCGTGCGATGCTGAAGCATAGAGGTGCAGGTCGGCGTTGAGGTCGTATTGCCCGACGAAGCGCGGCGACACGTCGTTGAAGCTCTCGCGCCGCGTGAAGGGCACCCCTTCCAGTGCGCCGACATCGAAGATCAAGCCGCTCGCGCCGACCGTCGCGCGGAAGAAGTCAGCCGCGCTGATCGATGCAGCGTCGGGAAAGGGCGATATGCCCAGGACTGCATCGGTGATGGCATTGTACAGTGCGCCCGGCGCGGTCAGCGTCTCCAAACCGGATGCGTCGAACCCGCCGTTGGTCCAGGTAAACTTCTTCAGATCGCGGGTGTAACGGATGCCCGCGGTCAGGCTCAGTCGATCTGTGACCTTGTAGGTCGCATCCGCGAACGCCGCCAAGGAATCGTTTGCGGCGCGGTTGTCCATGTCCTCCCGGAAGGGCTGGCCAAACACCGGCAAGCCGCCGAAGGCGTCGAGGATCGTGAAGACCGGAAAACCGGCCACCTGGTCGAGCAGGCGATCGACCGAATCGCTCAGCAAGGTCGCCGCACTGGTCTGCCGCCCGCGCTCGCGAAAATAGCTCCCGCCGACGATCGCGCTCAGCCGATCATTGTCGAAGCCGACGCGCAACTCTTGGTACAGGCTGCTGTTCTTTTCGATATTCTCCGTGTCGAAATAGCGTGTCGGGTCGGCGGTGCCGTCCTCATCCTCGCGATTGTGCGTTTCGAAATGCTTGAACGAACTGATGCTGGTCAAGGTGAGCGAACCGGTGCGGTGCGTCGCGGTGAACGAAACCGCGTTGAGCAACCGCGTTTCCTTGTCGTCGATCACGTCATTCGTGTACGGACCGCGCGGATTTGTACTGAGCGCGTTGTCGCTGATACCAATCGCGAACGGGCTGTCCTTGGCGGTGTCATCATGATCGTAAGCGAGCACGAAATCGGTGGCGTCGCTCGGCGCCCAGCGTAAGGCGGCACGCCCCGATGCGTTGTTCTCGCGCTCGCGCCGCCGGCCGGTCAGTGCGTCCCTGAGATAGCCTTCGCGGTCATTGGCGACGCCGTTCAGGCGCAGGAAGAGCGTTTCGGTGAGCGGCAGATTGAGCGTCGCATCGCCGCGGATTTTCTTGAAGTTGCCGACTTGCACCGTGCCGCTCAGCGACCGCGTATCGTTCGGCTTGTTGGTGATGATCAAGATCGCCCCGGCCGAAGTGTTGCGACCGAACAACGTGCCTTGCGGCCCCTTCAGGACTTCGACCCGGGCGACGTCGTTGAAGAAGATCAGCGACGACCCCGATCGCCCCGAATAAATGCCGTCGATGAAGATCCCGACCGAGGGATCGGTGCCGATCCCGAAATCGTCGGTCGCCACGCCGCGCACCGTGAAGCTGGGCTGCGTGACCGACGTATCGTTGATCGTGAGACCAGGCGTGAAGGTGTCGAGGTCGCCGATCGATTCTGCGGTCAACGCGGCGATATTGTCCGCGGTGAAGGCGGTAACGCTGATCGGCACCTTCTGCAGCGATTGCTCGCGGCGCTGCGCGGTGACGACGATATCCGGCAGCCTTTCACTGTCGGATCGATCGTCGGATGCCGGGTCGGCAGCGGTTTGCCCGCGCGGCGCTGCGGGATCGACTACTGTCTGTGCCGCAGCCGGATGGACGCAAACCATTGCCAGCCCAGCGCAAAGCGTCGCGTATTGCTTCATACTCATGCTCCCCAACATGGTATCGATACGCAACTCTATTACGAACTATAGCGTACGCTATATTCTGACGAAGTAAACATGAGGAAAGTAACAGATTGCTACTTACCTCACATGCGAAGCTTTTTCATTGCCTTCCCTTCATGCGAACTGATCGTATCGCATGAAGGAACTTATATACGGGTATCGATGCTTGGACCCGTACATGGGCGTTCAGGACGCCCTGCCGCACTGGCCAACTGTCAACGGTCATTTCCGTCGGTTCATTGGGGTCGGACGGACAGCAGGCGAAGGCAAAACGACCAGAAGTAAGACTCGGCCGTTATCCCTTGCTCGCTACTGCAATGACGGGTTTAGGTCGGAGCAGACGCTAGGCTTTGGATGGACAGATCGATTGACCTACGTCTTATCGATGGCGGAATACCTGATCCCAAGCCAAATTGCTTACTGAGCCTGCGCAAACAACACTCTACTGGACGCGACGATCCCGTTAAGGCGCTGCTAACGTTCTACTTTTAATAGATACACGATGACCTTTGCCAGCTCCCTGAGCGACGCGTCCGAAGCGGCGCGCCTGACCGCGCTCTGGAGCATGGCGATTCTCGATACGCCCGCGCAACGCGACTTCGATGAGGTCACGCGCTTGGCAGCACTCGCGCTGGGCGGCGAAAGCGCTGCAGTCAGCCTCGTCGATGACCGTCGCGCCTGGTTCAAATCCAGCGTTTGCATGCCAGCAACGGAGGCACCGCGGGAACATGCCTTCTGTACTCTGGCGCTGGACGGCATTGAACCGGTCGTCATTCTCGATACACACGCCGACCCACGATGCGTCGGGAACCCGCTCACGCTTGGGCCCGACGGCTACCGGTTCTATGCGGGGGCCCCCATCATTACCCGCGACGGACATTGTCTGGGAACGCTATGTGTTCTCGATCGGCAGCCTCGCGACGAGGTTCCGTCCAATCAACTCAGGGCACTAGTGGATCTCGCCGGGATCGTAGTGGGGCTGATCGAAGCCAGACGGTATCGTCAGATCGGAGAGGTCGCCACGCAGATCGTGGACGTCACTTCAGATGCCATTCTCTGCGTCGATGGCGGCGGCACCATCACGTTCTGGAACAGCGCCGCCGAGCAGATGTTCGGCTATTCCTGCGTGCAAGCGATCGGCCGTACGCTCGACATCATTCTTCCCCCGATCCATGCGGACGCCCATCATCGTGGCTTCTCGCGAGCTTCCGCGGGTGGACGGACCACCTTGGTCGGAAAGTCGGTCGAGTTGACCGCCAAGCGCTCCGACGGTTCGGAATTCCCGATCGAACTGTCGTTGGCGCGCTGGGGGTCCTCCGAAGGCGGGTATAATTTTGCGGGGATTATCCGGGACGCTTCCGCTCGCAAGATGCTCGAGCGGGAACGGGAGCAGGCGAAGGCGTTTCTGGATACGGTTGTCGATCACCTTCCCGCCATGCTGTTCGTCAAGGACGCGGACACGAGGCAGTATCTGCTGGTCAATCGCGCCGGTGAGGAGCTGACCGGCTGTTCCAGGCACGATATCATCGGGAAGACCGATCCTGAGCTGTTTGCGCATGGCGCAACCTATGAGCGGCGCGATGATGCCGCGGTCGCAGGCGAAGGTCTGTATGTGTCTGAAAGCGATTTTGTCCGACCCGGCAACACCACTGTAACGCTGCGCACCAAACGGCTCGTTGTCGACGGCCCCAGCCGCCCGCGCGAATATATCGTCGGCATGTCCGAGGATGTGACCGAAACTCGCAAGGCGCAGGCCGAGGTCCAGCGTCTGGCACATTACGACTCGTTGAGCGGTCTGCGCAACCGCGCTTCGTTCGTCGACGAGTTGGACCGGCTCATTGCCGACCAAACGCCTTTCGCGCTCGTCAGCATCGATCTCGACCGGTTCAAGGCCGTGAACGATCAATTCGGCCATCTTGCCGGTGACGCGGTGCTGGCGCAGATCGGCGATCGGCTGCGCGCGGTCGCAACGGCCACAACGATCCAGGCGCGTGTTGGCGGAGATGAGTTCGCGGTCATTGTCGCCGGCGCGGCACCCGGAGAGCAGGCACGTCAGCTTGCGGCAACGATCGCGATCACGCTGGCATCCCCGATTGTCACCCACTGGGCAACCGTCCAGCTGGGAAGCAGTGTCGGCATCGCGCTGTTTCCTGAGGACGCGACGACGACCGAAGAATTACGCCAGCATGCCGACCTTGCCTTGTATCGGGCAAAACAGCAGGGCCGCGGGATCGTATGCTTCTTCAGCGCGGAAATGGACCGGGCGACGCAGGATCGACGGGAGCTGGAGCGGGATTTGTCCGTTGCGCTCGACCAGCACGCCATCACCCTTGCCTACCAGCCCGTCTTTTCAGCAGATACCGGGCAGTTCACGAGTGCCGAGGCATTGGCCCGCTGGCATCATCCGGTGCGCGGACCGATCCCACCGGACGTGTTCATCTCGATTGCGGAGGAAAGCGGGCTGATCGGGCAATTGGGAACGCGGATCCTATGCCTGGCCTGCGAGGAAGCGATGACGTGGCCGCACCATATCAAGGTCGCTGTCAATATATCCCCTATGCAGATCCACGCAGGAGACCTTTGCCAGGTTGTTCGCCACGTCTTAGACAGTACCGGCCTTGATCCGGAACGTCTTCAGCTGGAAGTAACTGAAGGACTTTTCCTACGCGACGTCGACCACACATTCCGCGAGCTTGCGCAACTGCGCGCTCTTGGGATTCAGATCCTCATGGATGATTTCGGCGTCGGCTACTCGTCCCTCAGCTATTTCGAGCGGTTCCGGTTCGACAAGGTGAAGATAGACCAAAGCTTCGTGCGGCAAATGCTCTCGTCGCAAGCGTCATCTGCGATCATCCAAGCCGTTGTCGGGCTTGGTCGAAAGCTCGGTATGGGCGTGGTAGCGGAAGGGGTCGAGACCGCCGAGCAGATGTCAGCCCTCATGGAAGGCGGATGCACGCATTTGCAAGGCTATCTGTTGAGCAAGCCGCTTCGAAGCGATGAGATCAAGGCATACTTTACGAACGACGATCGACGTTTGGCGCATGCTTCCCTGCAAGGTCTGCAGGCGGAGGCGGCATAGTTCCGCCGTCCCGTAAGTGGCTTAGGTATTGTCAACCAGGAGCATGGTCTCAACCTGAACTTCGTACCACGGCTGTTGCAGGCGTTCGGTCGTGCCGAGTTCAGCGAGATCAGGGAAACGACCGATCGAAGGCATTCTCTCTGATTAGGCCGCGTTGCTCGTAAACAGATCCTTACTTCAATCCGGAAGCGAAGGCCCCTCTCCCGTCTTGAACGTATCGCGACAGCCATTCGAGGGCGCCCGGCGATGTATGGACGATGACGTCACCATCAACATAAGCAGAATTCGCCACAACGATTATTGAAGGAAAGTCCACGCGGAAACCGATCGCGTGGATCGCTATCGCCACGTTGACGAGCCTGTACCCGCCTTCGCTGGCACCGCGCGTATCTCCGGTTCGAGCCATTCGCCGGATCGACGTCAGCGGCGCAGCCTGACGCGGTCGCCAACTGCATCGCATGGGACGAAAAGAGCCCCCGGTTGTTGGTGACGGGCAAGCCGTAGCCGCCCCTGTTTGCGGTCAGGTTACCTAAACGGAGACAGAATATGGGTAGAATGATCGAGGGTGCCTGGCACGCGGGCAAGGTGACGGAAGACAGCAAAGGCGGCGCGTTCGAGCGGCAGGATGCGGGCTTTCGTGACTGGCTCACCCCGGCGGGCGACCCCGGCCCCGACGGCCAGCCCGGCCGTCCGGCGACGCCCGGCCGCTATCACCTCTATGTCAGCTATGCTTGCCCCTGGGCGCACCGGACGTTGATCGTCCGCGCGCTGTACGGTCTGGAGGAGGCGATCGGCGTTTCCGTGGTCGATCCCGTCATGCTGGAGAATGGCTGGACCTTCGGCACCGACCACGGCGGGAGCGGCGATCCGCTGCACGGTTCCGAATGCCTGTGGCAGCTCTACGCCCGCGCACGGCCAGACTATTCGGGCAAAGTCACGGTCCCCGTCCTGTGGGACCGCGAGACCGACACGATCGTGTCTAACGAGTCAGCCGAGATCATCCGGATGCTCACCGCGTTTGGCGGACAGGGGCCGGATCTCTATCCCGCGGTTCATCGCGCCGCGATCGACCGGGTCAACGAGCGCATCTACGATACGGTCAACAACGGCGTCTACAAAGCCGGGTTCGCCACCACGCAGGATGCGTATGAAGCCGCGGTCCGCCCGCTGTTCGGATCGCTGGAATGGCTGGAGGAGATGCTATCGGGCAGCGACTGGCTCGTGGGCGATGCAATGACCGAGGCGGACATCCGCCTCTTCACGACGCTGGTCCGCTTCGACGCGGTCTATTACGGGCATTTCAAGTGCAACGTCCGCCGCATTGCGGACTATCCCGAGCTGGAGGCTTATCTCGAGCGGATGCTGGCCGATCCCCGCATCGCCGCAACCGTGCATCTGGACCACATCAAGACGCATTATTACGCCAGCCACCGCGACCTCAACCCGTGCGGTGTCGTGCCGGTGGGCCCTGACCTGCCCTGGGCGCATCGCACCGCGGGGGGCGACCAGCACCTCACGTGACGCACCCTGCGGCGTACCGGAATTTGCCCCCAAGGGGTCGGTTTGCCGGCGAGCAGGAAGCCCTCGTTTGGCGGCCGATTATATATTGAAGCGCTGGCAGTGGGGGATCCTCGCTACCCCACCGCCGTCCCCTGGCCGCCTCAAGCGATCCCTGGTGTCCACGGGTCGATCGACTGACCGCCGAAGATCTGGGCCCGGGGCAGTCGGAAGATGAAATACGGGTTGAGCATCGGCGGCGCGCCAGCAGCATCGAGGCGCGCCTGCTGATCCGCGGTGAAGACAATGTCGAGGGCGGCAAGATTCTCGCGCAATTGCTCCGGCCGGCTCGCGCCGACCAGAACCGATGCAACACCGGCCCGTGCCACGACCCAAGCCAAGGCGACCTGCGCCATTGATCGCCCGATTTCAGTCGATACCGATCGCAAGGCATCCACCACATCGAAGTTCTTGTCGGTGAACAGCATTCCGCCAAAGGGATTGTCGCCGTTCAGACGGTCATTGTTGCCGCTGCCCGTCGCTTCGCCGCCGCGGTTGGGAAGACTCCCCGCCGGGCCGGCATCCGCGATCTTCTCGCGCCCATATTTGCCGGTCAGCAGGCCTGCCGCCAACGGACTCCAGGCGACCATCCCCAGTCCGAGCGCCTGTCCCGCAGGCACCACATCGAGTTCGACCCCGCGATCGATCAGCGAGTAGGAATATTGCAAGCCGATGGGCTCGGGCAGGCCGTGCGCGCGGGCCAGAGTCGCGATCTGCGCGACGTACCACGCGGGCGCATTGGAGAAGCCGTAATACAGGATGTCCCCGCGCCGTACCGCATCGGTCAGCGCGCGCAGCACTTCTTCGGGCGGGGTCGTGCGATCCCACACATGCGTCCAATACATGTCGATGTAGTCCGTGCCGAGCCGACGCAGCGAGCCCTCGATTCCGTCACGGATGTTGCGCGCGGAATTGCCCCCAGCCAGCGGATTGCCCGCGGTTCGCGGAAAGCCCGATTTGGTCGCGATCACCATCCGGTCGCGGTTTCCCCGCTCCGCAATGAATCGCCCTAGCATCTGTTCGCTTTCCCCGCCGGAGTAGATATCCGCGGTATCCGCAAAATTGCCGCCAGCCTCGACATAAGCATCGAAGATCGATCGTGCGGTCGCTTCGTCGGCACCCCATCGTCCGGCGCCGAAGGTCATCGTGCCGAGCGCGAGCGGGCTGACCGTCAAGCCGGAGCGTCCGAGTGTGCGATAGGTCGTGAGGGTCATTGCTGTAACTCCTAGGAAAGTCGCATCGGAGACTACATGGTGGCGGCGAACGGATAAGCCGTCATTCGCGGCAAGGCTTTGTGAAGGAAATGCAACAATGAAGCGTGGCGACCTTGACGACCTCGCTGCCTTTGCTGCGGTCGCACGCGCGCGCAGCTTCACCCGTGCCGCGGCAGAACTGGGCCTTTCGCCCTCGGCGCTCAGCCACGCGATGCGTAGCCTGGAGGAACGCCTCGGGGTTCGGCTGCTGGCACGAACGACGCGCAGTGTTGCCCCCACTGCGGCGGGAGAACGCCTGCTGCGATCGCTCGACCCGGCGCTTGCCGAGCTTGCGCGAGGCCTGTCCGAATTGGCCGACTGGCGCGGCGTACCGTCCGGTGCGATCCGGCTGACCACCTTCGGCTACGCCGCGCGGACCATACTCGCGCCGGTTTTGCCGCGCTTCCTGCGCGACCATCCTGAGATTTCGGTCGAGGTCATCGTCGAAGACCGGCTGGTGGACGTCGTGGCCGGGGGTTTCGACGCGGGTATCCGGTTGGGGGAGACGGTCGATCGGGACATGGTAGCGGTGGCGGTCGGACCTGCGTTGCGCACCTTGGTTGTCGGCACCCCCGATTATTTCGCGACCCGTCCCCTGCCCGCGGTTCCAGCCGATCTCGAGGGACACAATTGCATCAACTATCGGCTTCTCGGTGGCGGGGGGTTGCTCCCGTGGGAGTTCGAACACGATGGTCGGGACATCAAGTTTCGTCCACGCGGGCAATTGATCGTCAACGACGAGCAGCTGGCGGCTGCAGCGGTCCGAGCCGGTGCAGGCCTGGGTTATATGCTGGACCACGATGTCGCGGCGGAGATTGCGGACGGCAGGCTGATACAGGTACTCGATGCCTGGTGCCCGAGCTTTCCCGGTTGCTATCTCTACTACCCGAGCCGGCAGGTCACGCCTGCGCTGCGGGTGCTGATCGACAGGCTACGTTGGGCGCCTGCTGCATAGATGATGCCGTCGTCCCCCGGCATGGCTTGTGTGCATCACGACAGAAAGCCTTAACGCGTCGTCGGCGCGGCTATCGGCAGGTCGGCCAGACCGGCCGCCTCGTGATCGGCGCACGCGCGCGCAACCTTGCTCTCCTTCAATTCGCTGCCGATCGGATGCCCTCACTATTACCCCGTAGCACCCCGGGCAGGCAGATCGACGACATGCCCATCGACGTTCCAAACGCAAAGATTCCAACCGTTTTGCGGACACGCGCGATCGCGTAGGGGAACCGGCCATATTCGGACGAGACCGCAAGGAAAATGTTGGCCCGTTCGCGATGGGCGCGCGATGGTCGGCGCGCGAGGTGGTTGGCGCTGTGTCGGTATCGTTGCGCCCGGACTGTTTGCTTGGCCCGTTGACCGAAAGAGGCTGGCGCGTGCCGCGACCGTAGAACAGCCTGATATGCTGCGGGAAGGTGAAGTCGCACCCGACCGATGCGGGCAGGATCTGCTGCGCAGCGGGGACATTGTCCTGAAAACCCTGATAGCGGATCGAGTTGAGATAACGTGTCTGCGTGGAAGACACATTCACCAGCGCGCCGATCTCGCCAATCCCGGTCTGCCAACGGTCGCTGATCAGCAAGCTGCCGATCGGGTCCAGCTTCGACGATTCCGCGTTGTGGACACCGCGCGCGGCGCACGCGAGTTCGAAGCCCTTGAAGTAGAACGGACGGCGCAGGCCGACGTCGATCAGGTCGGCGCCCCCCTTTAAGTTTGTCGGCAGTCGTCGCCGTGTAGACCTTGACGCACGACAATGCCTGCGCCGGGAAATCCTGGATCGAGACCGAGCGACCATCAACGGTAGAGATGTCGCGCCCCTGCACCGTCGTCTGCTCGTTGGGCAGGCTGCGGATTAACACGCCGTTTGCCTCATTACGCGTTCATGGGAGCACCATACCGCTACCCGTAGAACGCCAAAAAGAGAAGATAAAAGCCCTTCCGGCTTTAGTTTCCTTACCGACAAATACCGAAATTACGAAGAAGCTACCGACTTTGCTGATCCAATAACGGCCATCCAAGCCGCCTTAACCGTCTCCAGAAACGGGACCTTCGTGAACTCGCGTTTATCGTCAATTGCTGATGATGACGCACGACTGCTCCCGTTAGCGGTCGCAACGGGAGCGATGGCCCGACCAACCTTGGCCGCGCCATTCGCGTCATCGGATTCAAGCGCCGAAAGCGCCGTCGATCGTATGCATTGCACCGGTTACGAAGCCCGCCTCCGGCCCCGCCAACCAGGCGACCATGCCCGCGACTTCCTCAGGCCGTCCGTGGCGCTTGATCGCCATGAAGCTATGCAGCAGATCCTTTATCGGACCGTCTTCGGGGTTGGCATCGGTGTCGATCGGCCCGGGTTGAACGATGTTGATCGTGATGCCACGCGGCCCGAAATCGCGCGCGAGCCCCCGCGCCATCCCTTGCAGCGCCGACTTGCTCAACGCGTAGGACGCCATGCCTGGAATCGGCATCCGATCGCCGTTGACCGAACCGATGACGATAATCCGCCCACCGTCGGGCATCTGCCGTGCCGCTTCGACAGAGGCATGGTAGGGCGCGTGGACGTTCACCCGAAATAGCCGGTCTATCTCGTCCGGGTCCTGATCGAGCGCATCGCCGAAGATGGCGAACCCGGAATTTACGATCAGGACGTCGAGCGGCCCACTCTCGCGCACCCGTGCGATGACCGCATCGCGGTCGGCGCTGTCGGTCTGCACCGCGATGCTGCCAGTGTCGGCGGCAAGCTGCTCGGCGGAGGCTCGCGACCCCGCGTAGGTGAAGATCACGGATGCGCCTTCGGCGGCGAAGCGCCGGACAACCGCTGCGCCGATTCCACGACTGCCGCCAAGGACTAGAACGGATTTGCCTTGAAACGAAGCCATGACCTGCATCCTTGAGATTTAATGTAGTGCGAGCTACATAAAAACCCGATCGGGCACGTCAAGGTATTTTGTAATAGTGACTACAGATAAATCTCGCACAAGGGGCCGGCCTCGGCGCTTCGATCCCGAGGAAGCCGTTGGTATCGCGCAGCAGCTTTTTCACGCCCGTGGCTATGACGCGGTCAGCGTCTCGGACGTCACAACCGCGCTGGGGATCAATCCCCCCAGCTTCTACGCCGCCTTTGGCAGCAAGGCCGGTCTCTATGCCCGCGTGCTCGACCGCTATAGTGCGACCAGCGCCATTCCCCTCGCCAAGCTGCTGCGGGACGACCTTCCCGTGGGCGACTGTCTCGCAGCGGTGCTAGAGGAGGCCGCCCGCTATTATGCCGCTGACCCGCTTGCGAGCGGTTGCATGGTGGTGGAGGGCACCCGCTCGAACGATCGCGACGCGCGCGACGCCGCCTGTGCGCTCAGCCTTGCGGCCGAAGCCGTGCTTCACGACTATATCGCAGCCCGCCATCCAGCGGATGCCGGGCGTCTGACCGACTTCGTCAGCACGACCATGTCAGGACTGTCCGCCAAGGCGCGCAACGGGCACACGCTGGATCAACTGCTCGCAACGGTGCATCTCGCGAGCTTGGCTTTGACGCAGACCCTTCCCAGCTGAAATTGCTCTAGCGATCTCGTTTGACGCTGAGATGAACCGAAACCAGATCGGCTAAGCCATCCCGTAGCAGAGTTTGGACGAAAGCCTCCCCGCCACACTCACGCGACGGCCGCCGTGCGCGCTAAGGCGGTCGACCACAAGCCTACCTTTACGGAGCCGTTTGGGCCCTGAGGTGCCGGTCTCAATCAGCGAAACCGCCTGTCGTGCCGGGCACGCCGTACATGACAAATATTTCACGTTCCTCGTGGCACCGAACATCAACCGAGCGTTGTCGCCCTTCCTGATGGAACGGAAGAGCATGCCGAAAAAACTGACGATCGTCGGCATGGGCGCCTGCGGCGTGGCCGCATTCGCCGAAGCCGTAACACGGCTTTGTTACGACCCGGGCGAAGGCTGGATGATCCATCTGATCGAGCGTGACGATGTCCTCGCGCGCGGGCTGGCGTTCGGTACGGAACAGCTGGGACACCTCCTCAATACCGAATCCCGACTGATGGGATTATACGACAAGGAACCGGGTCATTTCCGAACCTGGCTTGAGGCGCGCCGCGCCGCGGCGGGCACGCCGCTTGATCCCGATGGTGTCGAATATCCCCAGCGCCGCGAATATCGCATCTACATGCGCGAAGTCCTCGAGCGAGCGCTAGACCAGGCCCGTACCGCTGGGATCGACGTGCAGATCCACCACCAGGAAGCTGTCAGCATCGAAGGCAATCATGCCGCGGCGACGGTAGGGTTCTCGGACGGATCGACGATCGCTACGGACATCGTCCTTCTCACGATCGGCACGCCCGATCCGGATCGGTTCGGCACCCTCAATGGCACGCCCGGGTACTTCGATTCCCCCTACCCCGCGCATCGCATGACAGAGCAGATCGATCGGGATCAGCCGGTCGTCGTGCTGGGCAGTGGCCTCAGCGCGATCGACGCGGTGATGACGCTGCTCGACGCCGATCACCGCGGACACATCCACCTGATTTCCAAGGAAGGGATGCTCCCGCGGGCGGAGATACCTGCCCCCGAGACCGGTTATGAACGGCACTACCTGACGCTTGCAAACGTCCACCGCCTGATCCGCGAACGCGGCGCGGCCTTCTCGGTCGTCGATCTGTTCCGTCTGTTCCGTCTCGAAGCCGAAGCGGCTGCCGGTCGACCGATCGATTGGAAGGCCGAAGATCGCTTCGACGGTGACGCCGAGGCCGCCTTGCTTCACGATATCGCGGCGGCGGAAGCCGGAGACGAACCGTTTCAACGCATTCTCACCGCCGCCCGGCATGAGTCCACGGCGATATGGAACCTGTTGCGCGCCGCCGACCAGAAACGTTTCGGACAGTGGCTGGCACCGCATTTCGCCGCGGCGCGCTTTGTCACGCCAATGATTAACGCGCGGCGGATTGCCGATGCCATGACCCGTGGATTGCTCAGCGTCCGCGGGCGGGTCGATGAGACCATCGCGAGTACGAACGGCCCCGGCTTCGTCGTACGGTTCGAGAATGGCGATACGCTCGAAGCACCGATCGTCGTAAACGCCACCGGCCAGGCCACGACCTTGGACGAGATGAAGGAAACACTGGTCAAGGATCTGCTCGCGAAAGACTGGCTACAACCGCATCCGGTCGGTGGTGCGATCGCGCACAGGGCGACGTGTCGGATCATATCCGCCTCGCGCGATGCACCACGCCTGTACGCGCTCGGCCAATTGCTCAACGGCGAGTTGCGCGACACCAACGCGGTCTGGTTCAACGTCGAATGCGCCGGTCGTGCGATCGACGATATCCTGCGGCAGCAATGAGCGCGCTCGGTAACGTCGCAGCGGCGCTGCTGCCGCTTTATGGCGTAATTCTGCTTGCGTGGGTCATCGGCGGACGCGTGCCCTGGGCAGCAAAGCTGTTTTCGACGATCCTCGTCTTCGGGCTCATCCCGGTAGTGGTCATCGACAAGGTGCTGGCGGCGGAAGCCCGACAGCTGATGGTCATCCCACCGCTGATGTTCGGGGTTGCGGCACTGATGAGCATCCCCGCTTATCGGCTGGCCAAGCGGCTTGGCGACGATTTCGATCCCAAACTGCTGTCGGCTTCCTTCTCGTTCTTCAACGTTGCGTTCTTTGGCGTGCCGGTCAGCCAGGCACTCTTTGGAGAGGTCGGCGTATCGACCGTGATCTGCGCCTATATCGGCAGCGCGCTGTACGGGGACACGATCGGCTATTTTCTCATCGCCCGTACCAAAGAGGGTACGCGCAAGGCCGCGACCAAGGCGCTGCGTGTACCGATCGTCTATGTCGTCATCGGCGCGATCATCGCCAAGGCGGCGGGCGTCACGATGCCCGAAGCGGCGGCTCCCATTGTATCTGTCGCGGGCACTCTGGTGTCGGTTCTCGGCATGGCCGTGATTGGCCTCAACCTTGCCGAAACCAGCCGTGACGACTGGCGGCCGAAGCTTATGACGCGCATCCTCGGGGTGAGGCAGGCCAGCGGACTGGTCTTGATAGCCGCGGCGCTCGCATTGGAGGCGGCATTCGTCGGCGTGTTGGGGCCGCGCGACCGCGTGATTGTTGGGCTCGTCGCCCTGTTCCCGATCGCCAGCAACGTGACCCTGTTTGCGACCCTGCTCGACACCAACCGCAAGGCGGCAGCGGTGCTTGTCGCGCTATCCAGTGCCGTATCGTTGGTGCTCGTCCTGCTGGTCGTGGGCGTGTTTCATTCGGCCATGCCCACGGGGTGATGCCGTAGGCCCGTAGTTCTCCTGTTCATCCGAAGGCCGCTGAGCGGACCTCCGACCTACGGACGGTATCGCGGCTCAGCCCAGCTCCATGACCGACAGCAGATCGTGTACTTTGCCCACGGCAAACTTGTTGCTGATCGCGTACGGCAGCACACTGCCACGATCCCGCATCAACGCGCCTGACGACCAGCAACGGCTCGCGCAAAGCTTTGCCGAAAGATGCGGGCTGGAGGTCATCGCCTTTTACGGCGACGATGGCATAACCGGCGCGACGATGGAGCGCCCGGGGCTAGAGCAGGTCCTGGAACACATCACCAAAGGCCAGGTGCGCAACCTCATTAGCGAGGGTGTCGCTCGGCTAAGCTGCGACGCCGAGCATCTGCATTGCATGGTCAAGCTGTTCAGGCTGCACCAGGTCGCGATGCACACGGTGGTGGCGGGCAAGGTCGACGACTTGGTGCTCGCCTTCAAAGGCATCGTCGGCGAGCAACAGCGGATGCGCATCGCCTACACGACGAGGTGCGGCCTGCGCGGCAAGGCCACGCGCGGCGGTGCCACGGGGGGACGCGTGCTCGGCTACCGCCGTGAGATCACCGGTGAGGACGCGCAAGGGCGCGAGCTCGACCAACTCGCAATCGACGACGAGTAGGCCGAACTCGTCCGCCGCATCTTCCGGCTGTACGCCGATGGCTGAAGCCTCGAGCGGATCTGCAACGCCCTCAATGCCGATGGCATCCCTCCCCGCGCGCCCGCGAGCGGGAGAAGTACAATGCCGGGGTCTGGAACCCCTCGACGTTATCAGTCGACGTGACGCGGGGTGAAGGCATCCTCAACAACGAGCTCTACATCGGTCGCCGTATCTTCAACCGCCGCACCTGGGTCGAGGTGCCGAACGAGCGCCGCGGCTTCTCGCGTCCCCCTCGCCTCAACTTGGAGGCGGAATGGATCGTCCGCAACGACCCGCAACTCAGGATCATCAACCGACAGCCGTGGGAGCAGGTCAAGGCGCTTCAAGCCGAAGCACGCAGCGCGCGCGACGCGAAGTTCAAGCTGACCGGCAATCCGCTGGCCTTGGCGAAGCGTCCTGCTCATATGCTCTCCGGGCTAGTGACCTGCGGCACTTGCGGCGCACCGTTCCTGGCGACCGGCCCCGGGCGGTGGCGATGCAAGGGTCACCGAACGGGAAGATACGACAACGGCTCATCAGCACCACCGAGTTGGAAACCCGCGCACTTGCAAGCATCCGCGAACGGCTGCTGACCCCGGCGCTCATCAAGCGCTTCGCCGCGCTCCTCCAGCAAGAACTCATGGCCGCAGTGCAGGCTAGAGACGTCAAGCGCGCTACGGCCGGGCACAGACTGGCAAAGACCTGCGCCCGTATCGCCAACCTCGTCACTCGGATCGAGGAGGACAAAGACGACCCTCGCGCACTGACCACCCGTGTGAAGAATCTGGAAGCCGAAGAAAGCCGACTGGGGAAGATCATCGCTGCAACGCCAGCGCCGCAGGTCGTGCGCCTACCCGCGAATTATGAAGCTTTGTATATCCGGGCCATTGCCGAACTTGACGTGCATCTGGCGTCCGAAGACGGTGCGGCAGCGCGGAACACAATCCGCCCGCTTATCGAGAAGATTGTGGTGCAGCCAAGCAGCGCGCGTGAGGGCAACCGCCGCCTCATGCCGCTTCATGGTTACCTGTACCAATTGCTTTTGTTCGCTAAGGCTTCGTATGAGCCGAACGCACAAAGTCCCCGTCTGAGCGGACAGGGGCTTTTGTGACATCGTTGGTTGCTGGGACGTGCAGCCGCTTTGATTTGCTGACTTGCTGTGATGTTGAACCGACCTTCAAATGGCTGGAGAGGACGGTGAGGCCACGGGCAGGTTTGGGCGACCACTGATGGAATAGCCTCGGTCAGCGCGGCCGCGTATCCGGCTGGTGTCGACCAAAGCGCATCGGCATATACAGTTGTTGCAACAAGAGCACACGCGCAACATTAGATCACAATGTGACTGCCGATGTATTGACAAGGGCTGATGCTCTGATAGCGATACCACCGGAACGGTACCAACTTCCAATAGGAAGTGGCCATCGGACGGCACAGCCGCAGGATAACTAGGGGGGGATACCATGAAAGCTACCCGTTTTCTCGTCACACTTGGTCGCTCGACGTCCGGGCTTGCGCTCGCCGCGGGTTTTGCCCTGCCGGCCGCAGCGCAGACTGCACCCGCCGACACCACAACCAGTGCGCAGACCGCTCCATCGCCGGGTGCCCCCGCTGAGGTGGCAACGGAAGATCAGGACATCGTCGTCACCGGCATTCGCGCCAGTCTCAACCGCGCGATCGACATCAAGCGCACTTCTGCCGGCGTCGTCGATGCCATCTCCGCCGAAGACATCGGCAAATTCCCCGATACCAACCTCGCGGAATCGTTGCAGCGCATTACCGGTGTGTCAATCACGCGCGCCAATGGCGAAGGCTCGCAGGTCGCAGTTCGCGGGTTCAGCGGCGGCTTCAACCTGGTGACGCTTAATGGCCGTCAGCTTGCCTCGACCAGCATCGATACCAGCACTGGCAACGCCTTTGCGGTGGGTACCGGCCGCTCGTTCGACTTCCAGAACCTGGCGTCGGAAGGCGTCGCGACGCTGGAAGTCTACAAGACCGGCCGCGCCAACATCCCGTCGGGTGGTATCGGTGCAGCGATCAACGTCGTCACCCGTCGCCCGCTCGAGTCGCGCGAGGCCGGCCTGTCCGGCTCGTTCGGTGCCAAGGCGCTGTATGACAGTTCCGTCGAGAAGGCCGAAGCGGATCTCTCGAAGGTTACGCCGGAACTGTCGGGCCTGATCAACTGGAAGAACACCGACGAGACGTTCGGCATCAACCTGTTCGGAAGCTACCAGCTGCGTGAATCGGCGTCGGTTCAGTCGAACCCGAACTATTGGAACATCGTTCCTTTGGCTGATTTCCTGAACCCCGCGGGGACCTACGTTACGGCGGCGACGAACATCACCAATCGTCCCACCACGCCTTACGTGCAAATTCCGAACGACAGCCGGTATCAGTTCTCCGAGAACCGTCGCGAACGCCTCAACGGCCAGGCCAGCATCCAGTTCAAGCCGACCGACCGTCTGGAACTGACGTTGGACGGCCTGTATGCGCGCAACAAGCTGAGCGACGAGCGGAGCGAACAGACCAACTGGTTCCAGCGCCCGTTCAGCGACGTCACCTTCGACGATAACAAGCAGATGCAATCCGCGATCGTTCTGGCCGAGGCCAAACAGGCGGACAAGGGGTATGAACAGCAGCGTTTCGCAACCAAGACCGAACTGTACTCGGTCGGCGGCAACCTAAAGTGGAATTTCACCGACGCCCTGTCGTTGAAGCTCGACGCGAACCATTCGAAGTCGACCACCAATCCGGATAATTCGAACGGTACTTCGGCGACGACGATCTCTATCGGCGCCCCCGTCCGCGCGACCCACCGCGTCGATTTCTCGAGCGGCTTTCCACAACAGTCCGAAACGCTGAACGACTGCACCGCCACGAATGGCGGCCGCGGCGGCAATTGCAACAATCAGCTCGATATCGGCGACATGGGTACGCAGATCGCGCGGCAGATTTTCTCGCGGCAGGAAGCCAAGGTCGATCAGTTCAATGCTGAACTGGGTTGGGACCTGGGCAACCGGAGCCGGTTCGTGGTCGGCGGCAACTATGTGGATGCAAAGACTCGCTCGGCCAGTTCAAATACGCAACAGCTTCTGGGCGACTGGGGCATTACGGACACCGGCCTCGTCAATCAGCTCGCCGGCAATCTAGTCGACACCTTCTGTCTGACCTGCAAATTCGATCGGTATAACCCCAATTCAACCGGTTCGGCGCTGGTCGCATTCCGGGGGGATGCGGTCGATTTGCTGAACGTGTTCGGGCCCTATTATGCCAACAACCCGAACTTTACGAACCGCGGCAACGTGTTGCAGGGCTCCTCTGACGACACGGTGGGCGAGAAGACGTGGGCGGTCTACGGACAGCTGGCCTGGGGCGGCGAGCTCGCCGGACGCCGTGCCAACGCGCTGATCGGGGTCCGCTACGAAAAGACCAGGGTCAATTCGATCGCCCTCCAATCGGTCCCGACCGCGCTGGAATGGCAATCGGACAATGACTTCGCCATCATAGGCGGACCGGCCGGCGGCGCGGTGAATGTCAAAGCGGACTACGACAATCTGTTGCCGTCGCTCGATTTGAACGTCGAAGTCCATGATAATGTGGTGGCACGCACATCGTTCAGTCGAACGCTGGCGCGCGCGGACTATGGCAACCTGTTCGCTTCGGTAACGGCCAACGCACCGAACCGTCCGACCGCGCTGGGGGCGGCACCCGCTCCCGCGTCGCGCCAGGATCCGGGGCTGTTGCCACTGCTATCGGACAATTTCGACGTCTCGATCGAGTGGTACTACAAGCCTACGAGCTTCGTATCGGTCGGCTTCTTCAACAAGAACGTGCGCAACTTCGTCGGCAACCAGATCACCAACGGCACCCTGTTCGGACTGCGGGATCCGGGCGCCGGGACGCCTGGTTCGCGGTCCGGAACTGCTCTCGCCTATCTGCGAACCAACGGAATCTCTCAGACGGACCGCAACCTGTTCGCCTACACCGCACTTCTGCAGCAAAATGGCGGCAATCAGGCAGCGGCGACGGCGGCCTTCAGGGGCGCGCTTGACCCCGCTACGGGTGAAGTGAACGAAGCATTGTACGGTCCACTCGCGGCCGCCGTGAACCTTCAGGGGGATGCTGCCGATCCGCTCGTCAACTTCGCAATCAGCGGTCCGGTCAACAACCGCGAGGGCAACATCCACGGCTTTGAATTCGCCTGGACCAACTTCTTTGGCAGAACCGGCTTCGGGTTCGCGGTGTCGTACACCAAGGTCAGCGGCGACGTGAATGTCGATCCCTATGCCGATCCGAACGTGAATATCTTCGCGTTGACCGGCTTGGGCGACAGCGCCAACCTGACCGGTATCTATGACAAGAACGGCATCTCGGCGCGAATCTCGTACAACTGGCGCGACAAGTATCTCGCCGGCACGAACCAGGGTGGTAACCGTAACCCGCTGTTCACGGCAGCGTTCGGGACGCTTGATGCCAGCATCAGCTACGACATCCGGTCCAACATCTCGGTGTCGCTGGAAGCGGTCAATCTGACGAGCGAACCGTTCCGTCAGTACGCCCGTACCGAAACCAATCTGGTCTATGTCCAGGAGCTCAAGCCACGCTTCTATGTCGGCGCGCGCTACCGCTTCTAATCGCATGCGGGCGTGGACCACGGTCCACGCCCGGCAAGGAAGGAAGGCCGCCGCGCATCGAGCGGCGGCCTTTTCCTTTTGTCCTTCGCCGCCGCGCTGATAGACCTGACGCCACAACCGGACCGGAGCGGATGACCCCCGTACAGATCAACAATATCGACCATGCCGATTTGCGCGTAAGCCCCCGCGCGGGCCCGGCATTTGGGGACGCGGCCAATCAGGCGCTGGTGTTCCCGGCTGAATTCGAAGAGCTGCAGCGCGAATTCGCCATCATTTTTCGCCGCCGCGACGAGGGCCTACAGGCCTATGCCCTGCTGGGGCTCGACCGTGACGAAAACCTATTTCTGTCCGGCGACTTTTGGACGAGCCGATATGTGCCCGCCAGTCATCAGCGCGGCCCCTTCTCCATCGGCATGGTCCGCGGCACGAGCGATGCCGTCAGCCAGCCGATGCTTTATGTCGACCGTGACGACCCGCGGGTCGGGGATGATGACGGCTTGCCGCTCTTTTTGGAACATGGCGGCAACACCCCGTACCTCGAACATGTCACCGGCGTGCTGCGGCTCTTGTACGAGGGGATGGAGAGCGCGCCGACCGCTTATGCCGCGCTCGATGATGCAGGCTTGCTCGCCCCCGTAACGCTGACCATCGATGTCAGCGAGGAGCGCCGTTACACCGTGCCTGACGTGCTGGTGGTGGACGTCGAACGGCTCGCCGCGCTGACGGGCGAACCGCTCGAGCGGCTGCACCACGCAGGGATTCTCCGGCTCGCCATCCTCGCTGCGGCTTCGCTCGCCAATGTTCAGCAGTTGATTGCCCGGAAGCAACGGCTTCCCGGCACGGCGGCGTGAGCGCGATGCAGCGCATATCGCGCCGCACACGCGTGATCGAAGCTGCAGACGCGCGGACACTGCCGATCGCCGCGCTGATCGCCGAGGGTCGCCCCGCGATCCTCCGCGGCATAGCCGCGCATGTCCCGCTGGTGGAGGCCGGCCGGCATGGTGCCGCCGCGGCGATTGCCTGGCTCAAGCAATTTGATGGCGGCCAACCCGTCACGGCCTATATCGGCGATCCGGCTATCGCTGGCCGTTTCGGCTATACCGAAGACGGCACCGCACTGAATTTTGCGCGCGAACGCGGATCGATGTCTGCGTATCTCGATCAGTTGCTGGCGAGCCTGCACGATACCGCCGCGCCGGCCATCTATATCGGTTCCACCGATATCGATCAGTATCTGCCCGGGCTCAGGGCCGAAGCGGCGCTTCCCTTCGGCGATCCCGAACTGCTGGAGCATCCGCCGGTGGTGAGCATCTGGATCGGCAACCGCACCACGGCAGCGGCGCATTACGACATGTCGAACAACATCGCCGTCACGCTGGTCGGGCGGCGGCGCTTTACCCTCTTCCCGCCCGATCAGGTCGCCAACCTCTATCCAGGGCCGCTCGACCCGACGCCCGCTGGTCAAGTCGTCTCGATGGTCGATTTCGATGCCCCCGATCTGGACCGGTATCCCGGCTTCGCCGACGCGCTGGCCGCCGCCGAAATTGCGGAGATGGAGCCTGGCGACGCGCTGATCTATCCCGCTTTGTGGTGGCATCAGGTCGAGGCGCTCGATCCGTTCAACGCGATGATCAATTACTGGTGGAATGCGACGCCGCGCTTCATGGACACGCCGCAGAATACGCTGCTGCACGGCCTGCTGAGCCTCCGCGACCGCCCGGCGCACGAGAAGGCAGGGTGGCAAGCGCTGTTCGATTATTATGTCTTCGGCGATGCAGCGCGCGGCGGCGCGCATCTGCCCGCCGCCGCGCGCGGAGCGCTGGCCCCGCTGGATGCCACCGCGGCGCGCCGGTTGCGCGCCACGCTGCTGCAACGGCTCAATCGCTGACAAAGGACGGTCGATGAACACCTTGCCCAAGACCCGCGTGGTCATCGCCGGTGGCGGCACGGCCGGCTGGCTTGCCGCGGCGCTGTTGACCCGCCAGTTGGGCCAGCTGGTCGACGTCACGCTTGTCGAATCCGACGAGATTGGCACGGTCGGCGTCGGCGAAGCCACGATCCCCACCATCCGGGGGTTCCATGCCCTGCTCGGGCTGGACGAGGACGATTTCGTCCGGGCGACCGGTGCCACGTTCAAACTGGGCATCGCCTTCGAGGGCTGGACGAGGCCAGGCTCGCGTTATCTCCATTCCTTCGGAGACGTCGGAAAATCGACCTGGATGGGTGATTTCCAGCATTTCTGGCTGGCGGCGCGCGCGGATGGGAATGCCGGGCCGCTCGAGGACTATTGTTACGAGGCACAAGCCGCCGAAGCGGGTCGCTTTGCTACAGGCACCAAGGCGCAACTCAATTACGCCTATCATTTCGATGCAGGGCGGTATGTGGGCTATCTGCGCGGCCGCTGCGAGGCAGCCGGGTTGCGTCGGGTCGAGGGACGCATCGCGCGAGTCGAGCAGAATGCCGAGAGCGGCGATCTGGTTGCGCTGATGCTCGAATCGGGGGAGCGGGTCGAAGGCGATTTGTTCCTGGATTGCACCGGGTTCCGCGCCCTGTTGATCGGCGAGACGCTTGGGGTCGGTTATGAGGACTGGAGCCACTGGCTGCCGATGAACCGGGCGCTGGCGGTGCAGACCGCCGCCGTCGGACCTGCGTTACCCTATACGCGCGCGATCGCGCATGAAGCAGGCTGGCAATGGCGCATTCCGCTGCAGCACCGCGTCGGGAACGGCATCGTCTATGCCGCCGAGCATCTCAGCGACGATGCGGCGCGGGCGCTCCTGATCGGGTCGGTGGCGGGCAATACGCTGACCGAGCCCCGGCCGATCCGCTTCACGACCGGCCGCCGCAAGCGCGCGTGGGAAAAGAACTGCGTCGCGCTCAGTCTGTCGTCGGGCTTCATCGAGCCGCTCGAATCGACCAGTATCCATTTGATGATGATCGCGCTGACGCGCCTGTTGCAGCTTTTTCCGTTCGGGGGTGCGACGGCGGCGGTGTCGGATCGCTTCAACGCCATGGCGCAGCGCGAAATGGAAGGCGTGCGCGATTTTGTGATTCTCCATTATCACCTCAACGCACGCGACGAGCCGTTCTGGCGCCAATGCCGCGAGATGAGCATCCCCGACACGCTGGCAGCGCGCCTCGCGCTATTCGCCGAGGAAGCGCAGGCCTATCAAGGCGCGGACGAGCTGTTCCGAGTCAGTTCGTGGCTGCAAGTCATGCTGGGACAAGGGCTTACACCGCATCGCCACCACTTGATGGCGCGGATGATGCCGCCCGGTCAGTTGGCGGAGGCGCTAAGAAATCTTTCCCGCGGGATCGCGACGCGTGTCGCCACGCTGCCGCCGCATCAGCAGTTCGTCGACACGCTTGCTGGTGCCCGAACGTAGGTCTCTTCTACGCGCCAAGCGGATCGTCCAAGCTAGCGTCGATCTTTCACTGGGTCCTGGAGACGGGGATGGTACGACCGTATGCGAATGGTTGCGCGCGCGTACGGCGATGCGTGCGATGGGCCGAAATCGTCACAAGCATCCCTGGTCAGAGAAAGCGTCGCTGGCGTTGGCCAACAGGCACGCGCCAGCGGGCGTCGCCGTCAACAGCACGACCATTGGCTCCGAATACTCCTTTACGAGCTACATAGTTTCTGACCATTTCGCGTCCGCGCGCTCACGTTCAGCATCGCGGTCGTCTAGATGCGTGGCGGCTTGCGCATGAGCAATTCGACGAGGCGAGAGTAGGCCGCCTGGGGTTTGTACACGACTTGCCCGAGCTGCTAGGTCATGCTGATGACCAACGGCTTGCGCAGATACTGATCACCGCTTGTTTGATCCGCGCCAGCCGCTGTTGCTGCGGGTCAAGGTGGGTCCATCAGGCGGTGAACTATCGATCTGAGCGGAACTGGTGCCCATCGGTCATCGAGGTCGCCAGGGCGGTGCCGACCGGGCCAATGCTGGGAATAGTCATCAGGCGTTCGGTAACGTCTTTGCGAGATTTCCGGACGGGCAGATCGCAATCAATCTGCGAGCCCGCAGGTGGAGGTCGCGCGCCTGCTGCAACGACGTGGGAAGGATCCGGCACATCCAACAGGCGACCTTCTTCAATTTCCATAGGTGTGATTAGCGCGCATAGAACCCACACCGGACGCCGACCCTAACCTCGGTCAGAAGCTCGCGCATCATCGTCACCAGCTTGGTCCGTTGCCTGACCGGCAGGCCGCGTGTTTGATGCTCCGAGAACGGGCCAATTGGAAGAGCGACTTAGAAGAATCGTCCGTGCGCCGACGTCCAAGTCAATTACGCTGATGAAGCAGAGATGGTGTCGAATGTTTCTGAGCTAGTTGCCTTTGCCACAAACGACAACGCCGCCCGTGAGGGCGGCGTTGTCGTTTAGCGTTTGGTTGCGGGGACCTGCACTGAACGGTGTGCCACTTCAGCAGTTATCGAGATCTAACTCTTAGTCGAAGAAAAGTACCAAGATTTGACCGCTGCGAACCTCGCTTCGGCGGTGCTGGCCACTGCGCGCTACATGAAGCGCGACCTCACAGGCACCGATCCCATAGGCATTTCGCGGCGATTGGCCGTCCGCCTCGGCTATGGCGCGCTCATCGGTAGCTGTAGCGGCTTGCAAGGATGATACCCGAAACTGCGATAGAAGGCGTTGTACGGCTCACATTGCGTAAGACCTATCGACGGATCGTTGAGCCGCAAGCACACTCGGTACGACGGACGCACAATAATGACCGTCCACCCGCGATCTCAGAATGACGAGAAAAGCTGGTTGGGGGGGACCAATCGCGCGCTGAATTTGTGAATGGATTTCTGATGACGAAACTACGATTGAGATGGTCTTTTGCAGATAGCCAGACAACCGTTCGTCTTACGGGCGGTGCCAAAGCGGTGAAGTATCGCGATACCGCCGCCCTGTATCATCTGTCTTGGGCTATTTGTCGCAAGAAGCAGTGACGCACGCGCGCACCTGTGGACTTGCGATGTCCCACATGCTCACCGCATCAAGTTCTAAATGCGTCCGGAACCTGGGAGCATGGTTCCGGACGCTAAGGTCGCGCCAGCTTAGGGGTTGGGGACATTGCCGTGCGCTACGGAGTGGATACCAGCGTACGATAGCCGACCAGAAATAGAAAGATATGTGTCCGCGCGTTAGTCGGATGCTATAGCTCCAAAATCGTGCGCGCCGCGATCTGCACCTGTTCCGCGATCAACCGGAACGCGGGTGCCATCGCGGTGGAACGACGCCAAGCAAGTGCGATCGACCGGTGCCGGGTCCAGCCGGCGACGGTGATGACCTTAAGCCCAATGGAACCTCCGACGTCCGACGCAAGATAGAGGCCAGGCAGGATGCTGAGTCCCAGCCCGCTGGCGACCATCTGGTGCAGGCTGTCCAAACTCGTCCCTTCGTAATCGGGCGTGAGCATCATGCCATAGCCGCCTGCGATCTCCGCCACCTGTCGATGGAGGTGATGGCGAGGATCTAGCGACAGCACCGGCCGACCTTGGAGCAGCCCCGGGTCGATTGGCTCGCCTTCTGGCAAGTCGCAATCGATCGCGCAGACGAGGTGAAGCGGCTCACGAAACAGCGGCTCAACCTCCAGGTCTTCACCTAAAATCGGCATCGGCCCGAGTAGCACGTCCAGATTGCCCCGCGACAGATCGAGCGACTGATCGTCGGGAATTCCTTCGCGGACGTAAAGCCGAAGCTCAGGCGCAAGCTTGTGCAGTTCCGCGATAATCGGCGACAGAAGATAGGGACCAAGGGTGGGTGTCGTGCCAAAGCGCAGCGTGCCGGAGAGCTGGTTGGCCGAACGGGAGGCGAGCATCTCAATATCCCGCACTTCGCTTAGCACCACGCGGGCTCTCGTAACCACGCTGCGACCGATCGGGGTGAGCACCGCGCCTGTAAGGCCGCGATCGAGCAGCTTGACCCCTAGCCGGTCCTCCAATGCCTTAACTTGCTGGCTGAGTGTCGGCTGCGAAACGCAGGCAACCCGCGCTGCCTGAACGAATGACTTGGCGTCCGCGAGCGTCACGAGATAGCTGAGCTGTCGGAGCGTCGGCATGGAACTGAATAGGCACGATCTCTGGTATGGGCGCAAGCTTTTCGATCGTTCCACCGGCTCTTTCCTCGGCTTACCGGACCGCGGCTGAGGGGTCCTGCTCACCACGGACGTCGGTGCCCGGTCCGAGAAGCCGCTTGGAACGTGGTCGTGCTTCACCGCGAAGGAGAAGCCCATGCCAAGTTGCTGGCCGCCACAGCCCTTACGTTAGCGTCCGCGCTCGCGCCGGCCATCAACATCAACGTCAGAAACTGCTCGACCAAGGCCATCAGTGCCAACGTCCCGGTCATGGCTGCAGGCCATAAGGAACTGCACGGCACTCTCACGCCGAACGCCACGTCGGGCGCGTGGAAGAGTGGCGGCAAGGTGCTCGTCCCGCACGGCCATGCGGTCACCACGTCTGCCGCTCTGCACCATGTTGACGCCAGCGGCGCCGGATGCCGGTTCCCGCTTGAGATTCGGCGGCCACTAAGGCGACAGCGGACACGCAGTGCCGGGTCATGGTGTCGCCAACCGGGCAGCGCGACGGCGTCCTGTCCAGTGCAATCGCCAACGGCAATGCGCCCTTCCAGAGCATTGTCGAGGCAAAGCGGCAGGCAAACGAGAATGAAGCGTCTATCTACTACTCCGCACGCCGCAGCGACGGCCCGTCCTAAGGCATTGCCATCAACGCGAACGGTGTTGCGCAGGTTACCGGGCCCAATCGCGTATCGTATATTCGTCGTTGGACCATAGCATCGAACTATGGCTATCCGATCCAAATTTCGATTGGATCACGCGACCGGAACGAGCCAAATCATCAGCGGCGTGCCGCGCTCTTTTGTGAGGTGAACAGCTTCACGATGGCGGACCGCACCGAGATGCCACTGTCCAGCGGAATGATTACTCAGGAGATTACGATGCGCGGCTCCCATTGGCTTCTCGCAGCCAACTGGATCGTTGGGCGTGAACTCAGGCGCGAGCGCTCCCGAGCGCATGGCCGAGCTAAAGAGAGCACGGCTGGTGATCAAGGATTGCTTAGCTCGGTATGCGCCTACCGCCGGCTACACCCTGCCCTTCGCGCGAAGCATTCTCGCCCGTACCATGCACATTTAAGTCGCTGGCAATGAGCAGGGTCACGATTGATCACCCCCGACTGGGGCGACCCAGGTACTTAGCTTCCGACGAGACGATACGCGTCGGCATGATCCGCACCTACTGGATAATGGCGGCAAGCCTGCTCGCCTCCGCACTTTCTGCGGCCTTGGTGGCCGAGATTGTTGCCGTGCATCGGTTTATCTTCAACACGCCTGTGCTGCGCTATGCCGTGGTGCTGTCGCCGCTCCTGTTCGCCGCGGCAGCAGGCTCGAGAATCACGCGCTGGTCGACACCGGTTGTTCATGCTTCTCTGGTCGCGCTTGCGGCGCTGACCGGCGTGGCGCTCGCCTGCGTTTTCCTGCTCGTGGCGAGTGTTAGCGTCGCGATCCCAATCGCCACGACCGCGGGGCTGTTCGCAGCACTCGCCCTGCTCCTCCACCTCACCCGCCCGAACGCGACGCAGGCTCCCCTCGGGTCGGTCGCTGCGATGACGGCGTTGATTGGCGCGGATCTGGTTCACCTTATGTTGGACTCCACAAAATTGGAGTTCGCCCTTTCCACCATCGGCATACTGGCTTTCGCGATGCTGACGGTGCGCGACGGCAGACGCCGACGTGCTTGGTTGGCGAGGGGTAATCAGTCGGGCAGCCCGTCAACCGAGGCGCTGTCCTTGTACATGAGCGCCTTGGACCCGCGTGCAAGTTCCGCAACCACCGCGGGCATCCGTAACGAAAGCGCGCGGTGATGCCGACTACGGCTTGTTGCCGGAACTCCAGCGCGACTCTCGCCGCGAGCGAATGCGATAGTGGGCCGCTGCTCCGCTACATAGCTGTGGCGGCATTCAATGATGATCGCCCCGAACTGCCATACACGCGTTTCACGGCTCACAGTATGCGAGACGGATCGACGCAACAGTCCCAAGATCGTGGAGACGTAAATCACTCTCGTTGCGGCGGACGCACGATAACGGTCGCCCGCGCTCGATAGCAAAAATACTCGAAAACCTCATTGGCGGGGGACCAAGCGCGCACCGCATTTGTGATTGGGTTCTCAGGTGACGAAACTAAGATTGGGACAGTCTTTTGCAAATAGTCAGAGAAATGCTCGTTTTTCTTGCGTTCCGGATCGCGGCGCGATCGGCAGCTTTCGGCGTGGGCGGACGTTCAAGCATCCACCGCGGAATGGCTTGAGTTGGTCGGCAGGTGCCTGGGTCATTCCTGCTTACCAGGCGGCAAAGCGTTCTTCGGACGGCCACTCTGGCCATCGGAGAATGATTATGGAGATGCCTGAAACCGAACCCACCGCGACAAAGCGTCCAGTCTGGAATGCCGGACGGACCGTCGGTGCGAAGCGCGCGCTGAAACCGAAGCAAATATGGGAGATCCGATTTTATCTCAATCAGCGCCGCCGCTTGCGAGATCGGGCGCTGTTCGACCTGGCGATCGACAGCAAACTCCGGGGCTGCGACCTGGTGCAGATGAGGATTCGCGACATTGTCAGCGGCGGGCAGATCCGAACGCTTGCGATCGTGATGCAACAGAAAACCAGTCGGCCGGTGCAGTTCGAATTGCTTCCGGACGCTCGGACTAGCCTGCTAGCATGGCTTGAACGGCGGGGCGGCACGGTGGACGACTATGTCTTTCCCAGCAGGGTCGATCATATTGGGCATCTTAGCGCCCGCCAGTACGCCCGGCTCGTCGATGAATGGGTGACAGGAGTCGGTTTGATGCGAAGCGAGTATGGCACGCACTCGCTTCGCCGAACGAAGGCATCGATCATCTACAGGGCGACTGGCGACCTTCGCGCCGTCCAAATCCTTCTCGGTCATAGCAAGATCGAGAACACAGTGCGCTATGTCGGCATCGACGTGGAAGACGCACTCGCCCTTGCTGAGAATACGGAAATCTGACCCGCTGGCTCCTCGCATCCGGCGAGGGGCCATTTGACCGCGCATTCGGACTTAGCCGCCTTTCCAGTAAGCAGTCGTGCTTGGCATTTACCGGCAGAAGCGGACGTTCGCCGGCTGGAACAATCTGCGCACTCAAATCAACATATCGAATGGTGCCAAAACCGGTGTGACGAGAGCGAGGCGGCTTCTTGTCGTCGTGAAATGGACGTTTTGCTCATTCAGCAGTATTCACCGGGCCGGGTCACGAACAAGGATGTCGCTGCTGTCGACGCCGACCTTGTCTAACTGCCAGCAAAGCCTCCGCTACCAGCCAAGTAAACTACCTCAGCCGCTTAACAGTCTCTGTTTGTTTATACTCTCCATCAGCGCAGGTACCTGCAAACGAAGCGGCCAAGACCCTATGCGTTGCGAGCATATATGAGAGGTATCTTGCATATATGACATCGCTGTGTAGAATGACGTCATTCATGATACGCGATGGCAACCGGTAAACGGCGTTCAGCCCCTACCGTCGAAACGACCGCGCGGCGTTGCAGGGGAGACGACGTATGAAAGCTGCCAGCTTCGACGTGCTGCGCTGCTTGCGCTGGCAAGGTAACTTTCCACGCTCGGACTCAAACCGAAATAACCTAGGCGCCGCGAGCCAAGTCGTGTCCGGCAAGATGCCTATCGTCCAGCGCCTGACGGCTTGAAAACGATACAGGAGGGATAGGATTTGGAGATGGATGGCAGGATCATGCAGCGGTTCGTGCAAGCACTCGCATTGGCCATCGTGGCGCTGCCATCCGCGACGCAGGCGCAAGTGCCGGATACCATCCTTTACGGCGTTGCTTATTATGACGAGTACACGCCGGTCGACCGCGTCGACGAGGACGCGCGGATGATGAAGGCGGCTGGAATCAGCGTCGTCCGCATCGCGGAGTCGACATGGGGCACGCTGGAGCCGCAGCCCGGGGTCTTCAATTTCAGCCATGTCGACCGCATGCTTGCCGCGATGCACAAGCAGGGCATCAAGGTGATCGTGGGAACGCCCACCTATGCAATACCGACCTGGCTCGCGCGCCAGCATCCCAACGTGCTCGTCGTCGGCCGCGACGGCGTCCGCGCGCAATATGGCACCCGGCAGAACATGGACATCACCCATCCCGACTACCGCGCCGCAGCCGAACGGGTGATCGTCGCGCTGGTCGACCATGTGAAGGGTCATCCCGCGGTGATCGGCTACCAGCTGGACAACGAAACAAAGCCTTATGGCACCAGCGGCCCTGCGGTGCAGGCGGCGTTTGTCCAGTCGTTAAAGGCGAAATGGCCGAGCCTCGATGCTCTGAACACAGCGTGGGGCCTGAATTACTGGTCGAACCGGATCAATCGCTGGGAGGACTTCCCGTCGACCAACGGATCGATCAACGCCAGCATGTCCAACGCCTTCGCCTCCTACCAGCGCAGCCTCGTCACCGACTTCCTGGCGTGGCAGGCGAAGCTGGTGCGTGCCCATGCCCGGCCCGGCCAGTTCATGACGCAGAACTTCGACCTGAGCTGGCGCGAGGGTTCGTATGGCATCCAGCCGGAAGTCGACCACTGGAAAGCGGCGCGGTCGCTCGATATCGCTGGCATCGACATCTATCATCCAACTCAGGACAAGCTGACCGGGGCGGAAATCGCCTTTGGTGGCGACGAGGCCCGCTCGATCCGCAATGGACAGAATTATCTGGTGCTTGAAACCGAGGCGCAGGGCTTCCCGCAATGGACGCCTTATCCGGGGCAGCTTCGTCTGCAGGCGTTCAGCCATCTCGCTTCGGGTGCGCAGATGGTCGAATATTGGCACTGGGCGACCACCGCAAACGCCGTCGAGACCTATTGGCGCGGGCTGCTGTCGCAGGACTACAAGCCCAATGCGGAGTATGCAGCGGCAAAGGTGATCGGTGCCGAGATCGCGCGCCTTGGTCCGAAGCTGGCCGGCATGACGAAGCACAATCAGGTCGCCGTCTATGTTAGCAACGCCGCCCAGACCGCGTTCAATTCGTTCAAGCCGACGGGCATCGAGTATAATCAGGTGATTCGCCCCTTCTACGATGCGCTCTACCGGATGAACGTCGAGGCCGACATCGTGTCGCCCGACAGCACGCAGAATCTCGATGATTACAAGCTCATCGTCGTGCCGGCGCTGTACGCGGCAAGCGACGCGGAGATCGCGCGGCTGAATGACTATGCCAAGCGCGGCGGCCACTTGCTCTACACGTTCAAGAGCGGCTTTTCTGACGAGAATACGAAGGTCCGTTATGCTTCGCAGCCGGGGGCGATCGCGGAAGCTGCGGGCGTCACCTATCAGGAGTTCACGATCCCCGAGAGCGTCACGCTGGCAGGGAATCCGTTCGGGGTTTCGGAAGCCGACAACGCGCCGCGCTGGTGGATGGAGATGTTGAAGCCCACCACCGCCGAGGTCGTGGCGCGCTATCAGCATCCGTCATGGCCGGCTGCCGCCGCGATGACTCGCAACCACTGGGGCAAGGGCGAGGTCAGCTATGTCGGCTTCATGCCGAGCGACGCGCTGGCCGAGAAGATCGTCGCTGCCGAAGTCACGCGAGCAGGGGTCACGCCATCGGTTGCAGGCGTGCAATTCCCGCTGATCGTGCGCGGCGGCACGCTGAAGAACGGGCACACGGTCCGGTACGTGCTCAACTATTCGGCGATGCCACAGCGTCTGGCGGCCCCCGCCGCGGGCACCGAACTGGTGCATGGGCGCAAGGTGAAACGCGGCGGGCCGATCGATCTTGCCGCATGGGACGTCGCCATCATCGAGGAAGATGGACGATCCGACTGATGGCCGCGCCGTGTCGAGACGAAGGGGAGGTTGCGTGAGCGAGACCAAAACGCCGTGGAGCGCAGCCATCACCCGGCGGGCGCTGCTCGGGAGCGGCGCGGGCGTGGCTTTCGTGTCGAGCGGCCTGGTGCAAGCCGCGACAAGGATCGCCGCCCCGGACTTCCTGATCCGCACCGGCGACCTGTCGATTGCCGTCACGGCACTGAGCGACCGTGCGTTTCGCGTATGCGTCACGCCCGTTGGCGCGCGCCCCGCAACGCCGAGCGAAATGCTGGTGCCCATCGCGAAGCCGCCAATCCCCAGGCGGACCCAGGAGCGCGGCCGAACGCGGCTGACGCTTCCGCACGCAATATGCACTTGGGATGAGGCGACAGGATGCCTGTCATTCAATGACGGCGCGGGGAATCTGCTCCTCAGCGAAGCGCCTGGATCGCGCCACGTTGCGCGATCGACGATCGGGACCGAGCCGACCCTGGCCGTGACACAAGGGTTCGCCAGCCCGGCCGACGAACGGCTCTACGGCACGGGCTGCTTCCAGGACGGCCATCTCGATATTCGGGGCCTGCCGCGGCGCCTGACGCAGGTGAATACGCAGATCAGCCAGCCGTTCGTGCTGTCGAGCAAGGGCTATGGTCTGCTGTGGCACAATCCCGGCATGGCGGAGCTGAACCGGCCCGACCGGCCGATAGCGTTGACTCGGCAAGCGAAGGCAGGCGACGCGCGCACGGCGGATGTCACCACCTCCACCGGCAATGCCCGCGTCCAGCGCCGCGACGCCGAGTTCACGGGCACGTTCACGGTCCCGCAGGGGGGGCGCTATGCATTCCTGCTCGATCTCGGCCGCAAGATGTCGTCGCGCCATTATGTGGAGATCGACGGCAAGCCGCTGACGGATCATACTAATCTCTGGCTGCCGCCGACCGCCAGCTTCATCGGCGTGCTTGCCGCGGGGGAGCACCGCGTGCTGGTGCGGGCGGCCGACGAGGATGTGCCGGTGCTCAACTTTGCGCCGGTCGACGATCGCACGACCTGGTGGTCGCCCGTATCCGAGGGGATCGATTATGTCGTCATCGCCGGGCCGACGGCTGCCGAGGTGATGGCGGGGTATCACGCCTTGCTCGGCCCGCAGCCGATGATGCCGCTGTGGGCGCTCGGCTATCTTCATTGCCGCGAGCGGTTTCACTCGTCGGACGAGATCCTGGCGACGGCACGCGAATTCCGCGCGCGCAAGCTTCCCTGCGACATGATGGTGCAGGACTGGCAATATTGGGGAAAGTACGGCTGGAACGCCATGCGCTTCGACGAGGAGCATTATCCCGACCCAGCAGGCCTCGTTCGCGATCTGCATGCGATGGACATGCGCCTGATGCTGTCGGTCTGGTCCAAGGTCGGCAAGGAGACGGAACTGGGCAAGGACGTGGCCGCGAGGGGCTTCTATATCCCCGGCACCGAATGGATCGATTTCTTCAATCCGGTCGCCGCGCGCTTCTATGCACGACAGCAGAACCAGAAGCTTGCCTCACTTCGCATCGACGCCTGGTGGCAGGACGCAACCGAACCCGAGAATGACGATCTGGCCGGACGGCGGATTTATGCGGCACCGGGCACTACCCAACCGGGCGAGAAGCGCCGTAACCTCTATCCGCTGCAAGTCAGTCGAACGGTGTATGAGGAACAGCGGCGCGCCTATCCGGACAAGCGGGTGATGATCCTCACCCGATCGGCGGCACCGGGCCAGCAGCGTTACGGCGCGGCGACATGGTCGGGCGACATCGGCCATGATTGGGAGACGCTGAAACGCCAGATCCCGGCCGGGCTCAACATGGCGGCGGCGGGCCAGGCCTGGTGGACCGTCGATGCGGGGGGCTTCTTCCGGCCGGGCAAGGGACAATATACCGACCCTGCCTATCAGGAACGGTTCCTGCGCTGGTTCCAGTTCGCGACGTTCCTGCCGATGACGCGGGTCCACGGCTACATGACCAACACCGAGTTCTGGCGATATGGTGAAACAGTAGAGCACATCGCCCGCTCCTACCTCGAACTACGCTATCGCTTGCTGCCCTACACTTACACCCTGGCAGCCGAGGCTTCTGCGACCGGAATGCCGCTGATCAGGCCGCTGGTATTCGACTTTCCAAACGATCCGAGAGCCCTGGATCAGGTTCATGCGTACATGTTTGGCAGCGCTATCCATGTCGCGCCGGTGCTGGCCGCAGGCGTGAAGACCTGGGACGTCTACTTGCCGATATCAGAGGGCGGCTGGTACGATTTCTGGACAAACGAACATCGTGAGGGCGGGCGGATGCATAACGTTCCGGCGACACTGGACCGCATTCCGCTTCACGTGCGGGCGGGCACCGTCCTGCCCTTGGGACTGGTCGGCCAATCGACGGCGAGTCTACTTGGCGGGGCACTCGATCTTCTGGTTTATCCCGGCCGGGATGCCGCCGCCTTGTTGTACGAGGATGACGGACTCACCTATCGCTACGAGCAAGGCGCGGCGGCGCGCACGACGCTGGAGTGGAAGCAGGCGACGGGCGTGCTATCGCTGGGCTCGCGGCGGGGCTCGTATCCCGGCATGGCGAAGAGCCGGGCGATCCGCGCGCATTTGATGCGCCCGGGGAACTCCGCACTCTCGCTATGCTCGGGCGTGGCGGTGGAGTATGCCGGGCAAGCTAAGCAGATGAACCTAGGCACTTAGCTCCGCGGCTCCCCAGCTCCCCGTTTGTCGATCGGCATTGGACCTCAAGATGATCGTAAGTCCGGGGCGGGACGGCCGTTCAACGATGCTGAATGGCCGAGATTGGTCGCGTCGCGTACGGCCCGATCGCAGTTGGGCGAAGGGCAGGTTCCGTCAGGAGCAGACATTCAGTAACTGGCTGCGGAACGGCTTGAGTTGGTCGAGAGCTGCCGCCACCTTCCCGGTGACGTGACCCACAATCGGTCAATCAAGCCGGCTTAATGGTCGATCGAAAGCGGATATTCGTTAAGGCAGGATGCTTCGGCCGGAACTGGCCGTCAGTTGCCTGTCAGCTTCCGAAACGGCGGGCGCATGAAGCTGCGGGGACTTGTGCTTGAGGCCCTCCGCGACAGCCTCTGCTCGTTGGGGGTCGAGCCCCCGCGACGGTCCCCGCTAGCGCCGGATCCGCATCATGCGCAAGAACGTGAGCCTCTTTCCCGAAGTCCTTCGGTGAGAGGTAATGAATGCGGTGACACCGCCCTCCCCGCCGCTCACCACACACCTCGGCGACCGCCTCTTGAGCCTGCTCGTTCGCGAGGGGCGAGGAACCCCGAACGCCAGTCTCGTCTCGGCAGTCGACCAAAACGCGCAGCATTAGCGCGTTATTGCTATTGCCAGACTAACGACGCGCTCTAATCAGCGCGCCCTTGGTTCGAACTTAAGTGCGTCCTCCATTCTTCCTGAGGATGATAAGCAGGGGCGGAGCGTATTGCTGCGCTATAAGATGGCGGTCGAGCCAATGGCTCGACCTTCGCCGACGGTTCCCAGGCGGGGGACGTGCCCCTCAATCGCCTTGAACTAGCGTGCGTTTACGCTGGTCGATCGGGGCGTTATGCGCCGAACCGCATCACCCAGCATATCGACAGGCGCGATCGTCCCGTCGGCGCGATAAACGATCTGTTGGATCGCGATGCGACGGTTGCCAGGAAAAGGTCCGGTGCCCGTCTTGTTCTCCCAACGGTGGAAGACGATCAGCCATTCACCGGTTGCCGCGTCGCGGACGAACGCATGATGCCCTGGCCCTTTGTACCTGCCCTGAGAGGAGAGGATGACACCCTGATAGGCCCAAGGCCCGGTTGGTGACGCGGACGTGGCATAGCGAACCGAATAATCGGCCCGGTTCCAGTGTCCGTGGCTGTACGAAAGATAATAGACTCCCTGCCGCTCGTGCAGGAATACACCTTCGGTAAAACCGGGCGGCTGCGCGATCGGCAATTCCCGCGCAATCGTCACCATGTCGGATCTTAGTTCGAACACGCGCAACCTAGCCCCGGCGCTGCCCCCGGCATAGAGCAGCCGCTGCCCTGTTCGGCGGTCGACGAACACCATCGGATCGATCGCCTCGAACCCCTTCCCGCCGGTAAGCAACGGCTTGCCGCTGTCGGTGCATGGCCCCGCCGGCGTGGCGCATCGCGCGACGCCCAGTCGGCTCGGCGTCGGGTCCTGCGGTCCGATGGAGTAATAAAGGAAATAGTTTCCGTTCGCCGCGACCATCGACGGTGCCCAAAGATAGTGGCGGCGGACTTGGTCGGCTTCCGCCCACGCGATGTCTTCCAAACGCAGCAACGTCGCGCGATCCTGCCAGTGCCGCCGGTCGCCGGACGACCATGCATCAAGCCTGTCGCCGGGACCGGTCGGGTAGATCCACATCTCTCCCTCGGCGAAGATCGCGTCGGGATCGGCACCAACAATTACCGACGGAACATCCTGGGCAATCGCGCTGCCGCCGACCAGCAGCAGCAGTGCGCCAAACCGCGCCCGCAAGCGACCGGTCACTGCCGCAGCGACACCGTCTTGGGCACGACACCCTTCGGTGCCATCGCGAGCCGCTTGATCAAATCGGTCTCCGCAACCCGGTACGGTGACCCGTCGGAACGCAGGACTTCGTGGAACCAGACGGTCGGCTCCTCATAGGTATAGGGCTTCTTCCAGCTGTCCCACGGCATTCGCGTCTGCGTCTTCCCATCGACGAAGCCCCAATTGACCATGCCGATGTTGAGCGCCTTGGCGATCGGCAGCGATCCATCGAAGGTCGACCCTGCACCCCGCGCCATGTATTCGGTGCAGATCACCGGTCGACCATAGCTCAGCATCTGCCGTGCCCGGCGCAGGAACGTTTCGGGCCAGCTGTAATCGTGGAAGGTCATGATATCGGAGCGGGCGATCTGAATCTTCTCGACCGCGTCCAGCGTGCCGGGCTGGTCCCAATGATCGCCGGTCCATACGCCGCTGGTCAGCGGCTGGATCGGGTCCTTGGCCTGCGCCCAAGAGAAGACTTGATCCAACAATGGGGCGACCAGCGCGGTCTTGTTCGGGGTCTCGGCGTATGAGCCGCCACCGCCGCCGCCGTTATTGGGCTCGTTCCAAACGTCCCAAGCAAGGATACGCTTGTCGGTCGCAAAACTGCCGACGATGTCTTCGACATAGGACCGCAGCTTGCCATATTGCGCCGTATCGGCCAGTCGCGCCGCGCCTGGCCCCTGTACCCAGCCCGAGTTGTGCACGCCGGGAATCGGGGGGTGCTGCGGCCCAAGCTCGGGGTTCGGATCCCAGCAACTGTCGAACAACACGAAGACGGGACGGATCTTGTGCTTGGCGGCGATTTTCAGGAAGGTATCGATGCGCTGCTTGAAGCCGGCGGCGTCCTGTTCCCACAGCATGTTGTGCAGAAACACGCGCATCGTGTTCATGTGCAGTTGTTCAGCCCACGCGAGTTCCTTGTCGATCGTGGCGGTATCGAACGTGTCCGCTTGCCACATCTCGAACTGGTTGATCGCGGTTGCGGGGGCATAGTTGGATCCGAGGAGCCATGGCTGCTTGTCATACCACCGGTTTGAATCGGCTTTGGTCCATTGCTCCCGCGCCGTGGCGGGAAAAGCGGTAGCCATCAGCGCGACTGCGCTGGCCGCTACGAAGAAGAATGTTCTGCGGATCATAAACGGGTCCTTGCGGGTCAGCGCCGACCAAAGGTCAGGCGATAGGTCATGACGTTGCGATAGGTTTGGCCCGGCGCAAGCCGGGCGGAGCCGAACGCGGGCTGATTGGGCGTGTCGGGGAAGATCTGGGGTTCGAACACAAGCGCGTCGCCCTCGCGGTAGAGGCCGCGCGCCTTGCCCGAACTGGTGCCGTTCAGGAAATTGCCCGAGTAGAATTGCAGGCCGGGCTGGTTTGACCAAAGCTCGAAGCCGCGTCCCGATGCCGGGTCCTCGACGCGGGCCATCAGATGCTGGTCGGCGGTGACCATGCGTCCGATGATCCAATTATGGTCATAGCCGCGACCGAAAACGATCTGCTGATCCCTCGCGTCGCGCACCCGATCACCGACGGCATGCGGCGTGCGGAAATCGAATACGGTGCCTGCGACCGATCGGATCTCACCGGTCGGAATCGCGGTGGCATCGGTCGGTAGATAGCTTTCCGCGGGAATCATGACACGATGCGCCATCGCGCCGGTCGCCGAGTCCTCGCCCGACAGGTTCCAGTAATTGTGGTTGGTGATGTTGACGATCGTCGCCCGGTCGGTCGTGGCTTTATAGTCGATCGTCAACGCGTTTGCCGCATCGAGCGAATAGGTCGCATCCACCGTCAAAGTGCCGGGATAGCCCTGGTCCCCGTCTGAGCTGACATAGCGCAACGTGACCGAAGCGACCGGCCCGGACTTTACCGACACGACCTGCCACAAGACCTTGTCGAAACCGAGTTTTCCACCGTGGAGCGAGTTGGGCCCGTCGTTGACCGGCGCTTCATATGCCTTGCCATCGAGCGTGTATCGCCCGCCCTTGATGCGGTTGGCAAAGCGGCCCACGGTCGCGCCGAAATACTGCGGGTTGGCGAGGAATTCGGCGAGCGAACCGTAGCTGAGTGCGACGTCCGCCAGCTTGCCGTCGCGGTCGGGCATCACCAGCGATTGTAGGGCCGCACCATAGGCGATCACGGTCGCGCTGACGCCCGCGCCGTTGCTGAGCGTGACCGCCGGCACGGGACGACCATCGGGCAGTGTCCCGAACGTACTGCGCTTCGCGTCCGCCGCATGCGCCGTGGCGGGACTCAGCATCGCCCCGGTCAGCGCGATTATCGCCAGCGTTTTCATAGCCTCTCCTTGAGTTCGCGCGGGCAGACCCAGCGTTTCCAGCGTGATAGCGAGCCTGCCCTGAAAGGCCAATCGCATTTATCTTACTAATCAAACCTTCTCGAGAGCGCTTCGCCTGGACCGTCGAAAGGGTGGCGGGAAAGCCAGTTTAATCGTCGCATTCGTAACTAACTTTCATTTATATGATAATCTATTGCTGCGCCGTGGATGGAGCTTTAGGAACTCGATTTTGAGCTTCTAGAACGAAGCCATTGGTTGGAGGGGTTTTATGCGCCGCAAGCTGGTCATCCTCGTTACGTCGTCCACCATCGCACTCGCTGCATCGCCCGCAGGGGCACAGGTAGCGTCCGCTCCCACGCCGTCCCCCCTCCCCGCGCAGGGTGAAACCAGCCAGGACAATTCGGCGGGATCGACGCCAGCGGCAGCGCAGGACGCGGTCAGCGCCAACGTTCAGTCGCCGGTCAACAATCCAGACGCGACTGCGGGGGGCGATATCGTCGTCACCGGCCTGCGGCAGAGTTTGCGTTCGGCGCAGGCGATCAAGCGCAATTCGGTCCAGCAAGTCGATTCGATCGTCGCCTCCGACATCGGCAAGTTGCCCGACGTCGCGCTATCCGACACCGCCGCACGCATTCCGGGCGTGCAGGTCGATCGCAGTGGCGGCGAAGCGAGCCGCGTGCTGGTTCGAGGACTTCCTGACTTCACCACCACCTACAACGGCCGCGAAATCTTCACCGCGGAGTCGCGCGCCGTAGCCCTCCAGGATTTTCCGGCGGGCGGGATCGGCGCAATCGAGGTGTTCAAGACGACTACCGCCGACCTGGTCGAAGGCGGCCTTGCCGGTTCGGTCAATGTGCGGTCGCGCAAGCCGTTCGACTTCAAGGGGTTCGAGGTGGCCGGCTCGCTCTGGGGCCAGTATCAGAAACGCTCTAAGGATTTCACGCCCAACGGCAACCTGCTGGTCACGAACCGCTGGAACACCGGGATCGGCGAGGTCGGCGCGCTGATCAATTTCAGTTACACCAGCCTACACTATCTTGACTCGACACTTTCCAATACCGACTTCATCGCGACGCCGACGCTCCAGCCGGGCAACACCGTTGCGCGGCTTCCCGATATCCAGCGCATCACGTTCGGCGAGGGGCGACGCACGCGTCCTTCGTTGAACGGTGCGCTGCAATGGCGTCCGCAGCCGGGACTCGAATTCTACGCCGAAGGATTGTGGCAGGGGTTCCGCAACAAGGTCTCCGATCGCGAGACGAGCGTTCCGCTTTATTCGCGCGGCAATGATGCGAACGGGGCACCGCTGACGACGTACAACGGGATCGCATACGGCACCGGCAATCTGGTCGACAGCGGCACCGCGGTGAACCCCAATCGCCCCGAAGGCTTCCAGGGCGCGACCTATGGCAAGACCGACACCTATCAATATGCCGTCGGCGGCAAATATGACGGCGGTGGCTTCCACCTGTCTGCCGATGTCGCCCGCACCACGAGCACATTCACCAATTCGGTCTATTCGTTCGACACGGCTTATGCTGCGCCCACGACGGTGGCGTTCAACACGGGATTGACCGGCGGCACTCCGAGCTTTGGGCTCTCCGGGGTCGATGCGAACAGCCCCGCCAATTACATCTTCCGAGGCTTCTACGACCGGCAGCAAATTGCGCGAGGGCGCGACTGGCAGGGACGGATCGACGGTTCGTGGGACACTGGAAACGCCATCCTTACCAAGATCGAGGCCGGTTTCCGTTACGTCGACCGCAACGCGCAATATCAGGACGGGGACCGCTACGCCTATCTCGAAGGGGAGCGCCTGCCGCTCAGCGCGGTGCCGGTCGACTATGCGGTCGGTCCGAGCGGTTTCCCGAATGACGCGGGCAACGGGCTGGGACGCTATTACACGCCGACGTACGCGAGTATCCGCAGCAATATCGCGGACCTCCGCAGCTTTGCAGGTCTCGCGGAGGGGACACCTCCGGTCAATCCGGCGGCGACCTATCGTTCGCAGGAAACATCCTATGCTGGTTACGGGCAGCTGCGCTACGCGTTCGGCACGGGTATTCGCGTCGATGGCGCGGTCGGGGTTCGGGTCGTCGGCACGACGCTCAATCTGGTCGGCACCTCGCTGAGCGGGTCCGTGGTGACGCCGATCGACGCGACGACGAAATACACCGACTGGCTGCCCAATGCGAGCGCACGGATCCGCTTCACCGACGCGCTGCAATTGCGCCTGGCGGCCACCAAGACGCGCTCGCGCCCGGGCTTCGGTCAGTATAATCCAGCGGTCAACGCAGGTTCCCTGCCCGGTTGCGAATTCGATCCGGTCACCAACCAGATCCTTCCGGCCGCGCAGAACCCAGCGGCGAGTAGCTGCATCCGCAACGGCAGTTCAGGCAATCCCAACCTTCAACCGCTGAAATCGAACAATTACGACGTCTCGCTCGAATATTACTTCTCGCGCGCTGGCCAGATCGCCGTTGCGGCCTTCCGGCGCGATCTCAACGGGTTCATTTCGAGCTACCAGATCCCGACGACGGACGAGAACGGCTATCGCCTAAACGTCACGACTCCGTTCAACAGCGGGGCCGGTCGTATTCAGGGCGTGGAGGCTCTGTTCACGACCTTCTTCGATTTCGATGGATTACCGACCTGGGCAAAATCGTTCGGCGTAGACGCGAACGTCACCTATCTCGACGCCAAGACCGGCGTCCCCGGCGAACTCGGCGGATCGGTCACGCAGACGCCGATCCTCGGCGTGTCGAAATGGACGTACAACGTCGCTGGCATTTTCGAGAAGGGCGGCTTTTCGACGCGTCTGTCGTACAATTACCGAAGCCGCTACCAATCGGCGCTGCAGTTTCGCGCGCCCGACACCTATATTGAGAATGTCCGTGGCATCGGGCGGCTCGATCTGTCGGCGAGTTACGATCTGCTCAAGAGCCTGACGCTGACGGCTGACTGGACCAACATGTTGGCCAAGCCCTACCGCTCCGACCTCACCTACATTTACGGCGCGGACAGCCCTTACGCCGGCACGACGGCGACGCTGCCGCGTGCGATCCGCTACGAGGAATCGGTGATGTCTGTCGGGATGCGCTTCCGATTTTAAGCTGCGATGCGGTCGGTCTGGAAACCGGGCGTTGGTTCACGTCAATTCACTCAACTGCAGGGCGCGAAGCGGACATTGCTGGCCGCAATCGCCGCCCGGAAGCGGCCGGACTGCTTACCACCCAATGATCGATCAATTCAAATAGTCAGCCGTGATCAGAGGCCGCAACAACGCACGGCCATGTTTTCAATCCGTCATCATCAGGATCATCCGCCGAAGAACGCGCCAAAGCGATCCCCTTGGCGGAGGATGCTTGCGCGGTCTGTTGGAATTAGGCATGTTGCCGGTGGGTGTAGTAGCCCTGACCGAAGATAGGTCGCTGTCCCGTTGGCGCGGGACCAAGACCGAACACCGCGGAGCGATATGCTCCGAATGAGAGCGAATTAGCGTTCGCTGCTCGCCGACAGCTTATGTCGGGAGCGGGGCGCTATACAATACCCTTTCGGGGGGAAAGCTCTCCACCAGTCTCTTCGGCTGGCTACTACCTCCCGGCACCCGGTCCGTCACCGGGAACGGCTGTAGTAGGCCAAAACGAAGAGACGAAACCATGTATCGATTCATCGATAACAGGGCACGGATTGCCGTCGCCCCCAAAACCCAAATCCTACAGCGCATTGACAGATTGCACCGCGACACGGGAATCACCCTGTCCCGCATTGGTCGCGAGGCTGTTGGCGACCCGGCGCTGGTGACTGACCTACGCGCCGGACGCACGCCTCGCGCCAGCACGATCGCACGCCTTTCCGCGTATCTCTCGGCACGGGAGGCGAACCATGCGTGAAGGTGTCCCACTCCTCCCCGCCGGTGAACGATTGGGCGCGGTCGTGTCGCTTGCGGCATACTTTGATAGCGTCTTCACATGCACCGGCTGAACAGCCCCACCCGCATCATCTGCGCGATCCCACGCGCGGCGTTACGGTCGGATTTGTTGATCTGCTGCGCCTGCAAAAGGGCCTTCACGTGCCGTGTCTCGACGCAGATCACGGGAAGACCCGCCTCGCTTAGACCGTTCACCAGCCATTGCGACAATGGCCCGGCTTCTATCCCGACCCTGACGTAATCGCCGCCGATCGACGTCAGCAGTACGGCTATGTCATCGGGTTCGGTCGGCACCTTACGCTCGCACACCACCGCGCCCGCATCGTCCACAACGCACACCGACGTCTCCTTCACCGAGACGTCCAGACCCACGAAATGCGCCATCGCTCACACTCCTTCCCTCGATGCTCGAGGTCAGGCTCGACCCCGATCTAGGCATAGTATGTGAAGGGGTTGCAATCTCACAAAGGTCGAAATGCAGCCGCCGCGATACACCATCTTTTAGGTTCACGCATCGCCAACCTAAGCGTCCGATAGTGGGCGCTTGCGGACTGGCAGCTTTCCCGCCGGATAGCTGCCGGCCGGCTTTCGGGGAGATCGTCTCGCTAGAGGCGTCACGTCAGCGCGATACGTTGCGACTGATGAAAACAATGCCGCTCAAAACCGCCGATCATCAACACGCGGCGTGGCATAACTTTTGGGGTAATACGGCGCAGACACTCTATCCGCCCGTCCGTCAGCCAGTAAAGGTCGCTTGCGTCAGTTCTCCTCGCGGAGCCTGAATCAGATCGCCCTCTCACATCAACGGGTCCTGACCCAAGAGACTTCCAGCGATCACGCCGCTTACACTACTAAGCGACGTAACTGCTGGAAGCTCATGGTCATCTTTAAAAGGGGGATGTGCCTTAGAAAATCACGATATCAGCTCGGATGCGCTGCGCTCTCTTCCACAGCCTCAGTTTCGATCCCTGTCATCTCAGCATTGGGATTGTCAATCAGAGCGTCGGAATCCGGGATACTCAGGGCATTAGAAGCATTCGCTTCTTCAGCTAATTTCATCTGCTCATACGCAATTTCTAAGTCTGCAATGCCCGAGCCGGTTGGATGGATTGGCAAATTGCCGAAGTCGTCCAGCAGCGCATCGGTTGCGTTTAGATCGGCCATCGTTCTCTCCAAATTTACCGCGTTGTCGTTGTGTTAGAACGCGCTTGGAGGATTCGGGTCGCATTGTCGCGCATCCAACGAGACGAAGGAGCACAGAGTGGCAAGGCTGTGCATGCCTCTACCGTGCGGAGCTCGCTCATCAGGAATGACCGGGTCTAGGCGCTTGCCGCCAGTCCACTTTGCTGCGTGGAAGACCCAATTCCGGGCACCCCCCGCCGTTTTCTGGCTTACTAACTTCAACCATCTGTTCATGTTGGCACTGGACCCGGTGGCTTGCAATTGCCCCTGACCGAGTGTTTACGATCAAGCCAATACGGCTGTCGTGTCTTCGCGCATTTCTGACGCCGGGTGATCAATGCTAAGCGCGAGCTCATGACCGACGACTTACTCCCCGAGCTGCCGGCCGGCGCGTTCAACAAGCAAGATGCGGGCGATGATCGTGCCTTCTACGCGCCCTCGCGATTGGTCACCCACATCGACGCGGGCGCCATCGCGGCGCTGACCGGCTTCTACCGCGCCGCGCTCCCCAACGGCGGCCGCGTTCTCGATCTGATGTCGAGCTGGATCAGCCATCTGCCCGACGATATCGAGTATACCCAGATCGTAGGCCACGGCATGAACCCCGACGAGCTCGCTACCAACCCGCGCCTGAACCGCTGGTTCGTGCAGGATCTCAACCGCGAGCCGATGCTGCCCCTCGATGAGGGCACCTTCGATGCTGCGTTGTGCTGCGTTGGTGCTCAATACCTGCAACGGCCGGTAGCGGTGTTCGCCGAAGTCCGCCGCGTGCTGGTCGCCGGCGCGCCGTTCGTAGTCAGCTTCTCGAACCGCTGCTTCCCGACGAAAGCAGTGGCAATCTGGCGCGCGCTCGATACCAATGGGCATGCGGCACTGGTCCGGCTCTACCTGCAGCGTGCCGGCTTCGCTGAGGTTTCAATCGAGGTCTTGGCTGACGGGAGTGCAAGCGACCCGTTAATCGCGGTAATCGGCCGCGCCTGATCGATGGTCTTAGCTGTCCGTCTCGACCCAATTGCCGACGCTCGCGACGGCTTCTAAGCTTCCCACGTTCGGACGTTCAGGCGTTCGTTCATCCCTTCGCTGCCGCTGCGGCAAGCTCCTCAAGGTCGAGATCGTGTTCGAGATCGTGAAGCGTCTCGTCGTCGATCCGGCCAGCACGGTGCAGGCGGACAAGCTCGGCGCGACCAGCCGTGACCGCGGCAATGATGACATCGAAATGGCTGGCGATAGCCGCGTTGCGCTCCTCCACCGTGCCGTCGAACGCATCTGCTGCCGTTGCACGGGTCCGGTAGCGTCGCAGGAGTTGTGGGTGAATGACCGTACCGTCAGCCGCCACTGCCTCGCGCTCAACAAGAGCCAACTGTGCCTGGAACAGCAGCATCTCGGCCGAGTGCAAATCGAGCGGCGGTCGCGCCCTGCCGTCATCGTAGGGCTTCACGGTCCGAATGACCCAGCCCAGTGACGTGCCCTGCACCAAGACGGTGACGAGAATTACAGCAAAGGCGGTGACGAGCATTAGATCCCGCGCTGGCATCGTCTCTGGTAGCGAGAGCGCGACCGCCAGCGTCACCACACCGCGCATTCCTGCCCAGCTCATCACCACCGCCGCACGCGCGCCCAGCGGTTGCTGTCGCGTCCAACCGATACGCCGAGTGGCCGCGACGCCGGCATCGACGCCGAGAATCCATAAAAACCGCGCGACTACAACTGACAGGACGATGAGCAGCACGGGCTGTGCCATCGTGTCCACAACCACACCAAGGCCGCCGACACGGTCCAGCAACCCTCGCAACGACAGACCGATGAGCAGAAAGACAGCTGCTTCGAGAAGAAACACGAGCACCTGCCAAAACGCCAGCGCCCGGATGCGGACGTGCGCGTCGAATACGACGTGCTGATACCAGCCGCAGGTCAGGCCAGCGGTAACTACCGCGATCACGCCGGAAACGTGCAGCATTTCGCCTGCGATATAGGCGCTCCAACAGACTAGCACCGTCGCTGCAATCATCAGCGTATCGTCTCCAAGCCGGCGAAGCAGAACGACCCAAAGCCCACCGATCGCCGCGCCCACCGCGATGCCACCCACCACCAGTACAAGGAAGGTTCCCGTCGCCGCACCCGCATGGAAGCTGCCGGTCAACACTGCCGCCACCGCGAACCGGAACAGGACCAGGCCGGCAGCGTCGTTTAGCAGACTTTCGCCTTCGAGCAGCGTGGTCAGCCGGCGTGGCAACTTGACTCGCTGCAACACGGCGCGGGCGGATACGGCATCGGGCGGCGACAGGATCGCGCCGAGCGCGACGCAGGCGGCCCAGGGTAGCTGCGGCATCAGCAGCCTAGTTACGATCGCCACAACCACAGTGGTAAAGAAGACAGCGCCAACCGCTAGCGAAAGAATGCCGGCCATGTGACGCCGGAACGGCGCAACAGCGGTGAACCATGCGCCGTCCATCAGGAGGGGCGGGAGAAACAGGACAAGGACCAGTTCCGGATCAATCGCGATCCCTTGCACACCCGGCACGAAGGCGACCGCACACCCGCCGACAATCAGCGCGGCCGCCGGCGGTAGCGACAGACGCCGAGCCAAATAGTGAAGCCCCAACACTACCAGGAACATGACGATGATCAGCTCAAAGTTCGCCGCTGGATGCACAAAACCACCCTTCTATCCTGCTGGTAGGGTCGTCCTGCAATCTGTCCCGAGTGTCGTCAATGCCATCGCGGTGCGTATCCAGGCGCGTCCGCATCAGGCCGAGGCTGTTCACCGGCGATTGCCGTCGCCACGTTCGTCGAGCTAGTGTCAATTCGCATAGGGGACAGCGTCCATGGAAACGATCGGCCGTGACTTGCGGGAAATGCAGCGGGTTCCGCTGCAGCCTGCTCATATTGCCGCGATCCGGGCGGCGGGGACACGCACTCATTATCCCAAGGGAGCGATGCTGGCCGAGATAGGCGGTCTGGCCGACCGCTTCGTTTATGTGGAAGATGGGGAAATTGAGGTCGTCAATCCGTTCACGGGCGATCGGCTTGTGCATTCAACGCTGGGGCCTACCCAGTTTATGGGTGAGATCTCACTGCTGTCCGGGGGCACATGGTCGCTACCGATGCGTGCAGCGAGCGACACGGCTGTCGTGGAAGTACCACGATCCACGATGCTTAGCCTGATGTCGGACATACCGGAGTTGTCGGACATCGTCATCACGGTTTTGGCGGCACGCCGTCGGCGACAGCTGGATGCTGGCGACGGCATGCTGGTGTTGGTTGGCGAAGAGGAGGACCGGGCCGTTAGAAAAGTGGCCGAGTTCGCCGCGCGCAACCGCCTGCCCTACCGCTCCTACCCGCTCGGCAGCGATGAGGCCGCCCATGTCGCCAGCAGTTGCGGAACCGCGCCACAAGAGCCCGTCGTGGTGTTCGGCCGCGACTTGGTGGTGAGCGATCCAACGCCGGAAAAGGTGGCGCGGCTACTCGGACTCGATCAGGACGTTCCCGAAAACGAGGCATTCGACGTACTCATCGTCGGAGCCGGCCCTGCCGGCGTGTCAGCCGGCGTCTATGCGGGAGCCGAAGGATTGCGCGCGCTGGTGGTCGACGAGACCGCTATTGGCGGCCAGGCAGGCACTTCCAGCCGGATAGAGAACTATATGGGCTTCCCCACCGGCATCTCAGGTGCCGATCTTGTGTGGCGCGGCGAGGTGCAGGCGATGAAATTCGGAACGCGCTTCGTCATGCCACGGCGCATCGAGTCGCTGGACCAGCTCGACAGCGGCGCCTTCTGTGCGACCTTCGCCAACGGTCGGCGCGTTCTCGCCGCCGCTGTTGTGGTCGCCACCGGGGTCCAGTACAGGCGCCTGCCAATCGCACGCCTCGCGGAGTTCGAGGGCACGGGCGTTTATTATGCGGCGACCGAGAATGAGGCACGCTTCTGCCGAGATACCGAGGTGTTGGTCATCGGCGGAGGCAATTCCGCCGGGCAAGCGGCGATGTTCCTCAGCCGTACGGCCCGGCACGTTCGCCTACTGGTGCGTGGCGACACCTTGGCCTCGTCCATGTCCAACTATCTGTTGAGCAGGCTCGAGGCAGACCCCGCAATCACCATTGAATACGGTACCTATGCCGTCGAACTTCATGGCAGGCATAGTCTGGAGGCGGTGACGATCCGCAATGGAGACGGCGACCGCATCGTGGCAAGCTGCGCCATCTTCGTGATGGTCGGCGCGGCACCGAATACGGGCTGGCTCTCCGAACTGGTCGCTCTCGACGGCAAGGGCTTCGTGCTCACCGGCGAAGCGGCTGGGGCATTGTCGCCTTTCGCCACCTCGCGCACAGGCATCTATGCCGTCGGCGACGTCCGCGCCGGGTCGGTGAAACGCGTGGCATCCTCGGTAGGAGAGGGATCGGTCGTCATTTCCAACGTGTGGGAGCATGTGCGCGGCTTGGATCGTTCCTGATCGGGAGCCACCTCTGCGGTTCTGACCCATACCCGGACATTCGCGTGCCCTTCCCCGCTTACCACCTTCAGACACTCATTCATTTTCCAGGCAAGAGTGGTGCCACTGGTGGTCCCCTGCCCGACGGCACGCCGGCTTTCTTGAAAACCGTAGAAATGGTTGCTTAGCCCGCCGTTCTGGTTTCCCCTCTTAACCCGAGGACGACCAGCATCTGTTAGGAAAAAGCATGAAAACTAATAAGGCTTTACGGGTAACGCTTGCCCTCGCTTCAGCTGGATTGGTCGCTAGCGCCGCCGTCGCCAGCGCGGATATCTCGCGCAAACCCGGCGGCGTCTACTTTCTGAAGCCGGGGATTTACGTCGAAAAGGGGGCATCTTGCCGTGAGCCTGCGAACGTCTCGATCCGACAGTATGACGGCAAGGGCATCAGCACCGCCCACACTCGATCATGCATCGCTCGAATACTATCGCGGCGGGGAAACACTTATGACGTGAGTCAGTCATGCATCGATGCGGGCGCAGGTCCCGCCCCGCGCGTCGTCGAAAAGCAGACGGTCGCCGTCCAGGACGCACTGACGTTCTTGCTAGGGCATGGACGCAATGCCACGACCTATCGCTACTGCCCAATTGGCGAACTGCCAGTCGATTTAAAAAGGCAGGCGCAATGAAATCGACGATAAAGCTCGGCTGCGCGGTTTTGTGGCTTTCGGCGCTGGGAGGATGCGCGAAAACCACGGCGCTGCCCGTCCTCGGACAGTCGACTAGGAACATCAGGGAGACGATCGCATGGTCCGTCGGACCGTGCTTCGGTTTTTGCCCCGTTTATAAGGTGGAGGTCGACGGCAACGGCGCCGTCAGGTTCGTCGGCGAGCGGCATACGGCGGTCTTGGGTAAGAGAGTCCGCGAAGGCGGTCCGGACGCCTACCGGGCGATTGAAACCGCGCTGGCACCATATCGCCCCGGTACCGGGGCGACGATCAACACGATCTGCGAACAACAGATCTCGGACAGTTCGAGCTACGTCCTCACCTGGACCAGATCTGACGGCACGGTCACCACGCTCAGACACGACAGGGGCTGTCTCTCGTCGCGAAACACCGCGCTCAACACGGCGCTTCAGACACTTCCTCAACAGCTTGGCATCGAAGAATGGACGTCACAGGTCACCAGACCAGGAGAGTCCCGCGGCTGATCGCCAGCCGCAAAAACGGTTCGCTTGGGGGGCGAAACTATCGAGCCGCAGAAGGCTAGCAAGACCCATTCCCGGTCATCCAGAATGGACTCACTCCGCTCCTGAACCGGCCGTTTGTTCAGGTCTAATCCCCAGTTTTAATCAGGTAGCCAGCCACGGCCCTGTCTCCGTGACTGGCTTCCCTGCCGACCTGATCAGGCGACGATCTCCTCAATTTTCTGAGCAGCGCTCGCCATTGCGGCTCGATCCTGCTCCGGTCCGTAAGCGATGCCTTCCGCTCGGATCACCTCAATGTCCACGATGCCAAGGAAGTTGAAGATCGCCTTGAGGTAGGTCGACAGATGATCGTACGCGGCGAACGGTCCTTGCGAGTAAACTCCCCCCGACGAGAGGACGAGATAGACCTTGCCGCTGAGCAAGCCGCGTGGTCCCTCGGCCGTGTAGCTGAAAGTTTGCCCGGCGATTGCCACATGGTCGACCCAGGCCTTCAACGTCGAGGGCACCGTAAAGTTGTACATGGGCGAGCCGACTACCACCACGTCCGCCGCCTTGAGTTCGTCAATCAGAGCCTTGGATCGGCTCATCGTCTCGGCGAGCTTGGTGTCGCCGGTGTTCTCGGCCGCCCAGGCATGCCGGATTGTCATGTCCACGTGCGGAAGCTTGTTGGCGACGAGATCGCGGTACGCGATTGTCGAACCGGGATTGGCCGTTTTGAGCCGCTCAACGAGTTCCCTTGAGAGGCGACGTGTATGTGAGGCACCGCTGTCGCTTGCACTGGCATCGATGTGCAGGATGTTCATAGGATTAGCTCCGGTCTGGAAAAGTGACCTAGACCAGCTATGTGACCTGACGCACCCCGCCAAGAAGGCATTTTTACAGGACCTAGTCATATGGAGCTGACCACCCCCGAGCCCGTCCACGTCGAATGCAAACGGTTCAGCGGTGTTCTCAGCCTGATCGGCGACAAATGGGCCGTGATGATTGTGATGACCCTCACGGAGCGGCCGCGGCGCTTCAACGACATCAAGCGCACCATCGGCGGCATTAGCCAACAGATGCTCGCCCGAACGCTGCGTGCGCTTGAACGCGATGGTATGGTGGCCCGCACCGTCCACCCAACCGTGCCGCCTCAAGTGGAGTACGCCCTCACGGTTCTTGGCCGCTCATTGGCCGATCCGATCCGCGAACTCGGATACTGGGCCGGCGCGCACATCGCGGAAATCGAAGGCAACCGGTCGGCGTTTGACGAGGCGAGAGACAGCCAATAGCCCGCCAAATTCGCAAGGACCGAGCCTCGGCAGCATTACCACGCGCGGCGAGACGACCCACTCGTGATCATTCCGGATCGGTTTGCCGCTTCCCAACTTCAGACGATCGTTGATCTGCTTTTTCGGTCGGCATTGGGAACTGTCAGTTAATCGCTGCGCATCGCGCGAACGCATCTACTTAGTGAACGCCGGACATCTACGTAGCAGGCAATCGCAGGCTCGGAACGCGAATGACTGGACGTCCGCGCCGCCAGATGGCTTGGCGAAGCCGTCTACAGGCGTGAGGAGCTCGCCAATCGGAATTTACGATCGCCAGATACGCCCAGCATAATCCCAAACACACAGGCGATGAAATCCGTAACCGAGGACACACGACCCAATAGGAGGGCGCCAAGAAGGGATTGGCGAAACATATCCAGTTCGGGAATATAACAGAGTTTGAATGGCTCAGCGTTCCCCGCGATGAGCCCAGTCTCGGCGGACCTAAGCCTCAACCCGTTGCTGCGCACGACGTGCGTCGCCACGCTGATCGAGGGCGGCCACGTCGCGAACGCCTTGCCGCAGCGGGTGACGGCGTCCGTCAACTGCCGCATCGCGCCGGGGGAAACCGCCGCCGAGACCAAGGCAGCAATCGAACAGGTCACCGCCGATCCGCAGGTCAAGGTGTCGCCGAGCAAGATTCAGGAGCGCCCGGTCGCGGTGACACCGCCGCTCGACCTTCCCAGGCTTTGGAATGATCCCGCCACGGCCGGCACGCACGGGCTGAACGAACGTATTTCGACTGACGTGCTCTACCGCGGTCGGGACTACATCTACGATCTCGTGACGCACTTTGCATCGCACTGACCGGGTGGTCGAAACACGCGCGGAATTGTTCCTGTGAATAGTTCGGGTTATGATGTCTGATAATTGCGGGCTGTTCGGAGCGGCTGCAAGGGGGGATGGCATGAGAAAGCTCTTCAGTATGGTCGCGGCA
>NZ_JBYSXN010000015.1:0-500 GCF_058782275.1 Sphingomonas sp. FW306-05-A
GCGCGGCTTGTCCTCGAGGCCATGCGCGAGCCCAGTCTAGAAATGCTAGCAGTTCCACAGTTTGACTGGAAAGTAGCTGCGGTAAATTGGAATGTGATGATCGATGCGGCTCTTGATCCGTCGTAGATCGTCTCCGTCTCTAACGTTGTCGCGCCCGGCAGCCTTTGACGCAATAAACTGTTGGCGGTAAGTTCACGTTGGCATAGGGATCGTGTAACCACTCATGACCTTCCCGGGTAACAGGGTGGCCAGGGTCGCGCATTTCCATACTCCAACTGGTCGCGGCCCACTTTTGTAGGTAATTGCGCAATCAGTGCCTGCCTCGCAGCTAACGCTAATTTGCAAAAAGCGGTGGAAGGGCCACCCGATGTGCTTCCTGTACTGGTAGGGCAGGGATCGTTTCACGTCCGTAGGAAACCGGAGCCCTTGCGGCAGCGATTTGCTTGGCTTGCTCGAGCCATTCGATGTCGGTTAGACCGCGGCCATCGATCCACCACTTT